>PMQB01000322.1 GCA_003169195.1 Bryobacterales bacterium
TTGGCGGCCCAGTCGCGCGAAGAACCGGACCCATACTCTTTGCCGGCAATGATCATGAGGTCGACGTCTTCGGCTTGATAAACCTGGGCGGCATCGTAAATGAACATCTGATCGCCGCCGGGCATGTGGCGGGTGACACCGCCTTCTACTCCAGGCACCATCAGATTCTTCAAACGGATGTTCGCGAAGGTTCCCCGCACCATAACTTCGTGATTGCCGCGACGGGCACCGTAACTGTTGAAGTCGCCGGGTTTAACGCCGAGGCTTACCAGGTATTTGCCGGCGGGACTATCGAGCGCTATAGAACCAGCAGGCGAAATGTGATCGGTGGTGATGGAATCGCCTAGGACAGCGAGGGCGCGCAGGCCGTGCATATCTTGAGCGAAGGTTGCCGGATCAACCATCTTGTCGAAATAGGGAGGACGTTTGATGTAGGTGGAATCGTCGGTCCATTCGTAATTGCCGCCGGTGGGAATTTTGATGGAGCTCCAATTTTTGTCGCCGGTGAAAACTTCGGCGTATTCCTTCTTGAACGAATCGACTTTGACGGACGATTTGACGGCGTTTTCGACTTCTTCATTCGAAGGCCAGATATCGCGCAGGAAAACATCTTTGCCGGCTTTGTCTTTGCCCAGAGATTCTTTGGTTAGATCAATATCAACTCGGCCGGCAATGGCGTAAGCGACAACCAGCGGCGGCGACGCCAGATNNACCAGCGGCGGCGACGCGAGGTAATTCGCTTTGACCTGCGGATTGACGCGTCCTTCAAAGTTGCGATTGCCGCTCAGCACGGCAGCTACGTTGAGCTTGGAAGACGTTACCACGGCCGCTACGTTATCGGGCAGCGGACCGCTGTTGCCAATGCAAGTGGTACAGCCGTAGCCGACTAGGTTGAACTTCAACTGATCGAGAAATGGCATTAGACCGGCGCGGGTGAGGTAATCGAGTACAACCTTCGAGCCTGGTGCTAACGACGTCTTCACCCAAGGCTTAACGGTCAGACCTTTTTCGACAGCCTTCTTGGCAACCAAGCCAGCGGCAATCATGACCGACGGATTCGATGTGTTCGTGCAACTGGTGATTGCTGCGATGACCACTGCGCCATCGCTCATGCTTTCGTAGTGACTATTGACGTCTAAGTTTGCGCTCTTCTGTGCTGCGCCTAGGGAGTTGAGGAAGTTTGCCTTCACGTCGGGCAGATTGATGCGATCTTGCGGGCGCTTGGGGCCGGCCATGGAAGGAACAACAGTGGAGAGGTCGAGGGACAGGGTGTCGTTGTAGACCGGGTCGGGCGAATCGGCGTTTAGGAACATGCCTTGCGCCTTGGAATAGAACTCAACGAGATGCACGAGTTCCGGGCTACGGTTGGTAAGCCGCAGATAATCGAGCGTGACAGAATCAACCGGGAAGAAGCCGATGGTGGCGCCGTATTCGGGGGCCATGTTGCTGATGGTGGCGCGATCGGCCAACGGCAGAGCGCTTACACCGGGGCCGTAAAATTCCACGAACTTACCAACGACACCTTTCTTGCGCAGCTGCTGCGTTACGGTAAGCACAAGATCGGTAGCGGTAGCGCCTTCGGGCATTTTGCCGCTCAGTTTAAAGCCCACTACTTGCGGCAACAGCATTGAAATGGGCTGCCCCAACATACAGGCTTCGGCCTCAATGCCGCCTACGCCCCAACCAACGACGCCTACGCCGTTGATCATGGTGGTATGCGAATCGGTACCCATCAAGCTATCAGGATAGGCTTGCAGCTTGCCTTCCACCGTTTGACTGAATACGACACTAGCCAGATATTCGAGATTGACCTGGTGAACGATGCCAGTATCGGGTGGGACTACGCGAAAATTATTGAACGCTTTTTGGCCCCAACGTAAAAATGCGTAACGTTCCTGATTGCGGCTAAATTCGAGAATGGCATTTTCTTGAAACGCTTGCGGGGTACCAAACGCATCCACCTGCACGGAGTGATCAATCACCAGATCGGCGGGAATCAGCGGGTTCGCCANNCGCGCGGGACGAAAATTCACTTCTTGTGCGGCGGCGGTGGGATTCCACTTCGCCACATATTCAATGTCACTGGCTTTGACGGTGCGGCCATCTTCGGAGCGGAGGAGATTCTCTAACAGGACGCGGATGGAATAAGGTAGGCGCGAAATTTGAGCGCCGGGTACGGCTTTTTCTACGGCGTCGAGCCGGAAGATCTGATAATCGGTATTGTTGACACGCAGCACCGACGCTGCACCAAACGAATTCTTACTAGGCATCTACTTTTAGTTTATTCTCCTCACATATAAGCGGGCTGTTGAATGCCCAGAACTGCCAACGTTTTGAGTAACTGCTGACGAACATAGGTGGTGAGCCAGAGAAGAAGCGCTCGGCGGTCGGCGTTCTGTTCGGCGATGACGTTATGTTCGTGATAGAAAATGTTGAATGCTTGCGCAAGTTGGAATGCGTATTTGGCCACGTGCGCGGGTTCGCCGGAACTGATAGCTCGTTCGACGGCGCTGCCGGCTTTGGATGCTAAAAGGAGCAACTGCCAGAGGTCTTCGGATTCAAGACAGAGGGCGAAGATGTCTTTGGTCAGAACCGAGTGGAAGACGGGGAGCGCGTCGCCGCGGTCGGTAAATTTCTTCAGGATGTTGGCGGCGCGGACGATGGCGTATTGGACGTAGGGACCGGTTTCACCTTCGAAGCTAAGGGCTTCGTGGAAGTCGAACGCGATGACGGAATTGCGCGTGAACTTCAACATGAAGTAACGCAGGGCACCGACGGCAATCTTTTGGGCAGTGGCTTGGCGATCGGCTGGAGCGGTTTCCGGATGGCGATTTTCGACTTCGGCCAGAGCGGTTTCGATCAATTTATCGAGCAGATCGTCAGCTTTAACGCCTAAGCCTTTGCGGCCGGAGACTTCGACGTAGCTCTTCTTTTTGTCTTCGTCGGAAAGCTGGATACCCATTTCGACGCAGGTGCGCGGGGTGAGGGCGACCATTTCGTACGAGAAGTGGACGGAGGCGTCAGCTTGCTTTTGGAAATCGAGAGCGCGGAGACCGGCGACGACTACATCCTGTAAGTACGACTGGCGCGAATCGATGACGTTGAAGACGTTGGTGGCTCGACCAAAGGGCGGGGCTTTTTCCACAACGGGTTGATCGGTGGTGACCCAGACTTGGTGGCCGTCAGGATATTCGGTCCATGGCTTGTAATAGAAGTCTTTGCCGAGAAGGCCGAACTTCCACAGTTGATATGCGATGTCTTTGCCGACATAGGTAACTGTACCGTTGGAGCGGACGATGACTTTGCTTTCGTCGATGTCTTCGGCTTCATCGCCGGCGACTGCGCTTTCGCGAAAGGCGGAAGACGGCATGACCCAACAGCCCTTGTTCTTGCCTTGGTTTTCGAGGAAGATGGCTTGGCGTTCCTTGAGCAATTCAAAGGCGGTGGCCCAGAACTTAAGGTGGAGAATTTCACTTTCGCGGGGCAGGACATCGTATTCGATATCGAGACGGAGCATGGTTTTCAAGTGCGCTTTGACGATGGCGTCGGCGACGATGTGACCAAGTTCGGCGAGATCGCCCTCACCGGCTTCGATGGCGTGGAGGGTATCGGCGCGCCAGGTTTTGGCTTCGGGGTGCTCGCCGTAATAAGAGGAGGTGCGGGCATAGAGATCCCAGCAGAGGTAATCGAAGCGCGTGTTGGCATCGGCGATGAGTGCGCGCACATCGGCGGGCGTTTTCTTTTCAAGATAGTGAAAGCCTACGACGACGTCGGCTACTTGGACGCCGGTGTTATCGATGTAGTTCTGCACTTCGACTTGGCGGCCGCGGTTGCGGAGCATGCGGACGAAAGTGTCGCCCAAGATGGCGTTACGCAGGTGGCCGATGTGGGCGGCTTTGTTGGGGTTGATGTTGGTGTGTTCGACGACGATTTTGCCACCCGACGCAGGGGCCGCTTCCCCGCCCTGCTGAGTCAAAAGCTTTTCGGCATATTCGGCGCGGTTGAGACGGACATTGATATATCCGTTGCCCGCGATCTCAAACGAGGCTACGCCGGGCACGTTGGCAAGGCCGCCGGCGAGTTCTTCGGCAATCTTCTTGGGCGGACGCTTGAGTTGGCGCGCGAGTTGGAACGCCACAGGAATGGCTAGTTCGCCAAACGAACTCTGCTTCGGTTGTTCCAACAGGACCTTATGCTGAAGTTGGAACTTTTCGACCAGCTGCCGCTCCAAGGCGGCGATTAGTTTAGATTCAATCTCCTCAAACACTGACCTCCAGTATGCCGGATCATACAATGGAGTGTGCCTAAAGTGACTTTTCTGCCGGAAAATAAGACAGTTGAATTTGTGTCCGGCAAGCTCCCCTATAGCGACCACGGAAAGCCGGAATCGCTTCTTGATATTGCTTTGAACCTGGGTGTGCACTTGGAACATGCTTGCGGCGGAAGCTGCGCTTGCACCACTTGCCACGTTGTTGTGAAGGAAGGTGAAGCGAATTTATCGGAAGCGGAAGACGATGAACTGGACCGATTAGAGATGGCGGCGGGTTTGACGCTGCGATCACGGTTGGGATGCCAGGCCGTGGTGAAGGGGGATGTGACGGTGGAGATTCCGGGGTGGAATCGGAATTATATTAGCGAGGGTGGGAAGTCGACGCTGTAAGAAGTAAACAGTAAACGGAAAACAGAAAACAGTAGCGGAAGGCGAAGAAAAGGCGTTTTTTGCGAAACGAACTTAGCCGGGATTGCTGAAATTACGCTTCGAACCCAAGCACGGTGGCGGTGGGCTTCGTGAAAAAAACGAAGCCAATTCGCGAAAAGGCGAAGAAACAGCGTTTTTTACGAAACGGATTGGCATATACGCCAGATTACGCTTCAAAGCCAAGCTCGAGCGCGGTTGGGTTTTGGAAAAACGAACCCAACCTGCGGCTTGCGGCGCTTGTGAAAAAACGAACCCAATATTCAATTTGAAAAGAGCGTACCGGAGAAATTCCGGCGTGGCGGAAGGGCGCGATCCGTTTTGGACGGAAGACGCCAGCAGGCAGCCGCTGGTTCAAACCTAGCCCGGCCGGGCGCTCCGCTGAAACGCCCCGGAGCGCACCAAAGCTTGTGGGGCTTTGGTTTGAATGGGTTGGAGGGCGAAAATAAACCGGGTCGGTTGGTGACCGTTGTTAGGCCAAGTATTTTTCCAGGTTCGTTCGTCCAGCGTGTTTGGCCCACCCGAGAGCCGTGCCGTGGAACACGGTGTCTTTGATATCGGTGCGCGCTTTGCGGTTAATTAAGAGGCGAACTACTTCTTCGTGGCCTTCCCAAACGGCCTGATGCAAGGGCGTAGAGTGGCCGTGGAAGCCGACGGGGTTATAGCGGTTGGGATCTTCGCCGGCATCTAAGAGCAGGCGAACAATTTCAACCTGGCCATGCTGGGCGGCGAGCGCGAGGGCGAAGTGACGCTCAATGGGACTGGCCTTGGGTAACAGGTGAGTAGCTTCGGGGAGACGACCGAGACCCGCAGCAGCGGCGAGGCGATCGGTTTTTGCGCCACGATGGGCGAGGATCTCGGCGGCGCTACTGTGGCCGAAGGCGAGCGCGGTCATGAGAGGCGCGCCCCAGGTACCGCTGCCGACACCCTCAATTGCGGCACCGTGATCGAGCAATTCTTCCACAAGCGCGTCTTCGACGCCGGCCTTGGCGGGATGAACGCTGGAAACGAGCATGGTCATGGTGGTGTGCTGTCCACCATACATTTCGGCCAGAGCGTCGGGCACGGCGCCAGCGGCGAGTAGGACACGCGCGATTTGAGGAGCGTTGGGCGGGGATTTCTGGCGTTCGTCCTCCACACCGTTGGCGGCAAGGTAGTGCAGGAGCGTGGCGCGATGCGGACGCTGCGAGCGAGCACGCGGCAACCCGGGCTCGCCACTTACGAGATCGGTGATCAGTGGCAGATCTCCGTTCACAATTGCATCGACGGCGGTTTCGAATGTCACATCCACATAAGAATGGTAGCCCGAGACTATGAGGGCACGTGGAAGGTGGTGCGATTTGGATGGGATGTGATGGGCGGGTTAAGAAAAGGTTAAATTGGATTAAATTGCGTCTGACCCCTTTTGGATAAAGGGGTCAGACGCGGTTTTGAGCCTCGGTTTAGTCTGAGGTAATGGGTGGCGCGAGGCGGAGCTGTTTCAGCCGTTGATGAGATAGGTGGTCACGTGGCGACGGTCTTTTGAATGTTATACATCCACGGAAGGATGGTGGCCCGCGAGTTAAGGCGGCNNCGAAACCCACAACGTGACTTGGTTTTGGAAAGTGAACGGCGTAGAGATCGAGGACAAGCTGTATTAGAGTTGCGGCGCAGGCCAATTTCACTAGTAGTTTGGAAATTTCAAAGCCACCTGCAGCGTTCATAGAAACAACGGCTGCACACAGGACCATCGTCGCTTGCGATGCGCCGGATGTGACGTTTTGAGTTGAGTAGGCGACGCTTGCGCTGTGATAAGCCGCCAGCCTTCGCCGTTACGCAGCAGTTTTCCGTCTAGTGGCTGACCGGCCGTAACGTAGGCAACAGTTGTTGACACGAGCAGCGTAAGTATCGCGAAAAATGGAGAGAGGATGGGGCGGTTTTGTTTGTATTGACATCCACTTAAGGAAGCTTACCCGATGGCGCGTGCCATGCTGAAAACGATGCAATTCAGAAGTATTTTTATCTGCGCAGCCGGGTTGTTGCTGATCACATCTGCAAAACAGGACTCGATTCGACGTTTAGATGGAAGCCGCATTTCGAAGGCGGAGGCCGCGGGATTCGCACGCACTACGTTGGAGCAAGCGCATGTCACGGGAGTAGAGATTGCGGTTCTAAATGATGGGCATTTGGTTTGGAGCGATGCCTTCGGGTTGCGGCGGCGTGATCCTGATTTGCCGATGAGGCCGGATACGAATACATGGGCGGCTTCGATCACCAAAGGAGTGTTCGCAACGTACGTTATGCAGTTGGTGGAGAAAGGCGAGTTTTCGCTCGATACGCCGGTGGCACAACAACTGGCCGAGCCGTTGGACCACTACGACGCCTATCGCGAGACAGCAGCGGAATTGGTGCATGATCCGGCGTGGCTCACGGTAACGCCGCGGATGCTGCTGGCGCACACTTCAGGACTTTTGAATTTTTCCACGATCGAACCCGACAAGAAGATGCGCTTGCATTTCAAACCGGGGACACAGTTCTGGTACTCGGGCGAAGGCATCAAGCTGGTGCAGTTTGTGATTGAACAGCAGAAGAAACGGCCGTTAAACGAGCTGATGCAAGATGCCATTTTCGGGCCGCTTGGGATGAAACAGAGCGGGATGATTTACAGGGCGGAGTTTGCCGAGAATGTGGCGGACCGGTTCAATGCAGACGGTAGTTTTCACTCGCAGACGAAACGCGGGCCGGTGAACGCGGCTGGTTCTCTAGCGACGAGCGCGGAAGATCTGGCGAAGTTCGCAGAGGCACTGTTGGGTGGGCGGATCTTGAAGCCACAGACGCGCCAAGAAATGCTTACCCCGTTCATTGAAATCCGGACGCTCCATCAAATCCCGCAAAAGTTGAATGAACCGGAGAGCGAAGAGGCGCAGAAGGTGGGTCTGGCTTATGGGGTGGGTTGGGGGTTGTTAACGAAGACTCAGTACGGGCCGGCGTTTTTCAAAGAAGGGCATGGCGACGGTGCGCAGAACTACATGATCTGCTTTGAGAAGAAGAAGACATGCATGATCATTCTGACGAATAGTGAGAATGGCGAGAATGCGTTCAAGGCGCTGTTAGAGAAGATTTTGGGAGATACGGTAACGCCTTGGGAGTGGGAAGGCTACCGGCATTAGCTTGGACCCTTCGAAAATTCATGCCAGAGTACCGGAATTGGATAGGCGGGGAATTCCTCGTCCCCACCGACTAGGATTAGATCTTCCTGCATAGCTTGGGCGATCAGCAGCCGGTCGAATGGATCGCGATGTTGTTTTCTGAATGGCAACGCACGAAGGGTTTTCAGGTGCGAAAGCTCAACCGGAAGGATTACGGCCTGCAACGCTTTGATGGTGTTGAGAAACTTTTGGTAATCGATGCCGAACGCATCAATCGAAGATTGAGAGCGACTCGACGTGGCGTTATTGGCGGTTTTCAGCAAAAACTCCCAGGGACTTACGACACTCACGTAAACGGAACAACCTGGCGTCACGCGCCGAATCACAGCTTCAGGAATTTTCCCTATGGCCCAAAACACCACGGCTTGCGTATCGAAGAGCAAGGCCTGTGGTCGATTCACGTCAATCCCATGTCCTTGAGGACTGATTTCGTGGCGGCGCGGCGCTGTTTCCTGCTACCGAATGCCGGAGGCAATTTGGCGTCTTTGTAGATGCCAAGGCCTCTGTTTGGCCGCAAATCGTTGGGCTCTTTCACTGGCACCAGTTCAATGACTCGCTTGCCATGATTTGTCAAGAACACACGATCACCACTATGAGCCTGAGTGACAAGCTGAGAGAGGTTCGTTTTAGCTTGCTTTATGCCGATATCCATGGTGGGTACAATTTTGGCAGAAGTGACCACTTTTGGCATCCACGGTACTTCAGGGATTCAGAGTAAACGCCGCGCGGCCGGAACTCCTAGCATGCGAGATCGTGTCCTCGACATTCGCTTGCAAAGTGTAGTTACCTGGCTTGAGAGTCTTCAAATCGAAAGAGCCTAACACCTTGAGTGAGCCTGCGGCACTTCCGGGAACGGCTTGGAGGCGGAGGGGCTGGATGTTTGATGCCTGGTCATCGGCAATGAGTTGGAAGGTTACACCGACGCTGGCGGTTTGTTTCAGATCGAGAGCGGTGAAGTAGACTGTCAAGTTATCGGACGGGAGAAAACGCGCATGGGCTGGGAAATAGAGGCGCAGGCTCTTCAGACAGAGTGGGTCGGTAGGGTCGGCGTCGCAATTGGCTTGCGTGACTTTGCTTGCCAGAACCAGGCTGGTGAGGCGAGGCGTTGCATCCGGCGCGCTGGCATTTACGGGGACCGGTGCACTCATGTCGATGGCGTTGTTGCTTGAGAATTGCACAATGGCTTGCACGGTGAGAGGTTCCATGGAGGGGACTGGGGTATGTCCGTTTACATTGAACGTCTCTTTGCGGAAGGTCTCCCATTCCTGCTTGTCGAAAGCGAGATCGCCATAGCGTTCGTACACGGAGACAAGTTGGCCACTGGCATCGCGCGCCAACAGCAGCATCGTTACGCCCGACGAGTAATGATCTTCCTTTTTGTCAAACGGCACATCGCGGCCGGGCAGTGAGACAGCAACGGGGACTGCAAAGCCGCCATCGCGGGATTGCACTAAGGCGGCTTGCAGGTCTGGAGTAAAAGTGGATTTTTGCGAACCGGACTGAACGGCGCTGAGTAACTGGGCGCCGCCAGGGGTCATCATCACTTCCCTGCCCGGAGGAATGCCCCAGTAGCCTTGGCGATAGCGGAGATGGTAGCTGCCGCCATCGAGTGTCACCTTGATCTTGCGGAAGGCGCCATCATAGGTGCGATTGGTTGGATGATAGATCAAGGTGTAGAACTCGCTGCCATCTCGCTCGATCCGTTCGAGTGCAGGTAGGAGTTGGGTGGTGTTATTCACGAGGAAACCGCCGGTGGCGTTGGCGATGTTTCCTAGGTCGCTATGGACGTCGGAGGACAACGTGCCGATCCAGTCGAAGACATCTTGGCCCATGGTGTTGCTGAAGCCATCGATGTTTGGATTCGGGTCGGCGCGATGGCCGCCTATGTCAGGTGCGCGACCATCGGCATCCATAGGCGAGCGCGGGCCGGAAGCATCGATGACATAGAAGGAGACGCCAGCGCGGTTAGCAGCGTCGATGACGGCTTGCTTTTGAGGTACAACGTCGGGCGCGTGTAAAAAGCCCTCGGAGAAAATGACAACGCTTTTTCGACCTGGCAGATCTCGATAGCCGAGAGCGAGGGCGCGGAGTGCCATGTAGATGGCGCGGGCTTGAAAATTATTGGAGATAACGAGCCAACTCCGCAGCATGTTCATCTCCACTACCAGTCCGCCTTTCATGGGGTCGGTCCGACCTCCCAGAGCCTCACTGCCATAGAGGGTTTCGGGATGAATGGTGACGAAGAGATCGTCAATGCGCTGCTGCATGCGCACGCGATCGGAAGCCGTCATGCGGCCAGTCGACACCGTGGCGCTGAGTTTATCGAGAGCTTGCAGGAGACGCTGCTTATCGGAAGTGAAGGGGACGGCTAAATGGAGGCCGGAGTCGACCCAGTAGAGTGAAACTTGGGTACCCATGGGGACGGTTTTTTCAACGTACTTTGCCGCGGCGGTGCAGGCGTCTTTGAGACTGAAAGGACGAAGACCACCGGAATCGATGAGAAGGGTGATGCTCTTGCGCTGGCGTTGAGATTGGACGGACGGTGTGGCAGCAGCCGTTGGTACGCTTTCGGACTCAGAGCGCTTTGCGGGAGTAATGTTGTTTTCAGGCGCAGGCGGTTCAGGAGGCGTGAGCGAGACAATTTCCTGAGCGACATTGTCTTCAAGAACAGTGAAGCTTTCTTTGTTCAGGCCATAAACAGGATGGCCTTTGCGGTCAGTCAGTACGACGTCGACGATGACATTGGGCACTTCTATTTTGAAGGGAGCGTCTTGGCTAGTGGCAGAAGCCACAAAGAACGTAGCCAAGCAGAGTCGCTGAAATGTCTGGCGGACCATATGCGTTGTAAGACTGATGGTCATTATAAGCCAAATCTGATACCCTAGTTATTCTATCGACTTTCAGGGGACCATGAATTGAACTTAACTGTAGAGCGGATCGGGCTTGGGTTTTTGGGTTTAGTGAGTTTGCTGGGGCTGCAGGGTTGTTCGAGCGCGCCGAATCGTTCAACCCTTCATTTGCTGAACGTTTCGTATGACCCGACGCGCGAACTCTATCAAGAGATCAACGCAGAATTCGCAAAAGGCTGGAAAGAGAAGACTGGGCAGACAGTGGAAATTGAACAGTCGCACGGCGGATCTGGCAAGCAAGCGCGCGCGGTGATTGATGGGTTGCAGGCCGATGTGGTGACGCTGGGGTTGGCGTATGACGTGGATGCGATTGTAGACCAGGCGCACTTGATTGATCCGGGTTGGGAAAAGAAGCTGCCGGACAACAGCACGCCATTTACATCGACGATTGTGTTTCTGGTGCGGAAAGGAAATCCCAAAGGGATTCATGATTGGCCGGATATTGTGCGGCCTGGGGTGAGCGTGATTACGCCGAACCCGAAGACGTCGGGCGGAGCGCGTTGGAATTATTTGGCGGCGTGGGGTTATGCGTGGAACAAGTGGGGGCACGACGGGACGAAGGCGCGGGAGTTCATTGCCGCGCTCTATCACAATGTGCCGGTGCTGGATTCAGGCGCGCGCGGAGCCACCACTACGTTTGTGCAACGCGGCTTGGGCGATGTGCTGCTGGCTTGGGAGAACGAAGCGTATTTATCGGTGCGAGAATTTGGCGCCGACAAGTTTGAGATTGTGAATCCGTCAACAAGTATTTTGGCGGAGCCGCCGGTGGCGGTGGTGGACAAGATTGTGGATCAGCACGGCACGCGTGCGGTGGCGGAGGCGTATCTGAAGTTTTTGTATACCGACCCGGCGCAAGAAATTGGCGCCAAGAATTTTTACCGGCCACAATCGCAAGCGGTTTTCGCAAAGTATAAGAGCAAATTTCCAGACATCAAGCTTTTTAGTATTGGCGATGTGGCCGGAACATGGCGCGAAGTGCAGGCGAAACACTTTGCGGATCACGGTGTCTTCGACCAGATCTATAAGCCGTAGACTGAGAGCTAGACGATGCAACGACTTCGCGAACACAGTGTCATTCCGGGCTTTGGATTGACGCTCGGCTATACGGTTTCGTACCTCAGCTTGATTGTGCTGATCCCGCTGGCGGCGTTGGTAGCGAAGGGCACGGGGCAACCATGGGCGGCATTCAGTGCGGCGGTTTTCGATCCGCGAACGCTAGCAGCTTGGCGGTTGACATTCGGGACGGCGTTCTTAGCATCGTTGGTGGATGCGGCGTTTGGATTGGTGATTGCGTGGACGCTAGTGCGTTATGAATTTCCGGGCAGACGCATTGTAGATGCGTTGGTGGATGTGCCGTTTGCATTGCCGACGGCTGTGTCGGGCATTGCGTTGACCGCGATCTACGCGCAGAACGGTTGGGTTGGACGATGGCTGCAGCCGCTGGGGATTCAGGCGGTGTTTTCGCCGTTGGGGATTGTGATTGCGCTGATGTTTATCGGGCTGCCGTTTATTGTGCGCTCGCTGCAGCCGAGCATTGAGGATCTTGACCCGGCGACGGAATCGGCAGCGGCATTGTTGGGTGCACCGCGGCTGACGGCATTGCGGCGGGTGATTTTGCCTGCGTTGCAACCAGCGCTGGTGGCGGGTTTTGTGACGGCGTTTGCGCGCTGCCTGGGTGAATATGGTTCGGTGATTTTCATTTCCGGCAACATGCCAATGAAGACCGAGATTGCTTCGCTCTTGATTGTGACGAAATTAGAGCAGTACGATTATCCGGGCGCGTCGGCCATTGCGCTGCTGATGCTGGTCAGTTCGTTTCTGTTGCTGCTTACGGTGAACCTGTTGCAGTGGTGGTCAACACTGCGGCAAAAGGCGAGGGAGTAACGCATGGCTGCCGCGAAACATTTCCCACACACCGAACCGCGCTGGATGCAGAATACGTTCATTGCCATTACGGTGGGATTTGTGGGCGTGCTGATTTTTCTGCCGGTGCTGGCGGTGTTCACGGAAGCGCTGCGCAAGGGGCTTGCGTTTTACATCAAGAGCATTAGTGATCCGCTGGCGCTATCGGCGTTGCGCTTGACGCTGCTGACGGCGGTTGTAACGCTGGCGGCGAATTTGGTGTTTGCGATTGCGGCTTCGTGGTGCCTTGCGAAGTTCAATTTTCCGGGGAAGAATTTTCTGCTTACGTTGATTGATTTGCCGTTTGCGGTATCGCCGGTGATTTCGGGATTGATTTTTATTCTGGTGTTCGGAGCGCGCGGGTGGTTTGGGCCGTGGCTGGGGCGGGAGGGAATTCAGATTGTTTTTGCGACGCCCGGCATTATTTTGGCCACGGTGTTTGTAACGTTTCCCTTTATTGCGCGCGAGTTGATTCCGCTGATGCAGGAACAAGGTACGGAGGAAGAGGAAGCGGCGATTCTGCTGGGAGCGGGGGCTTGGCAAACATTCCGGCGCGTGACTCTGCCGAATATTCGCTGGGCGTTGGTTTATGGAATCGTGTTAGCAAATGCGCGCGCGATGGGGGAATTTGGCGCGGTCTCGGTAGTTTCGGGACACATTCGGGGGCGCACGAATACGCTGCCACTGCATGTGGAAATTTTGTATAACGAATATAATTTCGCGGCGGCTTTTGCGGTGGCGAGTTTGCTGGCGTTGCTGGCGGTGGTGACGTTGATAGCGAAGACGGTGCTGGAGTGGAGAATCCGCGTTGAGCAGCGACAAGCAATTGCAGCAGCGACGGAGGTGGCTTAAGCATGGCGATTGATGCGCGGCATGTAAGCAAAACGTTTGCACACTATAGTGCGCTGAAAGATGTAAGTCTGTTGGTGAAGCAGGGCGAACTGGTGGCACTGCTGGGGCCTTCCGGTTCAGGCAAGACCACGCTGCTGCGCATTATTGCCGGGCTGGACGCGCCCGATCCGAATCCGGAAACCGCCGTCTTTGTGAACGATGAAGAGATTTCGCGCAAGCAGGTGAGCGAACGACGGGTGGGCTTTGTGTTCCAGCACTACGCGTTGTTCAAGCACATGACGGTGTATGAGAATATCGCGTTCGGCTTGCGGGTGCGGCCGCGTAAAGTACGGCCCAAGAACGACGCGATTCGCAGCAAGGTGAATGAACTGCTGGAACTGATTCAACTGGGGCGATGGGCGTCGCATTATCCATCGCAGCTTTCGGGTGGGCAGCGGCANNCTGGAAGTGGCCGACCGCGTGGTGATTATGAACCAGGGGCGCATTGAGCAGATTGGTACACCCGATGAAGTGTTTCACAAACCGGCTTCGGAATTTGTGGTGACGTTTTTAGGTAACGTGAATCTGTTCCATGGGCGGATGCAGGCGGGACAAGCGGTGATTGGGAAAGTAACAGTGGGGCAGAAACAAGCGGCGGCGGTGGCGGATGGCAAATCGGCACG
>PMQB01000690.1 GCA_003169195.1 Bryobacterales bacterium
CTATTCCGAGAATTCGCCGTGACACTCGCCGTCACAATTATTATCTCCGCGGTCGTCTCCCTGACACTAACTCCCATGCTGTGCGCGAAGCTTTTGCGCCACAAAGAAAAAGCAAAAGAAGGCCGCCTTTACCGCGCGTCGGAGATGGTTTTTGAGAAAACGATTGCATTCTACGGCACCACATTAGAATTCGTCCTTCGCTTCCGTGCCGTTACATTGTTAGTAGCCGCCGCCACCCTGGCGCTTACTGTTTATCTCTACATCATCATTCCCAAAGGCTTCTTCCCCGTTCAAGATACCGGTGAGATCCAAGGCGTTTCTGAAGCAGACCAAAGCGTTTCCTTTGATGAAATGACAAATCTGCAGCAACGCTTAGCTACCGTAATTTTGAAAGATCCGGCAGTCGACAGCCTTTCATCATTTATTGGCGTCGATGGCACGAACACCACATTGAATTCAGGCCGCGTACAAATCAACTTGAAGCCCATTGAGCAACGGGACGGCAGCGCTTCCGATATCATCCGCCGCTTGCAGCCCGAACTGGCAAAGATTGAAGGCATCACCCTCTACATGCAGCCGGTCCAGGATTTGACAGTGGAAGATATTGTCAGCCGCACCGAGTTTCAATACAGCATTGAAGATCCGAACGCTACGGAGCTGAATGAATACGCGGCCAAGTTCACGGAGAGACTCAAGGACCTCCCACAACTGGCCGACGTGGCGAACGACTTGCAAACCAGTGGAAAAGCCATGGCGATCAATATCGACAGGCAGACCGCCAGCCGTCTGGGCATCACGCCCACTACCATCGACAATACGCTTTATGACGCTTTCGGCCAGCGTCAAATTTCAACTCTATTTACTCAGCTCAATCAGTATCACGTCATCCTGGAGGTTCCTCCGGCGTTCCGCATCAGTCCGGAGGATCTCAAGAATGTTTATTTGAGATCAACTACGGGATCTTCGGTTCCCATGAGCGCTTTCACCAGCTATCAGAGCACCTCAATCCCTATTTTGATTAGCCACATTGGACAATTTCCGGCCACCACTGTCTCTTTCAATCTAGCTCCCAATGCCTCGCTCGGAGAGGCCGTAGATGCCATTAAACAGGTTGAAAAAGAACTCCCTCCGCCCCCGGCCATGCAAGCCTCGTTTCAAGGAACGGCCGAAGCATTTGTCGCCTCTCTCACGAACGAACCGCTGTTGATCTTAGCAGCGCTCGTTACCGTGTATATTGTGCTCGGTGTTCTCTATGAGAGCTACATTCATCCAATAACCATTCTCTCCACTCTGCCTTCCGCCGGTGTAGGAGCTTTGCTGGCGCTCATGGTCTGCCGCCAGGAATTGACGGTTGTGGCTATTATCGGCATCGTGTTGCTCATCGGCATTGTGAAAAAGAACGCGATTATGATGATTGATTTCGCTCTGGAAGCGGAGCGCAAGGAGGGCAAATCACCGTATGACTCGATTTACCAGGCATGTCTCTTGCGATTCCGCCCCATCATGATGACCACCATGGCCGCGTTACTCGGGGCTGTTCCACTGGCCTTTGGCCACGGTACCGGTTCCGAACTGCGGCGTCCGCTCGGCATAACAATTATCGGCGGGTTACTCCTCAGTCAGTTGCTGACTCTCTACACAACTCCCGTGATTTACCTTTTCTTTGACGGGATTGCGCGTAGATTCGCTGGCCGAGATACGGAAGCCGCGGAGCGACCTTCGCCACGACCCGGAATGGAGCACTCTCCGGCGCAGGGAGATTAGCCATGAGTCTATCGTCCCCATTCATACATCGCCCGGTCGCCACGGCATTACTCACCATAGCCATTGGTCTCGCAGGTGCGGTGGCTTTCAATCTGCTTCCCGTTTCACCTCTGCCGCAAGTAGATTTCCCCACAGTGTCTGTGCAGGCCTCTTTGCCGGGCGCTAGTCCGGAAATCATGGCATCGTCTGTTGCAACTCCGTTAGAGCGCCAATTCGGACGCATTGCTGCCGTGACTGAGATGACTTCTTCGAGTTCGCTCGGCCAGACCAGCGTCACCTTACAGTTTGACCTGAGCCGCAACATCGATGCGGCTGCTCGCGATGTGGAAGCAGCTATCAATGCAGCTCGTGGCTACTTACCCGCGAACCTCCCCGGCAATCCGACTTATCGCAAAGTCAACCCAGCCGACGCGCCCATTATGATTTTGGCGCTCACTTCCAAGAAACTCCAGCCACCACAGCTCTACGACGCCGCCTCCAGTGTTTTGATGCAGCGCATCTCGCAAATCCGAGGTGTGGGGCAAGTCATGGTAGGCGGCAGTTCCGCACCGGCCGTTCGAGTAGATCTGAATCCTACTCAGGTCAATCATGCCGGAATCAGCCTCGAAGAGGTACGCACAGCCATAGCTGCTCAAACAGCTAACCTCGCGAAGGGCTCATTCTCCGATAAGTTTCATAACTGGCTGATCACCGCCAACGATCAAGCGCTGCATGCTGTCGACTACCAGCCCATCGTCATCAAGTATCAAAATGGCTCAGCTGTACACCTGAGTGACGTAGCTAAAGTAAGTGATTCTGTTCAGACCGTTCGATCACTCGGATTGGCCAACGGCGATCGTGCAGCGCTCCTCATTATTTTCCGCCAACCTGGCGCCAACATTATCGACACGGTAGATGGAATCAAGGCCGCACTGCCGCAATTAAACGCCGCCATCGATCCCTCTATCAAACTCACCGTGACGTTGGATCAAACCATCACCATCCGCGCCTCCGTTCACGACGTCGAGAGGTCCTTAACGATCTCGGTTTGCCTCGTCATTCTGGTGGTCTTTATCTTCCTTCGAGAAGCCCGCGCCACGTTGATTCCCACCGTAGCAGTGCCCGTCTCCATCATCGGCACCTGCGGCGTCATGTATTTGTTCGGCTTTAGTATCGATAATTTATCGCTCATGGCGCTCACCATATCCAGCGGCTTTGTCGTTGATGACGCTATCGTTGTGCTGGAAAACATCACGCGTTTTAGAGAACAGGGATTAAACAGAATGGAAGCGGCGCTGCGAGGTGCGGCTGAAATCGGTCCAACTGTTCTCTCCATCAGCATTTCCCTCGTCGCGGTGTTCATCCCCATTCTGCTAATGGGCGGAGTGGTTGGACGACTATTCCGCCAGTTCGCGATCACTCTCTCAGTCACCATAGTCTTGTCGATGATTGTGTCGTTGACGGCCACACCCACAATGTGTGCGCGTTTGCTGAGAGAGGAAGCGGGACATGGCTGGTTGTACCGCAAAACCGAAGGCTTCTTCGAGTTCATTTTGAATATCTATGAACACATGCTGCGCTGGGTACTCCGTAATTCTGCCATTGTTCTGGTGATTGCCATAGCTACTCTTGCGCTGAATGTCTATCTCTTTGTGATAGTCCCGAAAGGCTTCTTCCCACAGCAGGATACCGGCAGACTAAATGGCAACTTCATTGGAGATCAGAGCATTTCCTTCCAGGCGATGCAGGGCAAGATAACACGGCTATCGAAAATCGCACAGCAAGATCCCGACGTGGCTACTGTCCAAGCCTTCAGTGGGGGCGGAGGCGGCACCACCATGAACACGGGCCGCTGTTTTATGACGCTAAAGCCTTGGGGAACCGAAAGAAAATCCACCGCCGACCAGGTCATTACTCGCCTGCGCCCCAAGCTGAACTCCATTCCCGGAATCACTCTATTTCTGCAATCCGCGCAAGATCTGCGTGTAGGCGGTCGTCAAAGCGCGGCCCAGTACCAATACACTTTACAAAGCGACAAACTCGAAGACCTCACTCATTGGGCGCCAGTTATGTTGAACGTGATGAAGCGCATGTCGCAACTCACGGATGTCGTCAGCGACCAGCAAAATAGCGGTCTCGAAGCTGGCTTAAACATCGATCGGCCGACCGCATCGCGCCTCGGCATCACACCTAGCGCCATTGACAACACTCTCTATGACGCATTCGGCGAACGTGAGGTAGCCCGCACGTTTTCTTCCTTGAACCAGTACTACGTCATCATGGAGGTCGATCCGGTTTTCTGGCAAAGCCCTGAAGGTTTGAATCAGGTCTATGTGCCGTCTACCAGCGGCGCCGCGGTACCGTTGGCCGCCTTCACCAGCAGGCGGCCATCCACGGCCGCCCTTACCGTCAATCACTCTGGAGTCTTTCCGTCGGTCACGATTTCGTTTAACCTGGCTCCCGGAGTCGCACTCGGAGACGCCGTGAATGCCATTCATGACAACGGACAAAGCGCGGGCATTCCCACTACCATCAACACCAGTTTCACGGGCACAGCGCAAGCCTTTCAAGCGTCGCTCGATTCGCAGCCTATCCTAATCGCATCAGCTCTGGCGGCAGTCTACATCGTCCTCGGCATCTTGTATGAAAGCTTGATTCACCCGATCACAATTCTTTCCACATTGCCCTCCGCAGGAGTTGGAGCGCTTCTTGCTCTACTGATCACGAAGAACGATCTGAGTGTCATCGCTCTCATCGGAATCATTCTCCTCATAGGACTGGTGAAGAAGAACGCCATCATGATGNNTGACCACCATGGCCGCGCTGCTAGGTGGTTTGCCCTTGGCCCTTGGCACCGGCACCGGCGCTGAATTACGGCGTCCGCTCGGCATCACTATCGTCGGCGGTCTGATCGTAAGCCAAGCACTCACTCTATTCACTACACCGGTGATCTACCTTTATATGGATCGCTTCGCCCGATTCTTACGAAGACTACGCGGCGGCGCACCGCTTATGTCACCCGTCCCGGCAACCTCAGGAGACTAAACACTGGTGCAACCGCATTACAAAATCGTCAGCGCGGAACATCCAAGCGAATCATCGGTAACACTCCTGCTCAACGGCAAGTTGAGCGAAGAGGCGATCGCCGAGTTAGAAGTCTCCATTGTGGAAGCGCGCGAATCGCACCGTCGCGTGTATATCGACTTGAGTGAGGTAACGCTCGTCGATCGCAAAGCAGTGCAATACATTTCCGAACAAGCGGCAGAAGACGTGCAAGTGGTGAACTGCCCAGTCTATCTGCAGCGCTGGATTACTCAGGTTAGTGATGACATCGAACAATAAGCTCTTATCTATATCAGTTCTTGCTTTGCTTCTTCTCGGCGCCTGCAATCCGGCGCCGAAATATGCGCGTCCTCCCGCAGCCACCCCTGCCGCCTACAAAGAAACCATGGATAAAGACGGTACCGGCTGGAAATTAGCACAGCCTGGAGATGACAAAATCCGCAGCAAATGGTGGGAGGTTTATAACGACCCTCAACTCAACGCCTTAGAGGAGCAGGTAGCCATCTCGAACCAGAGCCTCAAGGCGGCGGAGGCAAGTTTTCGCGCTGCTCGCGCACTCGTTGTGATTGCTCATTCTGCGCTTTATCCGACTATCGGCAGTTCCCCGGGCCTCACTGACTCACGTAGTTCAGGCACCATAGCCCGCCTGAGCGGTGGCGTCAACAATCTGTATGCCCTCCCGTTCGATGTTTCCTATACGCCCGATTTCTGGCATCGGATTCGCAACACCATCAACGAGGAAGCTTATAGTGCCCAGGCAAGTGCCGCCGATGTGGCCACGGCTCTCCTCACAACGCAAGCCGACTTAGCCACCGACTACTTCGAACTTCGTGCTACCGACATGCAGCGCAAGATTCTCACCGACACCATGGTCAATTACCGTCAGAACGTCGATCTCACCAACACGCTCTATAAGACCGGCATAAATTCTGAACAAGACCTCGTTCAAGCACAGAATCAATTGGATACGGCTACAGCACAGGCCACTGACTTAGGAGTGGCGCGCGCGCAGTACGAACACGCCATCGCCACGTTGATCGGCAAGCCTCCCGCCGAGTTATCCATACCCGAGGCCGCGTTCAACCCGAACCCTCCGCAGATACCCGTGGCCGTTCCTTCAACTTTGCTTGAGCGACGACCGGATATTGCGGCACAAGAACGGACCATTGCATCTGCTAACGCAGCCATTGGGGTCGCCCGCGCTGCCTACTACCCAACGCTCACTCTCTCCGCCAGCGGCGGTATCGAGTCTTATAGCTTTCTCCACTGGTTCAGTTCACCCAGCCGTTTTTGGTCTTTAGGCCCCGGCCTTTCTCAAACGCTCTATGATGGCGGCTCACGCCGCGGCCAGAACGAGCAAGCCCAGGCCCAATACGATGCAGCCGTCGCCAACTATCGCCAAACCGTGCTCACCTCGTTTCAGGCCGTAGAAGATCAGTTATCTTCTCTGCGTATTCTGTCGCAGGAAATCGGCGAGCAACAGACCGCCATCAACTCCTCCCAACGCTACCTCGATCTCGCTTTGATTCGCTTCAAAACGGGTGTCGATAGCTACTTAAACGTGATTACCGCTCAAAACTCTCTCCTGACGAACAGAGAGTCGCAAGTGTCTTCGGAACTACGTCGCATGTCAGCCAGCGTGCAACTAATTCTAAATCTGGGCGGAGGGTGGGATCCCTCTTCACTACCCACCGTGAAAGACTTGGAATCCAAACAACCAAAGACCCCTGTTCCGGCTAGTGGCACACACTGAGATAGAATCACGCGATGAGAAGACTTTCTCGGCGCGGCTTCATGCTGTCGCTTCCGCTTCTGCCTATTTCCAAGGCTCTCGCCGATGCAAAGCCGCTGAGGATTGAAGCAGTGGAGGTGTGGCAGTTCCACGGGATACGACAAACCAAACGCGGCGTAGACTCTCAATATCAGGCTAATCCCCTCTTCATCTACGACGAACTGCGACCGGCGCCGTATCACGATAACCCTGCTGCCACGCCAACCGATGTTGCGGTCAACTCGTTCTACGTCCGCATCCAAGCCGAGGGCGGTCTGGAAGGGCTTTATGGTCCGATTGAAAAAGAAGCCGCAATTGTTGTAGACGAACAATTGAAGCCATTTCTCCTCGGCAAAGATGCGCTCGCTCAGGAAAAACTCTGGGATCAAATGTACCGCTCGAATCGACATTCGCGGCGCGGCCATTTCCTGATGGCCATCAGTGCCGTTGACAACACCTTGTGGGATTTGCGAGGGCGCTATTTCAAAACGCCCGTTTACCGTTTACTCGGAGGCCCCACACGCTCATCAGTGGAAGCATATGCGAGCTGTCTCGGATTCTCTCTCGAGCCCGACAAATTGCAACCGCGGGCGCTGCAATTCAAGAAGGAAGGCTTTCGTTTTCAGAAATGGTTTCTCGCCTACGGTCCCGGTGATGGGTACGAAGGGCTCAAGAAGAATGTTGAAACCGTCCGCCTGCTACGCAAAGCTGTAGGATAGGAAACCGAACTCATGTTCGACGTCTACAGCGGGTGGGATTTGAGCTACACCCTGGAGTGGGCGAAACAGGTCGAACGCTACCGTCCTCACTGGATCGAGGAAGCCACGCAGGCCGAAAAGATCGGCAGTTTTGTAGAGTTACGGCGCGGCACATCCATTCCTATTGCTTCCGGCGAGCACATCCAGGGGCGCTGGGAGGTCTACGACTACCTCAAAGAAGGCGCGCTAAGCGTCATTCAATGCGATCCCGAGTGGTGCGGCGGCACCAGTGAGTTGGTGAAGATCTGCTCGCTCGCCTCCATCTTTGATCTTCCTGTAATCCCCCACGGTCACAGCATTCATGCGGCTCTTCATGTCATCGCGAGTCAATCGCCTGCCGTGTGCCCGCTGGCAGAATATTTAGTAATCAAGATGCGATCCTACCACCACTTCGAACAATCCCCACCTGTTTTGCAGAATGCCCGTTTTGCTCTACCAGATTCGTCGGGCTATGGAATCAAACTCGACGAAAGCAAGATTGAAAAGCGCGAGTTGATGAAATGGGCTTGAAATAACCTTACGTCGTCGGTAATTTGCTGCTATCCCAACCCCCGCCTAAGGCCCGCACTAACTGTACACCCGCATCCACGCGGCGCTCCATCAGATCTACCTCGGTCCGTTCATTGCTCAATGCGATGCTCTGTGCCGTGATCACCTCCAGGTAGGTCACCAAACCTCCCTTGTAGCGGTTCATAGCTAGTTGTTGAGAGTTCTCCGCCGCCTGGGTCGCCTCATGCTGCTTGGCCGCCTCCTGCTCCAGGATGCGCAGCGTCGATAAATTGTCTTCCACCTCTTGGAAAGCAGTCAATGCTGTTTGTCGATAACTCGCCACGGTCGAGTCATACGCAGCCTCCGAGATGAGCACCTGCGACTTACGGCGGCCCGCATCGAAAATGGTCTGCGCCAATTGTGGTCCCAAACCCCAGAACCGGCTCGGCCAGCTAAACCAGTTCACAAAACTCCCGGCCTGCAACCCACCTTCGGCCGCAATCACCAAATCCGGATAAAAAGCTGCTTTGGCAATCCCAATCTGCGCATTGGCTGCCGCCACTTGGCGCTCGCTTGCTGCGATATCAGGACGGCGCTGCAACAACTCCGAAGGAATACCCACCGGCACAACTGGCAGCGTACTTTTCAGCTCAGCCAACGAAATATGAAATCCCTCCGGCGGCCTCCCCGTCAACACCGCTATGGCATGCTCCAACTGCGCTCGCTGCACACCTAGGTCAATAGATTGCGCCTGCGTTTGATTAAGCTGCGTCTTCGCCTGCGCCACTTCCGCTTTCGAAGCCACACCTCCGTTGAATCGATTATTCGTCAAATCATAGGCCTTTTGATAGGCAACTACCGTGTCATCTAACAATCGCTTCTGCGAGTCGAGCCCGCGAATCGTGAAATAGTAAGATGCCAATTCCGTCTGCAATTCAAGCTTCACATTCTCCAAGTCAGCCGCGGACGCTTGTGTCTGGTCCTTCGCTGCCTCAATCGACTTTCGAATCCGTCCCCACAAATCGGCGTCATAGGACGCGCTAATCGGCAAACTGAAAAAGCCATATTGCAACCCTTGCGCACCTACCGGATAGTTTGACGAAATCCGACTTGTGCTAATCGATGCTCCAGCACTCACGGTAGGAAACCGAAACGACCGCTGAAATTGAATATTGGCTCGCGCTTGCCGGTAGTTCGCGTCCGCAATTTTCAGACTTTGATTCGCCGTCGCCACTTGCTCTTCCAGACCGTTCAGTTCGGGCTCGTCGAAGATCTCCCACCACTTACCTTTATGCAATGCATCGCTAGGATTCGCCGTCTGCCAGCCTTGCGCTTCAGAAAACTGCGTGGGCGGTTGCTCGCTATAGGCTGGCGCGTTCGGCACAGTGGGCGTGGCATACTTCGGCCCAACCGTACAACTCGTAAGAAAGCACACTAAACCAACAAACGAGACCGCGTATTTCAGCTTCACTGTTGTTGCCCCTGACCCACAATTTCCACTTTTTGCCCCGAACTGATCGAGTCACTAGGATTCACAATCACTTTATCTTCCGGCTGAATTCCCGAAACCAACTCGACACTATCTCCGAAATCACGCCCCATGATGACGGGCACCAACTCGGCCTTGCCATCCTTGACACGCACCACTCTCAGCCCCTCAGAGCGGAACAGCAGCGTATTCGTGGGCACAGTCATAGCGGGAATATTAGAAGGCAATTTCAAATGCACCGAAACGAAAGATCCCGGCAGCAACTCCCCCGTTGGATTGCTCACGTCTACCTCAACCAGCAGCGTGCGAGAGGATTGATCAATCGCATTCGCATTTCGAACGACTTTCCCGAAAAACTTCCTCCCGGGAAACTCATTCAGTGTCAAATAGGCCTGTACGCCTGGTTTGGCCGCTTGTGAATACATTTCGGGTACGCTCACGTAAATTCGCAACGTATCAATGGAGGCCACCCGAAATAGCTCTTTGCCCGGGGTATTCGAGCCCTGATTCACAAGCGCACCCACATCTATATTTCGCGCTGTCAGAATGCCGGAAAAGGGCGCCTCCACTTTCTCGTAGGCAACCAGTTGCTCCAAACGAGACACGTTCGCTTGCGCAGACGCCACATCTGCCTTCCTGGCAGCCTCGCCCTGCACCGCGTTATCCACATCCTGCTTCGCAACAGAATCCGTTTTGAACAGCTCCGTGTACCGGTCCGCTGTGACTTCCGAAAGTTTCAAATTGGCTTCGGCCGTCTGCAGTTGAGCGCGAGCTTGCAGTAACTGCTGATCCACCTCGGGAGTTTCAATTTCGGCCAGCAACTGCCCCTGTTTGACGCGACCTCCAATATCCACATACCAAGCCTTCAAGTAACCACTGGCACGCGCCCAGACCGGCGTGTCGATAAACGCCTGCATATTGCCCGGTAATGCAATCTCCTCGCCGCCAGGGGTCGTTTTGGGAGAGATTACGGAGACGGTCGGAATGGCCAGATGATTCGTTTCCGCAGCCAACGTATTACCCGCACGGACCCGCGAACTGATCCCCGACCAAATGACATATGCGAAAATCGCGCCACCGATGAGAAGCAGTGCCAATAGCCCCTTGAGCGCCACTCCACTCCGTTCTTGCTTAGTTTCTCCCTGGGCGTGCGTCGTTTCTGTTGGTTGTTGTTCCACTTGCATAGTCTATTCTCAATTTTGCTGTGACGCGTGCGCTGGCTCCGTCTCGCTCAGTTTCTTTGTTCCGGCCCAACTGTGTAACAGCCCAAATACGCTTGGAACAAAGAACAGAGTGGCCACAGTCGCAAACAGCAGCCCGCCAATCACAGCCCTTCCTAACGGAGCATTTTGCTCCCCGCCTTCACCCATTCCGATCGCCATCGGAATCATACCGATGATCATCGCCAGTGCCGTCATCAGCACCGGGCGAAAGCGCGTAGAACCCGCTTCTAGAGCCGCTTCGATCGCATTCCCATGTTCATGTAGTTGATCCTTAGCAAAGCTCACCACTAGAATGCTATTGGCAGTTGCAACGCCCATACACATAATGGCTCCCATCAAAGCGGGAACGCTAACCGTTGTGTGTGTCACAAAAAGAATCATCACAATGCCCGCCAGCGCGGCCGGAAGAGCAGTAATGATAATGAACGGGTCAAGCCAGCTCTGAAAATTAACAACGATCAAAAGATACACCAGCACAATCGCTCCGGCCAGCCCCGCGAGCAAGCCGACGAACGAAGCGTGCATCGTTTGCACCTGTCCGCGCACAACCACTTCACTGCCGCGCGCCAGCAGCTTCTGGTTTGCGTCCAACACTTTCTGAATGTCGCGGCCCACCGCCCCAAGATCACGATCCTGCACGGAGCCAAAGATATCCACGGTTCGCCGAATATTGTAATGAGTAATCACCGCCGGCTCGCTCTCGCGCTCGATGCTCGCGACATCGTTCAAAATCTCCGGCGCCATCTGCCCTGCCCCCGAAATGGGAATGTTTTGGAGGTCTTGCAAAGACTGAATCCGGTACTGGGGGGTCTGCGTAGCCAAGCTATAACTCACGCCATTTCGCGGGTTCAACCAAAACGTCGGCTGCGTTTGGAAACTGCCGCTTAAAGTAGTGAGCAAGCTCCTGGCAATGTCGTTCTGTGTAAAACCACTACCCGCCGCTTTTGTCCTATCCACTTGAATATGCAGCTTCGGCTGATCAAACACCTGGTGAATATGAAGATCCACCGCCCCCGGAATGAGCTTGAGCTGCGGCAATATTTTATCCGCGTACTGCTTGCTTGCAAACACATCATTCCCCACAATCTGAATGTCAATCGGAGCTGGCAGGCCGAAATTTAGAATCTGCGTGACAATATCGGCCGGCAAGAAATAGAAGGTTGTGCCGGGGAACTCCTTCGGTAGAGTCTCGCGAAGCCGGTGCACATAATCGGCAGTCGGCCCGTGTTTTTCGTTGAGACTCACTAGCAAGTCCGCATCAGCGCTGCCAATTTGCCCAGTGTTGTTATAGGAGAGATTCAAACCACTGTAAGGTAAGCCGATATTATCCAGAATCGTATCTAACTCGCTCTTCGGAATCTGCCTTCGAATCGAGTTATCGATTAAGTCGCACAACCGCGCCGTTTCCTCAATACGAGTACCCGTCTTGGCCCGTACGTGAAGCTTGAATTGGCCATTGTCGCTTGTCGGAAAAAAGTCTTCTCCCAGAAACGGAATCAGAAGCAGCACCGAAACGCAACCCAAAAGGAAGACAGGCACAAATACCTTGCGCCGCCAAACCACCGTTGTGAGGACCGCCTGATACTGCGCCCGCCCCTTCTCGAACAAACGCTCGAAACCTCGCTGAAACAGCACCAGCGGGTTGCGTGAACGTCTCTGTACATGCTCTTTCGCCTTCAGCAAATACATCGCCAACGTAGGAACCAGCGTCCGCGAAAGTATGTACGAAGCCAACATCGCAAACACCACCGCTTCCGCCAGCGGCACAAACAAATAGCGCGCCACACCGCTCAGGAAGAACATGGGCAGAAACACAATACAAATACAAAACGTCGAGACCAGCGCCGGTACCGAGATTTGCGCGGCACCATCCAAAATCGCCTCACGCAGAGGAAGCCCTTCCTCCAAATACCGCTCGATGTTCTCAATCGTCACCGTCGCGTCGTCAACAAGAATCCCGACCGCGAGCGCCAATCCGCCAAGCGTCATGATGTTGA
>PMQB01000063.1 GCA_003169195.1 Bryobacterales bacterium
CATTCACTTTCGCGAGTTTGATGGCGCGGAAGAAGCGGGGCTGCAACGGACGCTGATTCGATCACTGGCTGAAGATGCACAAGGCAGTTTGTGGGTGGCATCTCTAGGCAGCGGGACAGTGCGCATTGGTGCGGATCATCAGATTCAGCGGTTCACTACGAAAGAAGGCATGCCGGCCGATGATGCGTTTTGCGTTGTGCCGGATGCGGCGGGCGCGACCTGGGTCTGTACAGGGAAGGGTTTGGTGCGCATTGATCAAGACCGGAAGCTGCGAGTGTATGGAACGAAGGATGGTTTGCCCAGCAGCCAGATTCGCGATACATGCGTAGCGAGCGATGGCACGCGTTGGGTGGCGGGACTGGATTTCGGATTGGGTACGTGGGACGGCGCGCATTTTCAACGAGCGGCGGCGATGCGGCCGAATGAACTGGTGACGGCGCTGACGTGTGCGAAGAGTGGCGCGGTTTGGGTGGGGACTTCGGACGGTGCGGTTGAGATTGAGAAGAATGCGAGCAAGCGTTTAACCAGCCGGGATGGTCTGCCCGATAACGAAGTGCTGTCGCTGATTGAAGGGCCGGACGGGACCATTTGGATTGGCACGAATGATGGCGTGACGCGCTACAGGAACAAAGAACTGAGTGTGTATCGGACTCGCGATGGACTGTCGCACAGCGTGGTGCTTTCGCTTTTTGTCGACCGGGAAGGCAGTTTGTGGGCGGGCACGAAGGATGGACTCGATCAATTTACCGATGGGAAAGTTACTCCGTATACGGCGAATGAAGGGCTGCTGAGTAACGATACGGGTCCGGTGTTGGAAGACAACGCTGGTGGGCTTTGGGTGGGCACGATGGGCCGTGGGTTGAGCTTTTTCGATGGGCACCATTTCCGTGCGCTGACGAAGAAAGACGGGCTGCTGGACGATTCCATTTTGAGTCTGCAGATTGATCCGAGCGGAGACCTTTGGGTGGGATCGATGGGCGGATTGAACCGTTTGCACGACAGCAAAGTGGTGGCTTCATTTACGGAGCGAAACGGCTTGTCGGGTCCGCATGTGCGAGCGCTTTCGGTGGATGCGCAGGGCGTGCTTTGGGCGGGAACAAATCGCGGGTTGGACCGGCTGGAGGGCAAGCGCTTTGTGCATGTTTCGACGGCGCTGGCTGGCGGCGTGGTGTCTTTGAATGCGGGGCGTTCGGTGCGCTTGTTTATCAGTACGGATTCGGCTGGATTCTCATTTCTGCGAGATGGGAAAGAAACTGTTTACTCGCTGGATATTACGCATCCGGTGGTGTGTTCGTACATTGATGTTGAGCGGAAGGAAGCGTTGTTGGGTACGAACGGGTCGGGCTTAATTCATTGGAAGAACGGCGCGGTGACTCACTTGCGAGTGAAAGATGGTTTGTTCGACAACCGCATTTATGGCATTGTGCGGGACGCGGGCAGCTTTTGGATGGCGTCGAGCAAGGGCATTTTCCGAGTGAGTGAGCAGGACATTGATGACTTTGCGAATCACAAGCTGCATTACGTGAACAGCATTCCGTTTAGTACGGGCCAGTTGCGATTTGAGTGCCGGTCGGGTGTGCAGCCGGCGGCTTGCCGGACGCGGGATGGGCGGTTGTGGTTTTCCACGACGAACGGATTGGTGGTGCTTGATCCGCATAGGTTGGTTGATAATAATACGCCGCCGCCCGCGAAAGTTACAGCGATTATTGTGAACGGACAGCGGCGCGAGGCGGTGGATGGGCTGGATCTGCAGCCTTCGGAACGCAATGTGGAAGTGCGTTATGCGGGGTTGAGTTTTGTGTCGCCTGAGAAGGTAACTTTCCGTTACATGCTGGACGGTTTTGACAAAACTTGGACGGAAGCGGGCAGCCGGCGCGAGGCGTTTTTTACGAATTTGCCACCGGGCCATTTTCGGTTTCGGGTAATGGCGCGGAATGCGGATGGCGTGGCCAGCACGCGCTATGCGGAACTGCGGTTTACGGTGGAGCCGCGGCTTTATCAGCGGGCTTGGTTTTTTCCAGCGTTGGGTTTGGTGATGGCTGGTTTGATTGTGGCGTTTGTGCGGCTGCGGATTGCGCGGTTGAAGCACCGCTTTGATGAAGTGCTGGCGGAGCGGAGCCGCATTGCGCGGGAATTGCATGACACGCTGCTGCAAGGGTTATCGGGCATTACTATGCAGCTGCAGGCGCTTTGGACAAAATTGCCGACGACGAAAGAGCGGACGCTGCTGGCCGAAATTATTCAGGATGCGGCGCGCTGTTCGACAGAAGCGCGGCAATCGTTGTGGGGATTGCGGAATATGGGCAGCAGCGGGTCTCTGGAGTTTTCGAGCAAGCTGCAGAAGTTAGCGCGCGATGTGGCGGAAAAAGGAAAGCTGACGCCGCTGTTTAAGATAGCGCCGGTTTCGCTGGCGGGCCAGCCGGAGATTGAGTATCAGTTGCTGCGGATTGCGCAAGAAGCGATGAACAATGTGGTGAAGCATGCGGGCGCGCGGCGGTTGGACGTGCAATTGGAGCAGACGCCGCAGCAGATTTTGCTTGTGATTAAAGATGATGGCGCGGGGTTTGATGCGGACCGGCAGCGGTTCGGCCATTTCGC
>PMQB01000522.1 GCA_003169195.1 Bryobacterales bacterium
GCCGCCTACGTAACGCGCGACAAAATCCGATCACAAATCGAGACCCCCTCCCCATAATATTTTTTACTTCAAGATTCTAAAGCAGTTAGCTCACTCACCGTCCTCTCCAAGAACAGAATCTCGTTCTAGCCGCGACCCTTTGTCTGCAAAAAATGAACCAGGTCCAACGAGTTTCACTCGCTGGGCCATTTTTGTTTTGACCCAAAAGGAGACACCTGAAAATGTCCACAACACAAGCTGTCAGTCGCGCTGTTACGCCGAACGATTCTGCACCTGCCCCGCATTACCGCACCATTCCTGTTACGAATGGTCCCGACGCACGCTGCGATGAAGAAGATTTCGTCTTCCTCTCACTCTTCAATTGGCACGCGCACGGCAAATCTCCTAATTGTTATCCGACAATAACAATGGGTGACACGGAAATCTACATGCACCAACTGGTTGTGCGCAACGAAAACAAGTGCAAGGTGAACCATCGTGACCGCGATGCTTTCAATAATTGCCGCGCCAACTTGCGCGCCGCGTCAAGCGCTCAAGTGGAAGCGGCAAAGCCGAAAAGGTCGAAGCGCCCATGCTCGTCTCAATACAAAGGCGTGTCCTGGAATAAGCGCGACAAGAACTGGGAAGCCCACATCAAGGTGGCAGGAACAAGTCAGTGGCTCGGCTACTTTAGCGACGAGGAAAAAGCGGCCCGCGCCTACGATGCGGCCGCCTATTCGGCTTTCGGCGAATTTGCTTATCTGAATTTCGCATCGAACCGGGAAACCGTACCCACCCTTCCCGCCAAGGACGAGCCCGTATCCCGCTCAGTGGAAAAGCTGGACCAACCAAACGGCCCGCAAACCATCCCCGTCCTCAATGGCCCCAGCGCTCTTTGCGACGCGAAAGACTTTCCCTTGATCTCTCAATTTACCTGGCGCGCCGAAAACGTCGGCAGCTTCCCTTGCCCGGTAGCTTATGTCTGCGGCCGTAGAATTCACATGCATTACGTCATCTTGCCCAATCAAAGCGGTCGAGTGACACACAAGGATGGCAACTTATTCAACAACTGCGGTAAGAACCTGCTCTCGATCCCCTACTCGAGAATTCTGATCGCCAAATCCATCACTCCTAAATCGACTTCCCGCTTCAAAGGTGTTTACAAAACGTTAAACCGCGAACAGTGGAGATCCACCATAATTGTCGGAGGAACTGTCAATCGCCTCGGTTGCTTCGCAAACGAAGACGACGCCGCTCGTGCCTATGACAGAGCCGCTCGCGACGCCTTCGGTCCGTTTGCCTGCCTCAATTTTCCCGAAGAACAGTCTCAACTTCGCTCTTGACGCCAGCGCCGTCTTCTGCTACTTTTTTAGCATATGCTACTTTTTCAGCACAAGACGGATCAGGCGGCATGACCCCCACCCGCTTCAGCCGCCGTGAAAGGCAAATCATGGAGATTCTCTACCAGCGCGGGAAAGCGTCCGCTTCCGAAGTCTTGGAAGCCATGGCCGACGCTCCCGCGTATTCCACCGTACGCGCCTTGCTGCGCGTCCTCGAAGAGAAAGGCCACGTTTCCCATCAAAACGAAGGACTGAAGTACGTGTACGCGCCCGTCGTCAATCGCGACAAAGCCAAACGCTCCGCCGTCAAGCACCTGGTCGACACATTTTTCCGCGAATCTCCTGAACAAGTGGTCGCCGCCCTGCTCGATGTCTCCGCCAAAAAGCTCACGCGCCAGGAATTAGACCGCATGTCTGAAATGATTGAAAACGCCAAGAAAGAAGGAAAGTAGAGTGCCTATTCACATCCCGTTCGTAATCGAAGCAACTTGCAAGATAACCGTTCTCTTAGCTGCCGCCTGGCTCGCAACCCTTTGTCTGCGCACTAAGTCCGCCGCCCTTCGCCACCAGGTGTGGTGTCTCGCCCTCGCCTCTATCTTGCTGCTTCCGTTCCTCTCAAGCGCCCTGCCCTCCTTGCCATTCGCGCCGATAGCGCTTTGGCCGAACGACATCTTATTTCGTGCAGACGCGCAGTCTGCAGTTCAAGTCACCTCCGCCGAAACTGCCCAGAGCAAACTGCCCGTACACGCGAAACAATGGCTCACGAACAGCGGCTCTCTCCTCGCAACTCTCTGGCTCTTAGGTACAGCCATCAGCCTCTTCCAAATGTTGCTCGGCTGGCTCACAGTCGAACGCCTCCGACGTAAAGCGCAACCCTTTACACTCCCAGAGGTCGACCGAAACGTAGATCTGCGCCTCACAACTCCAGGCAGCATGCCCATCACATACGGTGTCTTTCGCCCCGTCATCCTGCTGCCCTCCGACGCGCTCGACTGGATTCCCGCACGCCGCCGCATTGTCTTACTCCACGAACTCGCCCACATTCATCGCAAAGATGGCATGACTCATTTACTTGCACGCTTCGTCTTAGCTCTTTATTGGTGGCATCCGCTCGTTTGGACCGCCTGGCGCGAATCCCTCAAGGAACAAGAGCGTGCCGCCGATGATATGGTTCTCACCGCAGGTGAACCAGCCTCCGACTACGCTGGTCATCTCCTTGCCATCGCGCAATCCATGCATTCTCCAACAGCCGCTTTGGCCATGGCCCGCACCTCCCAATTGGAAGGGCGTCTCACCGCCATTCTCGATTCCGAACGCACTCGCATGGCTCTCCGGCCATCCATCGCCCTCGCATCAACTTTGCTCGCGCTTGCGATTCTCGTTCCCGTCGCCACCCTGCAAGCTCGGAACAACCCCGCTCAGTCCAAATCTAGCGACAATGCCGATGCGGCTCACCTCCTAGCGCAAGGTAAAGACGCTCTCTCCACCAAGAACTTCGATCTTGCTACCAACTTCTTCTCACGCGCCCAAGCCGCCGATCCACAGAATGCCGCCGAGCCTTTAATGTGGCTCGCCATCACCAAACACCACCAAAATGATTGGGAAGCTGCCGCCGCTCTCTATAAAAGCGCCTTGGATGTGGTCCTCCCCGACTCTCCCTTCACTGCCACCATCATGGATTTGTACGCTTCTGCTCTCCGCAGTCTTGATCGCACCGAAGAAGCAACTAAACTAAACGAGCAGTCTGCTACCCTACGCCGCATCCAAGGCGATCAAGTGCTGGCGCAATACCCAAATAGTCCCTTTGCTCGCCATATTGGTGGCGAGGTCAAGGCGCCTCGTCTCATCTCCAAAATAGAACCCAAATATGCCGAAGACGCCCGGCTCGCTAAATACAGCGGCGCAGTCCGTCTCTCTCTTGAGATCGGTACCGACGGCGTACCTCACAATGTTAGAGTGACTCGTGGCCTCGGCCTCGGCTTAGATGAAAAAGCAGTGGAAGCGGTCAAACAATGGAAATTCGCTCCGGGCACCCTCAATGGCGAGCCCGTTATCGTGTTGGCGCAAGTAGAAGTCAACTTCCGGCTCCTCTGACGTTCTGCCTCGAGACCGCCGTCACACAGCCGCAACACAAAGTGTGCCATGCTCAACACGGTGGGCACTCCCAGCAAACCCGGCATTCACGTCTCTCCGGCCGTCCTCGCGGCGTCCCAAAAGGACGGTGACGATCTCCTCAAGTCCCTCGCCACCTCCGCCACGGGCCTCACTCAACTCGAAGCCGAGAACCGCGCACGGACCGTAGGTCCCAACGAAGTCGCTCAAGAGCGTCCGCAAAGCTCATTTACCCGCCTCCTCAAAATCCTGCGCAACCCGCTCGTAATCTTACTCGCTGCGCTCTCCGCCATCTCTTACGCCACCGGCGATGCCCGCGCCGGTACCGTCATGGCTTGCATGGTTCTCCTCAGCGTCACACTCCGCTTCTTTCAGGAGGCTCGCGCCGACGCTGCTGCTGCCAAGCTCAAAGCCATGATCCATGTCACCGCCACCGTCACTCGCGACGGCACTCCCAAAGAGATGCCCTTACGCGAACTGGTCCCTGGCGATGTGGTCACACTCTCCGCTGGCGACATGATCCCAGGCGACGTCCGCGTCCTAACAGCCAAAGACCTCTTCGTCAGTCAAGGCAGCCTCACCGGCGAGTCACTGCCCGTCGAGAAATTCCACGACGCTGAAACCAAACCCGTCAGCTCTCCCATCGAGCTGAAGAACATTTGCTTCATGGGCACCAGCGTGCAAAGCGGCACCGCCACAGCCGCCGTTGTTACCACCGGTATCAATACTTACTTCGGCAGCATGGCCGGCTCCATTTCGCAAGAACCTCCGCCCACCAGTTTCGACGTGGGCCTCACCCGCTTCACCTGGCTCATGATCCGCTTCATGGCCGTCATGGTGCCGTTAGTCTTCCTCATCAATGGCTTCACCAAACACGATTGGAAAGGTGCCTTCTTCTTCGCCATGGCCGTCGCAGTAGGTCTCACTCCAGAGATGCTTCCCATGATCGTCTCCGTCTGTCTTTCCAAAGGCGCCATCGCTATGAGTCGCAAGAAAGTCATCGTCAAGCGCCTCAACGCCATTCAGAACTTCGGCGGCATGG
>PMQB01000586.1 GCA_003169195.1 Bryobacterales bacterium
TGCCAGACGTTGTAATAGCTCGAACTCAAAATGAGCCAAGCCCCGGTTTCCACTCGCGAAAGATTGCCCGCTGTGTCATTCGTCACCGCCGTCAACACGGCCAGTTTCATTTGCGCCGGCATCGTAACGTGCGTGAGTGTCAGATCCAGCGCCGCAACCCACCGCACTCGTCCAACCCTCAGGCCACCGACCAACCCGAAATTTTCCTCGAATTTACAAAAGCCGAAACCGCCTAAAATCACTAGCTACAACCCGATAAACTAACTACCATGCTCAAACCCATACTGTTTGGCTTCGTTTTTTCAACTCTCGCCACGCTCTTGCCAGCACAGCAAAAAGGGCCAGTCTATACCGACCAGGAAAGGCCCATCATCGAGCAACTCAAAGGCCTCCGAGGCGTCTCCGACGACCAGCGCGGCGCAGTCACCAGAAAAATCGCCCTCGAGATCCGCAACCTTCCTCCCGACACCGCCAAGGTGCGGCTAGCCAACGGACTCGCCAGTCTCTCAACTGAAGGCGATTTCGGCCATGACACTTTGCAGGAAGTTGGCACCACTCTCGCTGAGGCGTTAAGCGAACAACCGGCACAAGACGCCAACACCTATTCCGAACTCGCGCAACTCATCCGTTACGAAGGCGTGCAAGTGTCCTTCGACAACGCTCAGCTAAAGCAAGCCATGGCCGATCTCGAAGCCCATGACCGCGACCGCCAAAACGCCAACTTCACCTTGACCGACATCACCGGCAAATCCTGGAGACTCAAAGACATGCATGGCCACGTCGTCCTCGTTAACTTTTGGGCCACTTGGTGCCCGCCGTGCCGCAAAGAGATGCCCGATCTTGATGCCCTCTACCAACGCTTCCAATCCCAAGGTCTTATCGTGCTCGCCATCTCCGACGAACCACCCGCCACCGTGACGACCTTCCTCGGCACCCATGGTGTCTCGTATCCGATCCTTCTCGATCCCGGCCGCAAAGTAAACGATGCCTTTCACGTCGACGGCATCCCCAAAAGCTTCATCTACGATCGCCAAGGCAAGCTAGTCGCCCAATCGATCGACATGCGCACCCGCCGCCAGTTCTTGGAACTACTCAGCAAAGCCGGTTTGCGAGAAAGGGCGAACCCGTAAATTACCGGGCTTCATGTTGCGCCTTCTGCGCATCCAACCCTTATGACAAATGTCTTAACTGCAAATGCAGCCGGCACAATCAACATCGGTCGCGACCTCACCGTCAACCGCCTGGGCTACGGAGCCATGCGAATTACCGGCGAAGGAATCTGGGGCGAGCCCAAAGATGCTAACGCGGCCAAAGCCGTCCTAAAACGCGTCGTCGAATTAGGCGTCAATTTCATCGACACCGCCGACTCGTACGGTCCCGAGGTGAGTGAGCGCCTCATCGGCGAAGCTCTCGCTCCCTACGCCGGAGGTGTGGTAATTGCCACCAAAGCTGGCCTGACCCGCCAAGGTCCCAATCAATGGTTGCCGGTCGGTCGTCCTGAATATCTAACCCAGCAAGTAGAAATGAGTCTCCGCCGTCTAAAGCTGCAGCGCATCGACCTCTGGCAGCTGCATCGGATCGATGCGAAGGTGCCTGTCGAAGAGTCCTTGGGCGCCATCAAGAAACTGCAAGAGCAAGGCAAGATTCGTCACGTTGGTTTAAGCGAAGTCAAGCCCCACGAGATTGACAAAGCGCGCAAAGTGATCGACATCGTCAGCGTCCAGAACCGGTACAACATAGGCGATCGCGAGCACGACGACGTTGTGGATTACTGCACCAAACACAGCATCGTCTTCATCCCCTGGTTCCCGGTGGCCGCCGGCAAACTAGCAAATCCCGGTGGCAAACTCGACGCCGTCGCAAAGAAGAATGGCGCAACCGTCTCTCAACTGTCGCTCGCTTGGCTTCTGCGTAGATCGCCCATGATCTTGCCGATACCCGGCACAACCTCCATCCAGCACCTCGAAGAAAACGTCGCCTCAGCCCAAGTCAAGTTGACCGATAGCGAATGGGACGAGATCGAGAAAGCCGCCAAGTAGACCAAGCCCCTCGTCGATAATGTGTCAGAGATGACATTTACCCGACGCGGATTTGTGGCAGCCTTCGGTTCCGCCGCTGTGTGGCCGACAATTATTAAGAAGCCTGCCAAGAAGTCGGCCAAACAGTTTGTGCGCGCGGAGGGCAAGTCGCTCCTCGATCCCAACGGAAAGAAGTTGTTGCTCCGCGGCATCAATCTGGGCAACTGGTTAGAACCCGAAGGCTACATGTTCCTGTTCGAAGGCGGCCCGCAATCTCCTCGCGAGATTGAAGCCTTCGTCAATGAGCTCGTCGGTCCCACCGAAGCCGAAACGTTTTGGCACGATTATCGCCGCCTCTTCATCACAGAGGCCGACATCAAATTTCTGAAGCAGTCAGGATTAAACTCGGTCAGAATCCCATTCCATTACAAATTCTTTGTAAGTGGAAACGAGGGCTTTCGCCTACTCGATCAAGTCATCGGCTGGTGCCGCCAAGCCGGCCTCTGGGTCATTCTCGACATGCACTGTGCGCCCGGCGGCCAGACCGGAACAAACATCGACGATAGCTGGGGCTATCCCTGGCTCTATGAAAGTGAGAAAGACAAAGAGCAACTGTGCCAGGTGTGGAAGCGCATCGCGGAACACCACTCAGATGACACCACGGTCATTGGCTACGACCTCCTGAACGAACCCATCCCCCACTTTCAACAGCTACAGAAATACAACAGCCAGTTGGAACCTCTCTACCGTCGCATCACTCGCGCCATTCGCGAGGTCGATGCCGAGCATCTCATTTTCCTCGAAGGCACAATGGGCCAGCAATTTTAAGGTCTTCGGCGCACCGTTCGATCCGAAATCGGTCTACCAATTTCACAAGTATTGGATCGCACCATCGCAAGACTCGATCCAAGAGTACCTCGAATTCCGAGACCGCTACGACGTCCCGATCTGGCTTGGTGAATCCGGTGAGAACACCGACGAGTGGATTGGCCAGTTTGTGCAGACATTAGAACAGAACTCCGTCAGTTGGTGTTTCTGGCCGTACAAGAAAATGGAGAAGACATCATGTATGGTCTCTATCGCGAAGCCTTCGCATTGGGATGAGATCACCGCGTTCGCTAGTATGCCAAGCGGAACAGGCGCAGCCGAAAAGCGCATCGCTGCGCGGCCTTCTTTGGAACACTCGCGCGAGGCACTCAAAGACCTACTCGCCAAGATCGAGTTTGCCGGCTGCTCTCTGAACCACGGCTATCTACAGGCGTTGGGAATGGGTGGCGTACACTGACGGCTATGAGCCGATTCTTGTTAGCCATCTTGGTAGCCGCGTCTCTCTCGCAAGCGCAAGACAAGCCTGCCGAACCTAAGCAGAAACCTGCTGAAACTTCCGCCGCTCCAGCACCTGAAGTGGGACCCGACGCCGTAGTCCAGCAACTGTTCGACGCCATGGCCGCGCGCGATGCCCTAGCCGCCAAAGCTCTGTTCGTGCCAGACGCTGCATTGTTCTCTTTAAGCCCAACGGGCAAGCCGAACAAGATGCAACTTATAGACTTTCTCGACGCCATCGGCTCGGGTAAAGCCGTCTGGAAGGAACGCATCTGGAACGCCAGCGTGCTCGTCCACGGCGGCATCGCCGTCGTATGGGCGCCCTATGATTTTCACAACAACGGCTCATTCAGCCACTGCGGCTACGATTCGTTCAGCCTCCTGAAGACCGCCGCCGGCTGGAAGATCAGCTACATCTCCGACACCCGGGAAACTGAAGGCTGCGTTAATCCTCTCGGCCCCCCGCGCTAGTTTCGTTTACTTCTTCTTCGCCGGCAACTCTGTCCCCTCACCCGGAAACGGCCAATTCTTATCCATCAGCGTCTCCTTCTCCCGTTGCTCGCGAGGCACATTATTCACCTTCAAGTTTTCAATCAGGTGCACCCCCGTCTTCCCTGCCACCGCGATATCCAAATCCCCATCCCCATCCAAATCTTCCGTAATAAACTGGGTACCCGCCGCCGCCGTCCCCGCTATCGAAATCGGCACCCGGTGAAACGTCCCCTTCGTGCGATCAATCTTGTAGTAGTAAATCACGAGCGGATCATAAGACCCCGGATCATTTCCCTCATGCCCGCGATACCGCTTCCCCGCCAGCAACTCCATCTGCCCATCGCCATCAATGTCCACCAACTTCAACACATGGATCTGCGAAAACGATTCGTCAATCGTATGTTTCTCCCACGTGTGATCCGCCTTCTGCTCCAGCCAGTACAAACCATAACTATGGCCGCGGCCATAAATCAGATCCATCCGTCCATCGTTGTTGACGTCGAAACCCACAATCGGGAATCCCGTTTCGCCTAGCTTCCAATCGCCGTGCCACTCCCATTTATCGTTGTTGGCATCAATATTCTTAAACCAGCCAAACGGCGTAATCACATCGTTCTTTCCATCGCCGTCGATATCGGCAATGCCAACGCCATGGCCATCTTCGTCATGGCCACCAAGCTTGTGCACCACCGGTTCAGAGCCCGCGAAATCCACCCAAATCACACCCGTGCGGCCGTAGTGCGCCAAAGCCAGATCCGGTTTGCCGTCGCCATTGATATCGGCCATCCAGCCGCCTTCCGTATCAATCGTGTGAGCGATTAAATGCTTCTGCCACACCGCTCCCAATTTCTTCGGATTCTCATACCACCACAGCCCATCGCTCTGCCAGCCCACCGTCACCAGATCCATAGCGCCATCGTGATTCACGTCCACGGCCCATTCGCCGCAATCCGAAACAAATTCGCGGATCGTCTCCACCATGCGGTATTGATGCCGCTTCCACTCGCCGCCCTGCGCGCCCGGATTTTCGTACCAGTAAGCCCCGCTCACAATGTCCAGCTTTCCGTCGCTATTCATGTCGATCAGCGCGATGCCTTCAGCATGATCGGTACCAAGCCGGTGGACCGTAAAGTTGAGTTCGTTAACGTTGTTTGGGCCGTTGCCGCGCTCTTTGTTGAGTTGGGCAAGCAGCCCGACCGAAAGACAGCCAAGNNTAAAGATTTCAGGCGAGTTTCAGGGGTTAGCGTCGCCTCAATTTTAATAGTTTCTTTTTCCACTTCCTGCCTCGTGCGGACGCGGACAGTTGTGCCTAGAGGTCAGCGCGCCAACCGGCCAGTGCTCACCGCCGACAAGCAGGAGTTGCTCGACCGCATTCATAAATTGGCCGATCCCATCCAATCGTTCAGCCTGAAGGTAGACATGTCGCCCTCTGTCGGCGGCGTGTTCGGCGGTAAGGTCACCGACTATCCAACGATTCACGGATTCATTCTGTTTCGTCGTCCCGATCAGATTCGCGTAATCGGCTTGGACCCCGTTGTGCACAGCACGATTCTCGACATGGTGTCAACAGGAAATGACTTCCGCGTTTCCATTCCAACAAAGAGCCTGTTCATTGAAGGGACAAATGATGCGCCCGCCACCTCGAAAAACAAACTCGAGAACCTCCGCCCAATTGCCTTCTTAAACGCGCTGCTCATCAATCCGCCTGGTCCTGGGGAATTAACCATTTTGGAAGATGTCAGCGATGACACGATCTCCGTGTACAAGCTGATCTTCGTCAAGCGCGACGGCGACGATTTGCGGTTGATCCGCAGTGTTTACTTCGACCGCTACACCCTCGATATTTTGCGCCAGCGCACCTTCGACGTCGCCGGACACGTAACCAGCGAAACAAAATATGGAGGCTGGGATATGCACGAAAAAGTGCGTTTCCCTTCGGTGATCGACATGGCGCGGCCGCAAGATGGCTACTCCCTGCAACTGAACGTGACAGAGTTCAAACTGAACCCGCCGGACGTGACAGATGAAAAGTTCGTCCTGGAACCGCCGCCGAATGCGCAAATTCGCAAACTGACAAAGTAGTTTGCTACCGCGCGCGCAGGCTGCCCAAACCACCATCAATGCCGAGGATCTGCCCCGTCACCCACGAGTTGCTTGGATCAAGCAGCCACCCAATGCCCGACGCGATGTCTTCCGGCTTACCGATTCGCCCCAGCGCATGCATGCCAGTCGACATTTTCAACGCTGCTTCGTTGGAAGTAATTCGAGCCGCTAACGGGGTATCGACAAGACCCGGTGCCACGCAGTTCACGCGTATGTTGCGCGGTGCGTAAGTCGCTGCGGCAGAGAGAGTCAGTCCAATAACACCGCCTTTCGCCGCCGCAATCGCTTCGTGATTTGCCATGCCTATGCGCGCGGCCGCAGTAGCACATAAAACAATTGAGCCGCCTTGCGCCGTTAGAGCTTTCGCCCCTGCACGCACTGTGGCAAACGCGGTAGTCAAATTGGTCTCAATGGTCTGTCGCCACTCGGCTTCGTTAATCAGGTGCGCAGGCTTAAGCAAAATGCTCCCCGCGCAATTCACAATTCCGGCAATCGGCCCGAGCGCTGAGACGACTTGTTCCAACTCTTCAATCCTGCTGGCATCCACTACATGAGAAGGCGCACCCAACTCTGCGGCCAATGGCGCTAACCGTTCAGCCGACCGCCCAAACAACACCGGCTGCCCCTGATTCTGTTGCAACAAACGAGCGAGGGCTGAACCAATCCCCCCAGCCGCGCCGATGATCACGTAAACGCCATGATTAAAATTCAAGCCGGTTGTACCTTCTTTTGTGTGTTTGCAATTTGCAGTGCCTCCCGCCGAATACCGTTGAGCATGCCCTTAAAGACCACCGCATGAAATGGAACCACCGCGTACCAATACAGCAATCCAAACAATCCGCGCGGAATAAAAAGCGCTTCCTGTTCCAATACGCAGTGTTCAGAGTCGAGTGACTTGAGACGAAACTCAAGCAGCGCCTCGCCGGGCAGTTTCATTTCCGCACGCAAAGACAATCGTCGATCATGCTCTATGCCAACCACGCGCCAGAAATCGAGCGCTTCGCCGAATCCAACGGTTTCGGGGTGACGTCTGCCGCGCCGCAAACCCGGCCCGCCAACGAGGAGATCCATCCAGCCGCGGATTTTCCAAAGCCAATCGGCGGCGTACCATCCATGGCCGCCGCCCACGCGGCATACCGCTCGGAACGCTGAATCCGCCGGCGCGTCAATGCCGATCTGGCGGGTGTCGCGGTAAACTTTGCCGCCTGCCCAATCTGGATCGCCAGGAATGGGCCCCGCCATCGACCAACTGGTTTCAATATCGTTCCCGACAACTTTGCTGAGTGCCGCGCGAATAGCTTCCCTTACGGTCAGCAAAGACTGCGGAATGAGCGACAAAATTCGATGATCACGGCACACCACCGGGTTTCGCAATCCTTCCGCTAAAGGACCGCCGATGTTGTGACTCAACGGAGTAACAAACTGAATCCAGTAGGAGCTGAGGCGTGGCGTCAGCACCGGCACCGGAATAATCCAGCGGCGCGGCAGCTTTAATTCTTCCGCCATCACGCGCATGATGTCGCTGTAACGCATCACTTCGGGCCCACCGATGTCGAAAACGCCGCCGGTTGTTTCCTCAACGGCAAGCGCTCCGAGTAAATACGTAATCACATTGCGAACGCCTATGGGTTGGCAAGGGGTGCTAACCCATTTCGGAGTAATCATCACCGGAAGACGCTCCACCAAGTAGCGCAGTATTTCGAATGAGGCCGATCCTGAGCCGATAATCATCGCAGCACGGAACACGGTCACCGGAACCCCGCCAGAACCCAACATCTCCTCCACTTCGCGTCGTGAGGAAAGATGTTTGCTGAGGTGTGGACCTGTTTCGCCCAAGCCACCCAGGTAGACGATGCGCCGCACACCCGCATCCTTGGCCGCCTTCGCGAAATGAGCAGCTAGGTCGCGATCGACAGCGGAGTAGTCGCTGCCGGCGGCAACCATAGAGTGCACCAGGTAGTAAGCCGCGTCGCAAGCTTCCAAATGATCTTGCAAGCTGTTTGGGTCGTTCAGATCGACGGTACAAACTTCCACGCCCGGACGATGAACCCATTCGCGATCTTGCAGTTTCTGAGGAGAGCGCACCAGGCACCGTACTGCGTAGCCCGCGTCCAATAAACGCGGAACCAGCCGGCCGCCAATGTACCCCGTCACTCCGGCAACTGCAATGCGCTGGGTCATCTTTGTAGTGGCGATAATAAATTGGATGCTGCAATTCGCCGCAAGATAGAAATGAATCGGCCTTGTTTCGTGATTATGGCGGGCCTACCCGGTACCGGCAAGAGTACGCTCGCTCGAACTCTGGCGGCCAGGCTCGATGGCGTTGTTTTGGACAAGGACTTGGTGCGGGCGGCATTATTCGGCGAAAAGTGGACCGAATATTCGCGCGAGCAAGATGACCTCTGCGTTGATCTCCTGCTGCAGGCCGGTGCCTATTTAGCGGGCAAACAAGATCCCCCGGGGTTTATTTTCATCGACGGCCGCACCTTTTCCATGCGCTACCAGATTGAGCGCGTTGACGCCTTTGCCACAAATTCAGGCTGCCGCACCAAGCTAATTCATTTGACTTGTTCCGATGAAACAGCGCGCCAGCGGCTCGCCCAGGATCATGTGGCCAAGAATCGCGACTTCGCTCTTTATCTAAAGGTGAAGCAAAGTTTCGAAACCATTGACTACCCGCACATCACGCTCAACAGCGACGACGGTTTGAGAGAGACTCTGTTGGCGCAGGGCCTGCACTACTTGCGAGGCGAATAAGTGCGCGATTCCAGAACACTAAAACGCATCCAAAAACAATCCACCCGTCCCAACGAAGTCCGCGACGCCGCTTTTCGTCGCGTCATCTTATCAATTCCAAAAGGCAAAGTATCCACGTATGGCGCAGTCGCCGCGGCGGCCGGATACCCGCTCTATCATCGAGCGGTGGCAAGATTGCTTCGCACCGACCCGCCGAATCGCTTGCCGTGGCAACGCGTGGTGGGTGCCGGTGGCGAAATCAAATTGCCTTTCGAAGCCGGCGCCGAGCAGCGTTTACGGCTGAAAATGGAAGGCGTCACGTTTCGTGGCCGCCGCGTTGATCTCACGTTGCACCAACATCAGTTTCGTATGTGGGAAGTCGATTAGTTGTATCTCGCTATTGATCCTTTTGTAACGTGATGTCAATTTCAGTTTGATACCTTCTCACGAGGGAGGTTTGCGCAATGTCTCGTGTTTTGGGGATTCTTGTTTTTTTTGTGGTGGCGATCACGCCCTTGTTCGGGCAGTTTGATACCGCAGAAGTTCTAGGTACTGTTCGCGATCAGTCCGGTTCTGTTGTTCCGAAGGCGGCCATCACGCTGCTGAATGTCGACACCGGTCTTGCGGCGAAAACCACAGCGGACGATAGCGGTAACTATACATTCTCAAATGTCGCAATCGGCCGCTACAAACTGACTGCCGAAGCCACCGGCTTTTCCACAGAAGTTGCCGCCGATGTCACCGTGAACGTTGGCGCTCGGCAACGTGTTGATTTTGCTCTGCAGGTGGGATCGGTCAGTCAAACAGTGGAAGTAAACGACGCTGCCGCCGCTTTGGAAACCGATTCCAGCGAGCACGGACAGGTGATCCACAGTGCATCAATTGTCGAACTACCCCTCAATGGCCGGAATTATGCCGACTTGGCGCTTTTGTCCGCCAATGTTGTGAAGTCTCCTATTGCAGCGTCTTTCTCGCCGAGCGGCACGCCGCGCGAAGGCTCGTTCAACGTCAACGGTATGCGTAGCACCTATAACAATTTTCAAATGGACGGTCTCGATAACAACGCCTACGGAACAAGTAACCAGAGTTATTCGTCTCAAGTAGTGCAGGCATCTCCTGACGCTATTGCTGAATTCAAGGTGATTACCAGCAACTACAGCGCCGAGTATGGCCGAGTGGGCGGGGCGGTCGTCAATGCCGTCATGAAATCGGGGACGAATGCTTTCCACGGGACGGCCTATGAATTTCTCCGCAACACCGATTTGAATGCGACAGGCTTCCTCTTTAGTCCGGCAGTGTTCGTCAAGCCCACGCTTCAAAGGAATCAGTTCGGTATTACTATTGGTGGCCCACTCATAAAAAATAAGCTGTTCTTTTTTGCCGATTACGAAGGTTACCGCCAGTTGCAACGCTATCTTAATTTCGATTCGCTGCCAAATTTGACCGACAGAGCAGGCATTTTGCCTGTTACTGTGGTGAATCCACTGACAGGCGCAGTTTATCCCGCGAACACACAGATTCCCGTTTCGGCGCTCAACCCCCTCGCATACGCACTGTTGAGCGGTCTTCCAACGCCAAATGGCCCTGGCCGCTCAAACGACTATGAAGCCCTCTTGTTGATTCGCGATTACAGCGACAAGTTCGACGCCAAAATTGACGGCCAGATCAACGACCGAATGACTGCGTTTCTGCGATTTAGCCAGCGCAAAGATCTGCAGTATTATCAGCCCTCTTATCCGGGTCCTTCAGGTGGCGACGGCAACGGGTATATTCATGCCATTGGTCAGAATGCGGCTGCCGGTTATAACTGGACCGTTTCGCCTAGCTCAATTCTGGAGGCTCGAATTGGCTGGACTCACGTGTTAGCTGGCAAAGAACCTGCTTTGCTCGGAGGGCCAAGCCTTCAATCCCTCTATGGGATTCAAGGCTTACCAACAACGCCCAATCTGACGGGTGGCTTCAACACTCAGTCCGTAAGCGGATTTACCGCGATGGGTCGTCAAACCAGCAATCCGCAGTTTCAGAATCCGACTTCATGGGATCCCAAGATCAATTTCTCAAAAAACTCAGGAAGGCATTCGCTCAAGATGGGTTGGGAGTATCTCAATATTCATACCGAGATTCTGGATGTGAACCCACTGTATGGGCAGGATGTCTATGCCGGGTCGTTTAGCAAACCAACGAGTTGTACGCAAATAGGACTGCCGGGGGGCTGCACGATTGCCTCGGATGCAACTAGCTACAACCTGGCGGATCTGATCTTTGGAACGCCCAGCCAGATCAATCAAGGCAGCTATACTGTTGTGAACTTGCGGCAATACGTCCATTCACTTTATGCTCAGGATGATTTTCGAGTGAGCAGCAAGCTGACCGTGAATCTTGGGTTGCGGTGGGACTTTGCAACGCCTTTGTTTGAGCGGGATAATAACTACTCGAATTTTGATCCGACGACCGATTCTATGATACGAGCGACGGGGGGCAGCCTGTACAACCGCAGTCTGGTTCATCCCGACTATAAAGACTTCGGTCCGCGCCTTGGGCTCGCCTATAGTCTCGATTCTAAGACTGTTTTGCGCAGCGGTTACGGAATCAGCTATACATTCTTCAACCGGGTAGGCAGTGCGCTGGAAGGAATCAATGCGCCGCAAGCTCTGTTCGGTGTGCTCAACCAGAGCATAACGAAAGGAATTGTGCCTCCCAACTTTCTAACAACGCAGAACAGCTTTACCCTTGGAATTGCCAATCCTTCTAGCTTCAATCCTGCCAATTCCAACGTGGTCTATATTCCGCCAAACACCAAATGGCCGTATGTTCAGAACTGGTTTTTGTCATTGCAGCGGGAGATTTCCAAGAGTACTTTGGTGGAGCTTTCCTACAATGGAAACCACAGTCTGCGGTTGCCCATCCTTGCTGACTATAATCAGGCCAATCCCAATGTTCTGTCGAACTCGTGCAACCCTTCGTACAACCCCTTGCTCAACGTCACTTCCGGATGTTTAGGCGTCCAGGCGCGGCGGCCCATCCCATCCTATGGGCCAATCACTTGGGTTGATCCCGCTGGAGACAACGATTACAACGGACTGTCCGCGCGGATCGAGCATCGGTTCGGGGGCGGCCTGTATTTCTTAAACTCCTTTACTTGGGGCAAAGCGCTGGGCGATTCCGAGCAGGCGTTGGAGTATTTTGCTGGATATTTCGAGGCGAATCCGCAAAATATTCACAACCTGGCTGCGGAGCGCGGACCCTCAAGCTTTGATGTCGAATTCAACAATGTGACGAGCATCGTTTACCAGATTCCTTTTGGCAAAGGAAAGAAGTATGGAGCGACTATTAATCCCATATTGAATGCGGCCATCGGTGGATGGGAGTTAAACACGATCAATACAGCTCACACCGGTTCGCCGCTAGACGTTGTCTATTCGCCTTCAACGATTAACGACAATACGGGTCTGTCGAACGACTATCGAGGGCAAGCATTCTTGCGGCCAAACGTCAGCGGCAGTGCGGCCAGCCAGACTACTTCGCAAATGTTGAACACCTACTTTGCCGGCTACACGTTCACCACTCCGTTGGCCACTGCCCCATACGGAGACCTGTCCAGAAACGCGTTTCGCGCGCCTGGCTTTGAGCAATGGGACTTTGCCGCCGACAAAAGTTTCCTGATTCGCGAAGGGATCAATCTGCAGTTCCGCTCGGAGTTTTTCAA
>PMQB01000245.1 GCA_003169195.1 Bryobacterales bacterium
CGCCTTCGTCGAAGATGCGATAAGTGCCCATTTTTCCCATGTCCATATCGCTGACTTTAGTCCAGCCAAAGAGGTTGTTGTAGAACGCGAAACCGCTTTCGAGGTCCGTTGTATAGAGTTCGTGCCAGCCGATGGTACCGGGAGTGGGCGGGGCGGGGCGTTCGGGCGTGGGCATGGCCGGGTTAGGCGTGAAGACCACAATGGCGGCCCCTTGTGGATCGGACATGACGGCGAAGCGCAGCATGCCGGGCACGTCGGTGGCGGGTTTCCAAAGCTTGCCGCCCGCTTCGACGATCTTTTCGATGTGCGCGTCTACGTCATCGACCGCGATGTAGCCGATCCAGGCGGTGTGCCCGGAGAGGTGCAACATGCCGGCGATACCGACGTTGCCCACGTTAAATGTGGTGTATGGGTTGCCTTCACCCGGGACCTCAGTCGTGGTCCAGCCGACGACGTCCGAGTAAAACTTGCCGGNNAGTTCGTACCAGCCGAATTTTCCTTTGGGGGTAAACATAGATTGATTCGCCTTGCTTGCTGTCGAGATATCCTGAACACGGTATCACAGGCGAACTCTTCGGTGCTCATTTCTTTTTCGCTTTTTTGGGCCAACCTTGCTGCATCTCCCGATAGGCTTCCGGACTGACGGTGGATTTCTTCTTGCTTCGGCTGGTGCCGCTTTTCTTGCGACGGTTGATGTTTTCGACGAGTGAGTTCTTTTTGGGCATATCTCTTTTCACAGGACACGCCAGGGTGAAGGATTGTTTCTGCTTATTCGCTTGGTCGCTTTCTTAGACCTCTGGAAGTTTGTCCTCGAGTTCACTGGCGAGCTTATGGACGTCGGTAGTTTCACTGAACGACTGAATCTCCTGCTTCGACGAGCCCACATCGACACCCATGTGCTGGCAGAGTTTCTGCAACATCTGCAGGATGGTGGTGAGTTCCTGTTCAGACAGCATGCCGACTTGCAGATCCAAATGCGAGCGCTTTTCTGATTGGCGGGCCATGCGATTTTGGCTGATCAGTACGAAGATTGTCAAAAAGACGCCCTCTGAGGAAACAACCAGAGCCAGTACCCCAAAGGGAAATGGGTCGAATGCTTTGAGTCCCGGGACCAGATGGAGATTGATCAAACTCCAACCGACAATCAGAATCAGCTGCGCTAGCAAAAACCCCATGCTGCCGACAAACTTCGTGATGAGATTGCTCACACGCTCGGTAGGCGTGCGGCGACTCACCGCATCATGCTCCATGCGGGCGATGGCGTCGATGTTGTATTGCGTGGGATTCTCGGCCGCTCCGCGTGGCATTGAACTGTGCATTGCTTACTCCTTGCCTGGAGTTTTGCACAACGCAATGGTCTTGCCTGGATTCATCCGATTGTCGGGATCGAGCGCGTGTTTGATGGCGCGCATCGCATTGAGTGCGTTCAGGCCATGCTCAGCTTCGAGATGCGCCAACTTGCCGGTGCCGACGCCGTGCTCTCCGGTGCAGGTGCCACCCATCGCCAGCGCGCGCTGCACGAGTTGCGTAGAGAGTTGTTGCGCGGCGGCTAATTCGCTTTCGCTGGCAGGATCGAGAACATACATGAGATGGAAATTGCCATCGCCAACGTGGCCGACTAGCGGCAGAGGAAACGGAGCGTGTTGGTGGTCGCGTTTGGCTTGCAGGATGCAATCGGCCAACTGGGAGATGGGCACGCAGACGTCGGTGGTCCAACCGCGCGCGCCGGGGCGAAGCGCGAGAGCCGCATAATAGGCGTCGTGCCGGGCCTGCCAAAGCTTTTCTCGGTCGTCGAGGCGGGTTGCCCATTCGAAGCTGTGCGCGCCGTGCTCTTCGGCGAGGGTCCGAACGATGGCGGCATGGTCTTGTACATGCTGCTCGCTCACGCCGTGGAATTCGAAGAAGAGAGTCGGTAGCGTGGCATAGGCAGTGTGGGAGCGGCGGTTGACGGCGTCGAGGGCGGCCTCGTCGAGCAGTTCTACGCGGGCGACGGGTACGCCTAATTGAATAGTCTCGATCACTGTGCGCACAGCGCCTTCGAGAGTGGCGAACGGGCAGACGGCGGCGCACACGGCTTCGGGCAGCGGGTGCAGTTTCACGGTCAATTCTGTGATCACGCCCAACGTGCCTTCAGCGCCGATGAGCAGATGCGTAAGATCGTAGGCCGCCGCCGATTTGCGGGCGCGGCTGCCGGTGTGCATGATTTGCCCATCGGCCAGGACGGCCGTGAGACCCAGCACATTTTCGCGCATGGTGCCGTAGCGAATGGAGGTGGTTCCGGAAGCGCGGGTGGAGGCCATGCCGCCCATGGTGGCGTCGGCACCGGGATCGACGAAGAAGGCGACGCCGCGCGGATTGATTTTGGCGTTGAGTTGCTTGCGAGTGACGCCCGCTTCGACGGTGGCATCGAGATCTTCCGTGCTCACGCGGAGGATGGCATTCATAGCGGTCATATCGAGGGAGATGCCGCCGTGGATGGCATGGACTTGGCCTTCGATGGAACTCCCGGCGCCGAACGGAACCACCGGCAGACCGTGGCGCGCGCTGATCTTTAGAATTTCGCTGACCTCGGCAGTGGTGCGTGGGTAACAGACCACGTCAGGTAAGCCCGGTGGATGCCAGGACTCGCCGCGACTATGTTGTTCGCGCACGATGGTGGCGATGGATACGCGCTTGCCCAAGAGCGCGGTTAGTTCGTCAACAAACACCCTTACAGCTTACTTTTACTCATCCTCTTTTAGCACTGGGTATGCTTTCAAGAATGCCTGGCCCCTAGGGCCGGGTCGCCGCTGGTTGTCCACCAGCCGGAGCTGGGCCTGCCGCCGACGATACACCTAACGACCGCAACTGCTGAATCGCTTTGCGCGCATCGTCGGTGTGGGGATAGTTCTGCACCAAAATGCGGAATTCCTGCACCGCGCGGTTTCGTTCATTTGCCTTCAGCAGCGCGTACGCCTTCATCAAATGCGCATCGGCGGTCTTGGGGTTCTCGGGATATCGCTCCAGCACTAAATCAAAATTGTGAATGGCGCTCGGGTAATTGGCGCGGTTGTAATCAATCTCACCCAAATAGTACTGCGCTTTGGCGGCAAATTCGGTGCTCGGGAAATAAGTCAGATACTGTGTAAACTCGTTATATGCGAGGTCGCTTTTTCCGGTTTGTAGATCGCGCATGGCTTCCGCGAAGCTTCGATCGGCGGACATGCCCGCCGGTGGTTTTGGGCCTGTTGTTGGACCGCTCGCCACCGGCGTGGGCAGCTGGGGGACGAGTACCGATTGCGGCGGCGGCGAGGACGGAGACGAAGGAGAAGTCACAGAAATACCGTTAGGCGATGGCGAGGGTGGGGGGCTCTGAATGATCTGCATCTGGTTCTTCAGATCGGTAATCTTGGCATCCATCCGCTCCATGCGCGCGGTAATATCGGCCAGGGCATCTTTGAGCGAGCGTACATCTTCGCCTACGCCTTCCATCCGATTGGTGAGGGTATTCACTGGGCTCAGCGATCGGGTGACACTGGTCGACACGGAATCCTGCATGCCGGAAATCAATTCGGCATTACGGCGGGAATCAGCCTGAATCGCGGTCAGCATGCCGTTCATTGTGCTGAGCTTCGTGTTCATGTCCTGCTGCAAGGCGTTGATCTTGTCTTCCAACTCACGCTGCAGCGCCAACATGTCTTTGTTCACGGCAAAACAAAAGCTAGAACAGGTCAAAAGCAAAGCGGCGAGGCGCACTAATTTCATATGGATTTACTCCTCAATAAGAGGGGACGGTTTTGAGCCGCCCCCGTTACGCACTTGTCTCCAGTGTAAGTGAAGTTTAATTTCCCGGCGCAGCGGCCTTTATTGGGCGGCCGAGAAATGGGCCCGGCGGTTGCGCTGGTAACAATCCTCCGTCGGCTCTGTGCAGATGGGCCGCTCTTTGCCGAAGCTTACGGTTTTCAGTTTGTCGCCGGGAACGCCCAGGGCGATCAGCGCATCTTTGGTAGCTGCCGCGCGCCGGTCACCCAGCGCCAGGTTGTATTCAGCGGAGCCGCGCTCGTCGCAGTGGCCTTCAATGGTCACCACGAAATTGGAATCCATCTGGAAGACCGTTTTCAACGCGCTGGCGTCACCTTGCAAGATGGCCTGGTCTTCGCCGCGAATTTCGCTTTTGTCGTAATCGAAGTGGATATCCTGCACCTGCTTGGCGAGAATTTCTTGGATGGTCGGCTGGGACGCGGTCGGAATCGGCGCAGGGGCTGGCGGCGAGCTCACGGTTACCGTGGCGTCGGCCTCAGACGTGCCGCCCGGTCCAGTGGCTGTTAAATGGTAAGTGGTGGTGGCCGTTGGATAAACGCCGCGCCGTCCGTTCGGGCTCACATCCCCGATGTTGTTGTCAATCTTAACGCTCGTCGCATCGGTCACAGACCAGCGGAGGGACGAAGGCTGGCCTACCGTCACGGTGGTCGGTTCGGCGCTAAAATAGCCAATGGCTGGCTTTGGCCCTGGCGCGGTATTGTCCGGCAATGGTGCAGGCGCAGCCGGGGGCGGCGGCGGAATCTTTTTCTTACACCCTGCCGACATGCCTAGAACCAGCACGGCCATAAGCGCGAGCGTTACTTTTTGTTTTGTCATCATTTCAATTCAATCCCTCCTGAATCCTTAATTTCAGTATCGTAAATCACTTCTCCGCATTGACCCAAACCGGCTTTTCATTGCTACCGGTTTGCGTCAGCGGGTGTTTTCCTGTTCCGTCGGCGTTCATCACCCAGATCTGCGATTGTGCGCCGCGTTTGGAGGCGTACACGATGTGCGCACCATCCGGAGCCCAGCATGGGTTTTCGTTGCGGCCTTCGTTGGCCGTGAGTTGTACGGTGTCTCTGGTGATCACGTCCATCACGAAAATGTTGTAATTGCCCGGTTCAAATCCTTTGGTCCAGGCGAACGCGATGTGGGTACCATCTGGGCTCCACGAGGGGTTCGTGGCTTCGCCGGTGCCCGCCGAAAGCCGCTGCACATCGGTGCCTTCCATATTCATTTTGTAAACCTGGGGCAAGCCAGAACGGCCCGATACGTCCACTAAATCGAGGCCGGTCTTCGGATTGATCTTCGCTTCTACTTCAATCACGCCCGAATTGGTCAAGCGGCGGAAGCCGGTGCCGTCGGCATTGGCAATGTAGAGCTGCGCTGCGCCGCCCGCGGCGGTCGATGAAAACACGACCTGTTTCGAATCCGGCGTAAAGGAAACGAAGGCATTCATGGACGCGCGCTGATTATAGAAAGGCAGTTTGCGATTCGTGTCGAGCGAGAAAAGTTGAATGGCGGGATAGCCCGAAGCGTATGTGGTGAAGGCGACAATGTGGCCATCCGGCGAAACCGAGGGGAACGTCGAGATCGAATTATATTTGGTGATCTGGTGTTGATCGCTTCCATCCCAATTCATCACCCAGATTTCTTTGGAACCCGTCCGGTTTGACACGAACACAATGCGCGAACCGATCAAGCTTTGGCCGCCGAACTGGGCCAGAATATCGGCCGCGTAATGATGAGCGGCATCAACAGCGCCAGCTTGATCCAGCGATCCCGTGTAGACTTTGCCAAATGCCTGCGCTTGTTGCAGATCAGTAATGGTGGCCGACGTGGTGTAGAAGTAGCCAAACACCACGAACAATCCGCGATCTTCCGCGCCGTAGCCGATACCCAGATAATTCGCGTTAGCGGGCGCCGCAGCCCAATCGGCTAAACGGTAGCCGGGTGTGGGCGCGGGCCTTGCATTGGCTGCCGCTTCGCCAGCCGCCAAGTCGGCCGGCACTTGTGGGATGCGCAGCGGATAAAGGGTCTTCGGCAAGAATTTGATCTGCGGCGAACTTTGCAAATCGCTCTGCACAGTGCTGTTAAAAACGGCCATGAGCGAGGGAGCAGTGGTTCCGGTGGCTCGAAAATCAGGGACAGCGACGATTGGTTTTTCGCCGCCCTTTATGACTACACCGTTCAATTGCTGCGTCTGTGCGGAGGCAACTCCAACTGCTAATAAGAATGAGAGAGAAAGGGTAAATGTGCGCATCAGCGTATATCGCGTATATCGAAAAGAAATTCAGCCAGGATATTGTTCCCCGCCAGTTGCGGAGGGTAAGGGGTTAGAGGATCGGATGCATAGACGGCGCGCAACGCGGTGTTGTCAATCTCCGGGTTGCCGCTGGATTGGACGATTTTCGCATCCTGGATCTTACCATTCAAGATGTGGAAGTCGACGATGGCGGGCTGTGTTTGCATGCGCGCGCTCAAGCCGTTGGTTTGCCAGTTGTCGGAAAGGCGCTGGCTAATGAGGTTCGCATAATAGCCATAGTGGCTGCCTAGGGGCGAGTTGGGGTTAACGCCGACTCGCGCGCCGCCCGATTGCGCGCCGTACATGGGATTGGACATGGCCTGCTTCGACTGGCTGTACACCTGATTCGGCGGCGCAGGCACGGTGTAATTTTGTTTGGGCTTCGGCTGCTCTTTTTGCGGCTTCAGTTTATCGGGAATTTGGAAAGCATCTTTCGGTGGTTCCGGCAGCTTTTTTTCTACTTCTTTTTCTTTTTCGGGTGGCGCAGTGGGCACTAGCGAATCGGTGTCATGCGCCACAGGATTCGGCGGGGCTTGCCTCTGCGGAATGGGGATGGTCTTGGCTACCGATACCGCGTAAGCGGGTCCACCTGCTGGATTCGGATCGCCCAGCGCCTCGCCCTTTTGGTTCATCCAGAACCAGCCTAGAAACATCACGGCGACGACGCAGCCATGTACCAACAGCGAGCCGATGAACGGCAGCGCCATTGGGTCGCGCTCGTCGAGGATGTCACTATGCTGCTGCATACGATGTTAAGGCGCTTGGCGCGCAGAATCGGTGGGCGCCGTCACCATTTTCACCTCGTACTTGGCTTCGCCTAATTCAGCCACCACTTGCGCAATCGGGTCCCACGGCGTTTGTTTATCGGCACGCACATAAACCGCGGTAGCATTGCGGAAGCGGGCGCGAATGCCCTGCGGCAACTGGTGAATGTTGATGGGCTTTTCGTTCAGAAACGATTCGCCGTCTTTGGTCAGGCTCACCACCGGCAAATCTTGCGCGGTATTCTGCACACGCTTGACGGCCGGCACTTTGATATCGAGGCCGAACTCCATCACGTTGGCCGTGATCATGAAAATAATGAGCAGGACCAGGACGACGTCCACCAGCGGAACGATGTTGATTTCGGACATGGCGGCGGGTCCGCCAAAGCGCCGGCCGCGATGCCCCCCGCCACTACTGTTAAAGGAGAAGGCCATTGTCCGTTAGCCTCCGAAATCGCGTTCCGCGAAGTTTTGGAATTCAATCGCAAAATCTTCCATCCGGGTACCCAGTTCACGAATACGGCTGCCGAAGATGTTGTAGAAGATGGCCGCCGGAATGGCGGCGGCCAAGCCAACCGCCGTGGTAACCAGCGCTTCCGAAATGCCGGGCGCCACCGCGCGCAGACTCGCGCTACCCGCTGTACCCAGACCTTCGAACGCATCAATGATGCCCCACACCGTGCCGAACAAGCCGATGAAGGGGGAGACCGAAGCCACCGTAGCCAACCAGGGCATGTTCTGTTCCAGCTTCGTTACTTCTTCGCTGATGCCGAGTTGGAGGCTTCGTTCCACCGATGCTTTGTTCACCAAAGCACCGCGCTGCGAAATCTGCCGCTCAATTTCGCGATAGCCGAATTCAAACACGGCCACCAATGGCGCAGCGTTGAACTGCTCTGTGACGGCCGCAATGGTTTGCAGGTTTTTTGCTTTGCGGAACGCTCCCAAAAACTTCCGGTTGCGGCTGCGCGCGCGGCTGAACACACCACTCTTGGACAAAACAATCGTCCAGGAAAATAGTGAAAAGAAAATCAAGATCCCAATAATGGCAAGCGGCACTGGCCGCAGATTTTTAGTGATGTCCCACAGAGATAAGTCTGCGAGAAACAAAGAAAAGGGCAATATCCGTGTCCTTTCGTTTCCTCGCTTTTATTATAGGGATCGGGGAAACGTATTTTACCTGCTCTACAGTTGGATGTACGTAGCGACGAGGCGTTACATCTGGCATAATTCGGTCAAACATGCTGCTGGAACTAATAGTTGAGAACTATGCGGTGGTGGAACAGGCGCGCATGCGTTTCCACGAAGGCTTGAACATTCTCACCGGCGAAACGGGCAGCGGCAAGTCCATTGTGGTGGATTCATTGGGTTTGCTGCTGGGTGCCCGCGCGTCTGCCGAGATGGTGCGCAGCGGTCAACCCCGTGCGCGCGTTTCCGGCATCTTTTCGATGAACGGAAAAACCGACGTGGCGGGCGTGCTGAGCGAGTGCGGCATTGAGTTGGATAGTGAAGAAGATTTAATTGTGGAACGCGAGATTGCGGCCAATGGAAAGTCGCGCGCCTTCGTTGCGAACAAGCCGGTGACGACCGCTTTCTTGAAACAGCTGGCTCCCGTTTTGGGCGATATTCACGGGCAGAATGAGCAGCAGCTTTTGTTCACACCGGTGGCGCAGCGCCAGCTTTTGGATGAGTACGCCAAGGCTGAACCGTTGCGGGCGAAGGTGGCTGAAGCGTTTACGCTTTGGCGTGACTTAGGGACGAAGCTTGAAGAACTCAACAAGAATGAGCAGGAAAAATTGCGCTTGTTGGATCTGTGGAGTTTTCAGCGCAAAGAGATTGATACGGTGCAGCCGCGGTTAGGCGAGGATGGGGAGCTGGAAGGCGAACGCAAGATTTTGCAAAACGTGACGAAGCTGCAGGAGAGTGCTGCTGGAGCGTTCGCGGCTTTGTATGACGCGCCCGATAGCGCCACCACACAGCTCAAGACGGCGCTGAAGCGTTTGGATGAACTGGTGCGGATTGACGAAAGCCTGGGCGAAACGGCCGCCGCGTTAAAGCAGGCGTCGGTGCAAGTAGACGAAGCGGCGTACAGCTTACGCGACTATTTGGGAAAGCTCGAAGGCGACCCCGCGCGTTTGGATGTGGTGGAAAGCCGGCTGGAAGCGTTGGACAAATTGAAGCGCAAATACGGCAAGACTTTGGAGGAGGTGTTGGCGTTTCATGCCGATGTGGCGAAGCGGGTGGATGAAGTGGAGAATGCCAGTGCGCATCGCGCGGAGTTGGAGAAACAGCGCACCGAGGCGGCGTCCCGTTATGAGAAGGTGGCGAACGAATTGAGCGCCAAGCGCAGCAATGCGGCCGCGACTCTTAGCAAGCAGGTAGAAAGTGAACTGAAGAGCCTGATGATGAGCGGCACACAATTCCAAATCACCGTCACCAAAGGATCGTGGGCGGCGAGTGGCATGGATGAAGTGGCGTTTCTTGTTTCGCCGAATAAAGGCGAAGAGTTGAAGCCGCTGGAAAAAATTGCGTCGGGCGGTGAGCTGTCGCGCATTGCTTTGGCTTTGAAAACGGCCGCTGGCGATTCCGGCAAACGGCGCGGTATTTCTATGCTGGTGTTTGATGAAGTGGATGCCGGTGTGGGTGGCGCGGCGGCGGCGGCGGTGGGGAAACGGTTGAAGCTTCTGTCGAAGGCGAATCAAGTGATCTGCGTGACGCACCTTGCACAAATTGCCGGTTTCGCCGATCATCATTACTCGGTTGCCAAGCATGAAAAGAAGGGCCGTGTTTCGACAGAGATTGAGGAATTGAGCCAGCCGGATCGCGCCAAAGAAATCGGGCGTATGTTGTCTGGTGAGAACATTACGCCGGAGGCGCTGAAACAGGCGGAGCAGTTGATGCGGGCGGGGGCGAACGGTTGAGGGAAGACTTGGAGAATACCGAGACCAGCTAACCGTTCACCGATCCCGAAATAGTTGTAACGGGTCGGACGTCCCCACATTGGCTCAACGCGAATTCAAATTAAAACCTCAGAGATTTGTAGCCCTCAAACTGCACTTCATTCTCGTGCTCATATTCGTTTGGTCGCGAAACTCATAGCAACGATGTCGAACCTAAGGCAGATCGCAAAGCAACTCCCGGGCGCGCAATCTTTGTTCCAGTATGCGCGTCACAAATACCAATGGCTCACCCTCGTCGGAAAACCGACAGAGGACGTCTTCACCAACATTTTCCAAGGGAATAAGTGGGGCGGCCAAGCCTCGGTCTCCGGTCGCGGATCGGATTTGGATCAAACCGGCATTATCCGCAAACAACTTCCAGCGCTGCTTCGCGAGTTCGAGGTACAAACGATGTTAGATATCCCTTGCGGCGATTTTAACTGGATGAGACATGTGGATTTGGAAAACGTCGACTACACAGGCGCAGACATCGTCCCCGCCCTGGTAGAGCAAAATCGTCAATACGAAAAGCCCAAGATCCACTTCGTGCCACTCAACTTAATTTCCGATGAGTTGCCGGAAGTGGATCTCTTGTTCTGTCGCGATTGTCTCGTGCATCTCTGCTACAAGCAGATATTCGAGGCATTGAGCAATGTAGTCGACAGCGGCTCAACGTACCTGCTGACAACGACCTTTCCAGATCGCCCGCAAAATCAAGACATTGCCACCGGGCAATGGCGGCCGCTAAATCTGGAAGTCGCGCCATTCTCCTTTCCGCCTCCAGTCAAAATGATTGGCGAGCGTTCGGAGCCCAATGATCCGTTTAAGGACAAGTCTTTAGGTCTTTGGCGAATCGCGGATCTCGCGGGGTTTGCTAAAGCGAACTTAGGCAAACGCTGAATTATCGATTTGATCAGCACGATTGGCTGACAGCCCGTGCGTATCAGCGTGCACCGTCACTCTCGACGGATGATCCGCTCGGAGCTTTGCTCGAAATCATCGAAAAGTCTTACCTAACCCGAGAAAACACTCGGGCTATAGTAACGTACCAACGTTTGGTTTATTCTGAAGGAGAAAGGAACGGCAATTCGTACGTTGCCGCCCTTTCTCGTTTTAGAGTCTACCGCTGGCTATTTCGGCCAACGGAACTCCCAAACGATAGTCCACAATTTCTTGTAGACTACCTTCAGAGTTAGGTGAAACAAAAGCATCACCCCCTGCGTGAAGTAGGGATTGAAAGGCCGGAGTCTTGAGCTCCGGCCGATCACTTCGCCGCTCAAACGCTGCGCAGCTATCGCTTACGATTCCGTTCAATCCATTCCGCATTACTTCTTTAGTGCCGCGGAATGGTCTGTCTATCTCTTGCCAATGAGAGGCATTCTTCGCCTCTGCCACACCTTTACTTCCAACCGGGCCGCCAAAGATCCGACTTTTCCTGTCCCTGCGTACTATTCCTAATAGGAGGGAAAAAGTACCTCGAAAACGCCCTTTCGGCAACCGGCAAAACTCGCGGCCATCGCAGCTTCCCTTCCTGCTTCGTGAGCCGCGTCACACATGCGAAACAAATTCACTCCGCGTTGACACTTTCTCCGCATAATGGTCTATGGAGTGGAGTGCGAATGCCTGTAACTCTCAGCACAGAAGAAACAAAAAAACTCACCGAATATTGGTTCGCCGCCAATTACTTAACCGTCGGCCAGATTTACCTGCTCGATAATCCGCTGCTCGATCGCCCGCTCACCAGCGACGATATCAAGCCGCGCCTGTTGGGCCACTGGGGCACCACGGCCGGCTTGAATTTCATTTATACGCACCTGAACCGCATGATCAAGCTGCATGACTTGAACATGATCTACATTATCGGTCCCGGTCACGGCGGCCCCGGCATCGTCGCGCACACGTATCTCGAAGGCTCCTACACGGAAATCTATCCCAATATTGAATGCAATCGCGACGGCATCAAGCGCCTCTTCCGTCAGTTCTCGTGGCCCTATGGCATCCCCAGTCACGTTGCGCCGGAAACACCCGGCTCCATTCACGAAGGCGGCGAGTTGGGTTACTCACTGTTACACGCCTATGGCGCGGCGTTCGATAACCCCGACCTTCTTGTCACGTGCATCGTTGGCGATGGCGAAGCAGAAACCGGTGCGTGCGCGACAAGCTGGCACTCGAATAAATTCTTGAATCCCGCAAAAGATGGCGCAGTGTTACCGATTCTGCATTTGAATGGCTATAAGATTGCGAACCCCACCGTCTTAGCGCGCATTCCCGACGAAGAGTTACTGGAACTCTTCAAAGGCTATGGCTACGCGCCCCGCATTTTAGAAGGCGATGATCCTGCCAAAATGCACCAGGGCATGGCCGACGCGTTGGAAGAAATGATTGGCGATATCAAAGCCATCCAAGCCAAAGCGCGCAAAGAACAAAGCGTCACGCGTCCGCATTGGCCCTTGCTCATTCTCAAAACGCCGAAGGGTTGGACGGGGCCCAAAATTGTCGATGGCAAACCGGTGGAAGGCACATGGCGTTCCCACCAAGTACCCGTTGCCGACGTGCAACAAAATCCGGAGCATTTGAAGATTCTCGAAGACTGGCTCAAGAGCTACCGGCCTCACGAGTTGTTCGACAAGCAAGGACACTTTCGCGCCGACCTTGCGGCCATGGCGCCCACCGGCCAAAAACGCATGGGCATGAATCCGCATGCCAATGGCGGCAAGCTTCTCAATCCGCTGGTGATGCCGGATTTCCGCAATCACGCCGTGACGTTCGCGAAGCCCGGCGAGAAAGATGCAGAAGCCACGCGAGTGCTTGGAACTTTTCTGCGCGACGTGATGAAATCGAACGTGCGCTCGAAAAATTTCCGCGTGTTTGGACCCGATGAAACCGCTTCGAATCGCCTGGAAGCCATCTACGAAGTGACGGGCAAAGAATGGATGGCCGAGGTCAAAGCCGTTGATGAGAACTTAAGTACCGATGGCCGCGTGCTGGAAGTGTTGAGCGAACACATGTGCCAAGGCTGGCTGGAAGGCTATCTGCTCACCGGCCGCCACGGCTTTTTCTCCTGCTACGAAGCCTTCATTCACATCATAGATTCCATGTTCAACCAGCATGCAAAATGGTTGAAGGTGACACGGCATCTGCCATGGCGTGCGCCCATCGCGTCGTTGAACTATTTGCTCTCGTCGCACGTTTGGCGGCAGGATCACAACGGCTTCTCGCACCAAGACCCCGGCTTCATTGATCACGTTGCGAACAAAAAGTCCGATGTGGTTCGCATCTATCTCCCGCCCGATGCGAACACGCTTCTCTCTGTTGCCGATCATTGCTTGCGCAGCAAGAACTACGTCAACCTGATCATCGCCGGCAAGCAGCCCGCACCCGTGTGGCTCGACATGGATTCAGCCGTGCGCCATTGCACGCGCGGTCTCGGCATCTGGGAGTGGGCCAGCGACGCGGGGGAACCCGATGTGGTTATGGCCTGCGCCGGAGACGTGCCTACTTTGGAGACATTGGCAGCCGTCACGCTCTTGCACAAGTACGTTCCCGACATCAAGATTCGCGTAGTAAACGTGGTTGACCTACTGGCGCTCCAACCGCCCACCGAACATCCGCACGGTCTGTCGGACGAAGAGTTCGATGCCATCTTCACCACGAACAAACCAATCATCTTCGCCTTTCATGGTTACCCTTGGTTGATTCACCGGCTCACTTACCGGCGCAATGGACATGACTTCATTCACGTCCGCGGGTACAAAGAAGAAGGCACTACAACCACTCCGTTCGACATGACTGTGCTCAACAACATGGATCGCTTCCAACTCGCGTATGATGCCATCCGCCGGGTCGAACGATTTCAACCCATCGTCGGCCGCGAACTCGATCGCTTGCAAGACAGTCATCAGCGCCACAAAGCGTTCGTGATGCAGAACGGCGAAGACATGCCTGAAATCGCGCATTGGAAATGGCAGGCGCGTTAGCGGTGGCCGAGCAGGAGTGCTTGATCCTGGCGCTGAATTGCGGATCGTCGTCGTTGAAGTATGGCGTCTACCGGGCTGGCGACAAAGATCCCGAACTAGTCTGCGAAGGCGAAGCGGAAGAGATCAAAGATCACGGACTGGCGCTGCAGGAAGCCCTTGAGGGCTTGGCGCAGAAAGGCATGACCGAATTCTGGAAGGTCGGTCACCGCGTCGTACATGGCGGCCCTGGTGTTCGCGAGCATCAAACGCTCAGGCCAGAAGTGTTGCAGAAGTTGCAAGCCGCCGTGCCGTTTGCGCCGCTGCATTTGCCTGCTTCGCTCGCCGTGATCGAAGCGGTGAGTGAGAAGATGCCGGGTGTCCCGCAGGTGATCTGTCTTGATACAGCCTTTCATCGCACCATGCCCGATGTGGCGCGCACGTTTGCTTTGCCTGCCGCCGTTCGCAATCTGGGCGTTGAGCGGTATGGGTTCCACGGCCTTTCGGTGGAATCGATTCTGGCGCAGCTGAAGCCCCTTCCGGAAAAGATAGTGGTGGCTCACTTAGGCAACGGCGCAAGCCTTACTGCGATTGAGAAAGGCGAATCCAGAGACACGACTATGGGATTAACTCCCACCGGCGGCATCATGATGGGCACGCGCTGTGGAGATCTTGATCCCGGCGTGATGGTGTTTCTGGCTCGGCACGGCTTCACCAGCGCCGATGCCTTTGAAGAGTTGGTGAATAAGAAGTCAGGTTTGCTGGGCGTCTCCGGCCTTACGAACGATGTGCGGCAACTCATGAACGCGCGCGCGCAACCTTCCGCCGATCTCGCTTTGCGCATGTTTTGCTATGAGGTGCGCAAGGCCATCGCGGCCATGGCAGCAGCGCTCGGCGGCATCAACCTCTTGGTGTTCACCGGCGGCATTGGGGAACATGCGCACGCCTTGCGCGAACAGATTTGCGAAACGCTCAACTGGATCGATTCCTTCGAAATTCGCGTCTTGCCCGCCCAGGAAGACTTGCAGATTGCGCGCATTGCGCTATCCTGCTCAAAATGACATTTCGCGTTGCCGGCCTGTTGTTGTTCTGCGCGTCTGTTGCCTTTGAACAGACATCGCGGTTTGTAGTGGAAGAAGCAACCATCGCTGAAATTCATGCGGCGATGAAGGCAGGCACGCTGACGTGCCAGTCGCTGGTGGGCCAGTATTTACGGCGCATCGAAGCGTATGACAAGAACGGCCCGGGCATCAACTCGATCATCGTGCTCAATCCCAACGCGATGACAGACGCCGCGGAAATGGACCGCCGTTATGCTGGTTCTGGACTGACCGGTCCGCTGCATTGCATACCGATGGTTGTGAAAGACAACTTCGAAACCGTGGGCCTGCAAAGTGCCGATGGTGCGCTGGTGTTCGCTGGCTATACGGCCGCTCGGGACGCGTTCGAAGTGAAGAAGATTCGCGAAGCAGGGGCGATCATTCTGGCCAAGACGAATATGGCGGAGTGGGCGTTCACGCCTTACGAAACCGTAAGCTCTATTCTGCCCGGTTATACGCGCAACCCCTATGATACGGCGCGCGTAACGGCAGGTTCGAGCGGAGGCACCGCTGCCGCTGTGGCAGCCAGCTTTGCGACAGTTGGCTTGGGCACCGACACCGGCAACTCCATTCGCGGACCATCGTCACATCAGGCGCTGGTTGGCATTCGTTCCACCATGGGCTTGACGAGTCGTGCCGGTGTGTTTCCGCTTTCACTGCGCGCCGATATCGCGGGACCGATGGCGCGTTCGGTAGAAGATGCCGTCACGGTGTTTCAAGTAGTAGTTGGTGAAGACCCGAATGATCCGGCCACCGCCGCCAGTCATGGGCGAATCATTCCCACTTACAGCAACTCATTAAAACGCGATGGACTCAAGGGCGCAGTCATCGGCGTGCTGCACGAAGCATACGACCGCGACAGCGCCGACCCTGAAGTGATCAGCGTCTTTCAAAACGCACTCGAAGATCTGCGACGCGCGGGCGCAACGGTGATTGACCCTGCGAAAGTGGAAGGCTTCGACACGCTCAAACGCAGCCGCGACGCTGGCCCCTGCATGGGCTTCAAGTACGATCTCAATGCCTTTCTCGCAGCGCGCGGCGATCGCGTGCCGGCGCATACNNGGACCCGATTCCCCCGCCTGTGCCGCTGACGATGAATACCGGCAGAAGCTCCGCGATGTTGTGAACGCCAGCATGGACAAGCTGAAGCTCGATGCGTTTGTTTATCCAACCTGGAGCAATGCCCCGCGCCTGATAGGCGATCTGAACACACCTGCAGGCGACAACAGCCAAGTCTTTTCGCCTGGCACTGGCTTCCCGGCCATCACCGTGCCGATGGGTTACACGCACGGGCAATTGCCGGCCGGCATGACGATTTACGGCCGCGCCTGGTCGGAACCAACCTTGATTCGTTTGGCGTATGCGTATGAGCAAGCCACTCATCACCGCCATCCGCCTGCGTCCACTCCACCGCTACGATAAGCCAATGCGCCGGGTTACCGAGTTGATTGTGTTGCGCGATTCGGTAACGCCCAGCAGCGCCGTGCCAGCAAAGTAAAGCACGCCATAAACGGGCAGCGCGACGCAGGCCAGCAGCTTGGGGTAACCGGTTCCAATGCCGAGCTTGATGAAGTAACTCACGGCCGAGGCCGAGATGGCAACAGACCAAAGGCGCAGCGTAAAGCTGGCCGCGATCGCTGTCTTACCAATGCGGTCACCCAAGGCATGACGAAGCAGCACAAACTCAACCCAACCCGCCACACCGGCAGAAGCCGTTAATCCTGCCACACCCCACTCCTGTCCGATACCAAGCCAGCGCGGCAAGAACAGCGCACAAACCCATCCCAAGATGGCGGTCAGCGTCACGCGAATCATGGCAAAGCGCAGCGGCGTTTTGGTATCCAGCAGCGCGTAAAAGGCCGACGAATATAAACGGCCCAGTGAAGTAGCTAGCAACCCAACCGAAGAACCCGCGAGCACTGCCCACACCAATACGACATCGGAACGATGAAACTTGCCCGATTGGTAGATGGCCGCCGTGATGATATCGCCCACTACCAAAAACGCGACAGCCGAAGGAATGATGAAGAAGGCGATTCGACGCAGGCCTGCCGAAAGCCTTTTCCGTAAGTATTCAGCGATCTCTTCTGGCGTGCCTGTGGCTCGTGAAAGAGCCGGCAACTCGGCGGCGGAAACCGACATACTAAACAAGCTCACCGGCAGAATAGAAATGAATTGGCCGAACCCTAGAATGCTTACGGAACCCAGGGGTAAAAAGCTGGCGATAAACTGATCGATATAAGCGCTGACTTGCACCACGCCACGGCTCACGAAAACCGGACCGAAATTGCGCAGGACCGTTCGAACATGCTGCGACTTGACATCCAGCACCGGACGAAAGCCCGGCAGCAACTGGAGCACTTTCGGCAATTGCACCAGGAACTGCATGAGACTGCCTAAAAGCCAGCCCCAAGCAACATCAATGACAAGCCGGCTTTCCGGCGTGCCACCCGCCGCAATTGTCACCACAATCACCGCGAGACTCAGCGCCACCGGCGCCAGATACGAGAGCAGAAACATGCGGTGACTATTGAGCACTCCCAAACACCACGCGCTCATCACCAGCAAGCCGGTAGCGGGAAACAAAATACGAACCATTTGGGTTACCAGCGGGCGGCGCTCATCGTGAAAACCCGGCACAATCAAGTCAATGAACAGCGGCGTGGCACTAATGCCAATCAGAACCATCACTGCGCAGACAAGACTGAGAATGCCGAACACCGCTGCTGCCAAGTGATCCGCCTCTTTGTCTTCGCCCTGTGCTCGTAACTTCGCATACACCGTAACAAACGCCGCCGAGAGCACGCCTTCCCCAAATAGTGTGCTGAGTAGGTTAGGAATTCGAATCGCAGAGCGTAGCGCATCGGCATAAATCGAGCGACCGCCAAAGTAATGCGCAAACACGCGCTCGCGGACAAAGCCAATAATGCGGCTGAAAAGGATTCCGACTGCGACTGTAGAAGAATCGCCCAGAGCCGCTCGCTTACGAATCGGCGGGGCAGGCGTGGAAGTGGGCATGGCTTCGTAGGATGGCGGTTCGCTTTCGGCAAGCGTACCAGCGGTTGTGTTTCTGAACGGGATACGAATGCGAACTTGCAAAGTGTGTACGGGCTACTTCCTTTGAGGTTAACAATTGTTATGAATTGTTTCGAGGCGGCAGGCGTCTAATCGGCAATAGGAGTCATTGTTGCAACGGAAACCAGCGATTTGGATGTGGATAGCCGCGTTTACGTTTGTGGGCGCCGCAAGCGGGAGGGCGCCTGGACAAGCAAGCGGGCTGAATCAGTTCAGCAAGGCGCTGGAAACCCTTTCAGCGCGAACGGGCCGTAGCGTGGTGCAGATCTTCGTACGCAGCTACGTAACTCCGGACGCTTCGGACCAATCGTCAGAACTACTCAGCAAAGAGAGCAGCAGCGGCTCGGGCATCTTACTCAGCGCGGATGGTTACATTTTGACGAACGCCCACGTGGTGCGTGCAGCGCATGATGTGAAGGTGCAACTCAACATACGCATGGAGAGAGAAGCGCGGCAACAAGGTGACCGGTCGTTGAACCGCCCGATCAACGGCAGGGTGATCGGCATTGATCGCGATAGTGATTTGGCGGTGGTAAAGATCGAAAGAACGAATCTGCCGTTTCTGACGTTCGGCGACTCGGACGAGCTCAAGCAAGGGCAGATTGTGGTGGCTCTGGGCAATCCGTTTGGATTGGACGATTCCGTGAGCATGGGCGTTGTGAGCGCCGTGTCCCGGCAGATCAAAGGCGACGATCCCATGGTATACATCCAGACCGACGCTCCCATCAATCCAGGCAACAGCGGCGGTCCATTGCTGGATGCTGACGGGCAGGTGGTGGGTATAAACACGTTGATCTTCACGCAATCGGGCGGCAGCGAAGGTATTGGCTTTGCCATTCCCAGCAACATTGCTCGCGAAGTTTACACGCAATTGAAAGCGAAAGGACATGTGCATCGCGCGCAATTGGGCATAGTGGGGCAAAGCATCACGCCTGATATGGCCGACGGACTTTCTTTAGAAACGGATCACGGCATCGTCATTTCTGACTTAGAACCGAACGGGCCGGCTGTGAAGGCAGGTCTACAAACAGACGACATCATAACGGCGCTGAACGGCCGCCCCGTCACCACCTTGCACCAGATGGAGGCTTATGTGTTTCGACTGGCACCCGGCACGACGGTGACTCTTCGCGTACAGCGCGGCACCGGCGAACTAGATTTGCCTGTGGTGACCGAGGAACAATCGGGCGGTCAGTTGGATTCTCTGGCTGACATGGTGGACCCGGCCAAGAACGTAGTTTCGCAGTTAGGCATTGTTGGATTGGACATCACCAAAGAAGTGTTGAAGCTGATACCAGAGTTGCGGCGTCCGGCGGGCGTGGTGGTCGCGGCACGAAAAGCAAACGCGCCTTATTCTGGACCGTTGCTGCAAGCGGGCGACGTGATTTATGAAGTCAACCGTCACGTAGTAAACGGTGTAGATTCTTTGCGGGGCGTCTTGAGTCGCATGAAAAGCAGCGAATCTGTGGTGCTGTTGATTGAGCGGAGCGGCGTCTTGATGTACGTTGCGTTACAGCTCGATTGAACAAATCGAGCGCGCAAGGTAATGTATGGAGAGATGAGTCAAGGTCCCATATCTAGTTTTATCCGGCATCATTACCGTCACTTTAATGCGGCCACGCTGGTTGATGCCGCCGATGGATACATCGCGCATTTGAACAAAGGCGGACAGATGTTCCTCACGATGGCTGGTGCCATGAGCACGGCAGAGCTCGGCGTTTCGCTGGCTGAGATGATTCGGGCCGGCAAAGTCCACAGCATTTGCTGCACGGGCGCGAATCTGGAAGAAGATGTTTTCAACTTAGTGGCGCACGACTTTTACGAGCGCGTACCGCACTGGCGCGATCTGCGTCCGGAAGATGAACAAGCATTGCTCGAACGGCACATGAACCGCGTGACNNGACACGTGCATTCCCGAAGAGGAAGCCATGCGGCGGATTGAAGGCGTGATCTTGAAGGAGTGGATGGCGGCCGATGCCAAAGGGGAACGCTTGTTCCCGCACGAATTCTTCTATCGGATTCTGCAGTCGCCGGATCTGGTGAAAAGTTTCCAGATCGATAAAAAAGACAGTTGGCTCTACGCCGCCATGGAAAAGAAGCTGCCCATGTTTGTACCGGGCTGGGAAGATTCAACGCTGGGCAACATGTACGCCGGCCACTGCATCTCCGGCGATGTGAAGAACGTCCACACCGTCCGCACCGGCATCGAGTACATGA
>PMQB01000445.1 GCA_003169195.1 Bryobacterales bacterium
TCATCATCCTTGACGAAGCCTATTACGAATTCGGCGTGGTCGAACAGTCTTATCCAGACTCCATGCATTACCGCTTCGATAACGTCATCACCCTCCGAACATTTTCCAAAGCCTATGGTTTAGCCGCCGCGCGCGTCGGTTACGGCTTCGCGCACGAAGACCTCATCTCCGTTCTCCTCAAAGTCAAACTGCCTTTCGAACCCAGCGGTCCATCCGAAGCCGCCGCCCTCGGTGCCCTCGAAGACCGCGAGTTCATGATCCGTTCCGTTGCCAATAACGCCAAAGGCCTGCTCTACCTCACCCGCAGCCTGCGCGAACTCGGCTTCACCGTCGTTCCCTCCGCCGGCAACTTCGTCATGCTCGTTCTCAAAGACGATCTCGAAGCCAAAAACATCTTCCAGAATCTCCTGGAACGCGGCGTAATCATCCGTCCGTTAGCCACCACCGGGCTTCCAAACTGCCTCCGCATTTCCGTCGGAACGCCTGAAGAAAACGAATACTTTTTGCAGACACTCCAACTTGTTCTGGGCCATAGTGTACTGTGAACTAGAGAATAAAACCCGCGCGGGTGCTGGTGGCGCTCGCAGCCTCCTTGTCGCGGCGCGTCCAAGGCCACCGCGGGTGACACAGAGGGATGGATGGGCACAAGAGTTTCGCTGAATCATCAGACGAACTATAAGTACGAAAGACGCATTACTTTGGGTCCGCAGGTCGTAAGGTTACGCCCCGCGCCGCATTGCCGCACGCCAATCAGCAGTTATTCGCTGAAAATCAAACCAGCCAATCACTTCATTAACTGGCAGCAAGACCCGTTGGGCAATCGTCTCGCGCGGCTCGTTTTCCCTGAGCCGACCGACGAATTTTCTGTCGAAGTCGATCTAATCGCCGAACTGACGACCTTCAATCCGTTCGATTTTTTCCTGGAACCTTACGCGGAAAAATATCCTTTCAAGTACCCGCCCGAACTCGCCCGCGATCTCGAACCTTATCTAAAAACCACCAAAGCCGGCCCGCTCCTCGGTAACTTCCTCAGCAGCATTTCCAAAACACCGCGCGCCACCGTTGGCTTCCTGGTCGATCTCAATCGCACCTTGTGTGACGAAGTCACCTATGAAACGCGTCTCGAAGAAGGCATTCAACCCACCGAAGAAACTCTGGAAAAAGGCCGCGGCTCCTGTCGCGATTCCGGTTGGCTTCTCGTGCAAGTGCTGCGCCAACTCGGCCTCGCCTCGCGCTTCGTCTCTGGCTATCTCATTCAGCTCGCCTCCGAAAAAAACAAAACCGATACCGCCGATCTCCACGCCTGGGCCGAAGTCTTTCTTCCCGGCGCAGGCTGGATCGGCTTAGACCCAACCTCCGGTCTGCTCGCCGGCGAAGGCCACATTCCGCTCGCCTGCACGCCCGATGCTACCGACGCCGCACCCATTACCGGCACCGTCGAAAAGGCCAAAGTCGATTTCACTTTCTCCATGAAAGTTAGTCGTCTCCTCGACGCGCCCCAATTCGCCGCGCCCATCCAGGACACGCAGTGGACCCAAGTCCAAACCGTCGCTCACAAAATCGACGAAGATCTCAAAGCAGCCGACGCCCGCCTCACCATGGGCGGCGAACCCACCTTTGTCGGAATTGACGATCCCGATAGCCCACAGTGGAACGTCGCCGCTCTCGGTCCCGAAAAACGCAAAATTGCCGAAAGCCTCATCCTTGGTCTCCGCCAAAAGATGTCTCCTGGTGCCCTGCTTCACTTTGGCCAAGGCAAATGGTATCCCGGCGAACCTTTGCCCCGCTGGGCTCTTCTCTGCGCCTGGCGCGCCGATGGCGTCCCTGTCTGGGAAAACATAGATCTCATCGCCCGTTCCGATAAAGAATACGGCTACAAGACAGAAGATGCCCGCCAGTTCATCGAAGCGTTAGCACGTCGTCTCGAAGTCAGCGCCAGCAACATCATGCCCGCGTATGAAGACACTGTCTACTACATGTGGCGCGAGCGCAAACTCCCCGTCAATCTCGACGTCAAAGATTCCAAACTCGATGATCCTCGCGGCCGCGAAGAACTCCTGCGCGTCTTCGAACGTGGTCTACTCGAACCCGTCGGCTATGTTCTTCCTTTACGCCGTCGTCAGCTCAAGTGGCGCACCTATTGGTCCAGCCAGCACTGGTTCACTCGCCCCGAACGTCTCCTTCTCGTCAATGGCGATTCTCCCATCGGCTATCGTTTACCGCTCGACAGTCTACCGTGGGTAGAACCCGACGAGATTGAATACGATCACGAGCCCGATCCTTTCGCCGCTCGTGAAAAGTTGCCCGCCCACCCTGCGCGCAAACCGGAATTATTCGAAAAAGCTCCCAAGGATGATCCACAACCCGCCGCTCCGCAACGCGGCAAATCTGCCGGCGAAACCATCCGCCCCGCTTTGTCTGTCGAAGTCCGCAACGGCCGTCTACATGTCTTTCTTCCCTACGCGCCGAAACTTGCCGATTATCTCGATCTCCTCGCCGCCATCGAAGACACCTGCGCTCACCTCAAAAAGCCCATTTGGCTCGAAGGCTACACGCCGCCGTCCGATCCCCGTCTGAAAACTTTCAGCGTCACCCCCGATCCCGGCGTCATCGAAGTCAATCTTCCTCCCGCCGCCACGTGGGACGAACTCGAAAAAATTAACCAGACAGTCTCAACCGAAGCCGAAGCCAACCACCTCACAGCACAGAAATTCGCGCAAGATGGTCGCCACACGGCCACCGGCGGCGGCAATCATATCGTCATCGGCGGTCCCACCGCAGCCGATAGTCCCTTGCTGCGCCGCCCCGAACTCTTGCGTAGCATGATCGCCTTCTGGCAGAATCATCCCTCGCTCTCGTACATGTTTTCCGGCGCCTTCATCGGCCCCACCAGCCAATATCCACGTATTGACGAAGCCCGCATGGATTCGCTCTACGAAATGGAAATCGCCTTCAGCCAGATTCCTTCCGGCGAATGCGCGCCTTGGCTCGTTGACCGTCTCTTCCGCAACTTGCTTGTCGATATGACCGGCAACACCCATCGCGCCGAATTCTGTATTGATAAGCTCTATCCCCCGCAAGGCTCCGGCTCGCGTCTCGGCCTGCTCGAATTGCGCGCCTTTGAAATGGCGCCCCAAGTGCGCATGTCGCTTCTGCAGTCTTTGCTCATTCGCGCCCTCGTCGCCGCCTTCTGGAAAGCTCCATATAAGAACCACCTCGTTCGTTGGGGCACCGCCCTGCATGACCGTTTCCTCCTGCCGCATTTTGTGCGTCAGAATTTTCAAGACGTCGTCGCTTTCCTCACCACCGCCGGTTATGCCATCTCTTCCGATTGGTTCACCCCGCAATGGGAGTTCCGTTTCGCCAAGCTAGGCTCCATCACGGTCGATACCGTCGAACTCGAACTGCGTCAAGCTCTCGAACCTTGGCACGTCCTTGGCGAAGAAGCCAGCGGCGGCAACACCGCGCGCAACGTTGATTCGTCGCTCGATCGTCTGCAGGTCAAAACCAGCGGTCTCACCGAAGGCCGCTACGCCGTCGTTTGCAATGGCCGCCGCGTTCCCCTTCACCCCACTGGCATTCCCGGCGAAGGCGTCGCCGGCGTTCGCTTCCGTGCTTGGCACCCCGTCACCTGCCTCCATCCCACAATTTCGGTGCACGCGCCTTTGGTGTTCGATATCCTCGATCTATGGAATGGGAGATCAATCGGCGGTTGCACATACCACGTGGTACACCCAGGCGGTCGTAACTATACAACGCGGCCCATCAACGCCGCTGAAGCAGAAAGCCGCCGCCAGGAACGCTTCCAAAGTTTTGGCCATACGCCCGGCCCCATGGCGCCGCCACCGGAAGAGAAGAACCCCAGTATTCCTATGACTCTTGATTTACGTTGGCCCACGTCTGGCCAAATCATCCGCCCCAGCGCGGCCGATGCTACATGATCTCGAACTTGCTGCAAGCACCGCTCCATGATCCGGATGTGTTCGATGAACTCTCCGCCGATGGCGTAACGCCGCGCAGCCACTGGTCCAGTTTCATTCAATCTCTCAGCGAACTCGGCGCCGACGAGTTAGAAAAACGTCTCGCCCGCGCCGAACGCCGCATCCGCGAAAACGGCGTCACTTATAACGTCTATGGCGATCCTCAAGGCATCAGCCGTCCCTGGAAGATCGATCTCGTCCCTCTCCTCATCCCAGCCGACGAGTGGCGCTTTATTGAAAAAGGAATCATCCAACGCGCCGAACTGCTCAGCCTTATTCTGCGCGACATCTACAGCCAGCAAAAGCTCCTCGCCTCCGGTCGCCTGCCTGCCGCTCTCGCCTATGCCAACCCCGCTTTCCTCCGCCCCGTCGTTGGGCTCGGCGGTCCCAAGCAGACTTACCTTCACTTACTCGCCGTCGATCTCGCCCGCTCGCCCGACGGTACTTGGTGGGTTCTGGCCGACCGCACCCAAGCCCCTTCCGGCACTGGCTACGCCCTCGAAAATCGCACCATCGTTTCCGATATTCTGCCCGATCTCTTTCGCGCCGGCAACGTGCAACGCCTCGCGCCATTCTTTCGCGCCGAACGCGACACACTGCTCAATCTCGCCCAAACAAATAACCCGCGCATTGTTCTGCTCACCCCGGGGCCCTACAATGAAACCTATTTCGAACACGCCTATCTCGCTCGTTATCTCGGCTTCACTCTCGTCGAAGGCGCAGATCTCACCGTCCGCGATCGCAAAGTCTTTCTCAAAACCGTCAACGATCTCCAGCAGGTCGATGTCATCCTTCGCCGCGTCGACGACAGCTTTTGCGACCCGCTCGAACTTCGCGCCGATTCCGTTCTCGGTGTCCCAGGCCTCGTCGATGCCGTCGCCGCTGGTAATGTCAAAGTAGTCAACGGCCTCGGCAGCGGCACCATCGAAACGGCCGCCATCATGCCGTTCCTACCCGGCCTGTCGAAACATCTTCTGGGCGAAGATCTGAAACTCCCTTCTGTCGCCACTTGGTGGTGCGGTCAGGAATACGCGCTCGATTGGGTACTCAACCATATCGATAACGTCGTCATCAAGCCCGCCTTCCCCTCGCGCACCATGGAACCGGTCTTCGGCGTCGGCTTGGCCAAAGAAGAAAAGCAGCGCCTCGCTGGTCTTCTGCGCGCCCGTCCTATGGATTACGTCGCGCAGGAACAAGTCGCCCTTTCCACTGCGCCCGTCTGGGATGGCGGCGGTCTCTTGCCCCGTAGCGTCGTCTTTCGCACTTACGTTCTCAACACTCTAAACGGCTGGATGGCCATGCCCGGTGGCTTAGTGCGTGCCGCTGGCTCTGAAGGCCCCGTCGTTTCCATGCAGCGTGGCGGCCACAGCAAAGACGCTTGGATTCTTTGGGACGGCCCCATCGACACCTTCAGCATGTTGAAGCCTCGCGGCGAACCTCTCGAACTCCGCCGCGGCTCCTCCGATCTCCCCAGCCGCGCCGCCGATAATCTCTTCTGGCTCGGCCGCTATGCCGAACGTGCCGAGAATATGGCGCGCCTTCTCCGCACACTCATCACTCGTGTCAGACGCGCCGGTCACGCCGAACTCGGCTGCCTCCTTCGCTTGCATGGCTGCCTTGAGTCGCGTCACAGTAAACTACCCAAACGCCGCCCTCCCACCGCCAACGAGCTCGAAGCCGAAATCATCTCGGTCATGACAGACACCGAACGGCCTGACAGTCTCGCCTCCACTCTCAACGAAGTCCACCGCGTCGGCAACAGCGTCCGCGAACGCCTCTCAGCCGACATGACTCGCCTCATCGGTCAGCTCAACGATTGCGTGCAAGTCCAGGAATACATGCTCTTCGTCGAGTACGCCGCCGTTCTCACCGGCTGCCTCGAACTGCTCTCGGCCTTCTCCGGCATGGAGCGCGAAAATATCACGCGCGGTCCTGGCTGGCTCTTCCTCAGTCTCGGCCGCCGCCTCGAGCGCTCCATGTACTCTCTCCGCCAGGCCCGCGAAATCACCAAACCGCTCGAACAAAACGAATGGCCGCTCCTCGAATACGTCCTCGAAGTCGCCGATAGCTCCATGACCTATCGCTCCCGCTACTTCACAACCCTGCAACCCGTCGCCGTCTTAGACGTCCTCATGGCCGACGAAACCAATCCCCGTTCCCTCGATTTCCAACTCAATCACCTCGCAGATCTTTACCAGAAAATGCCGCGCCACGTCCCCGCGGATTTGCATGCTATGCAACACGCCGTTGCCATGCTGCGTAGCTTTACCCTGCAAGACATCGCCTATCCCCTGCCCGGCTTAACGCCGAACCACGGCCACTCCGACGAACGCGCTAGACTCGAACGCACCCTAAAGGAACTATCGGTACTCTTACCAACTTGGTCGAATAACTTGTCCAACAACTATTTCAGCCATGCTCGCGGAATCCCGATCAACATTGGCGAATGACCTACCGAATTGTCCACCGGACCACTTACAAATATAAATACCCGGTCGCTTTCGGCAATCACGTGGCGTGCCTAACTCCGCGCTCGCTCGAACATCACCGCTGTCACTGGAGCGAGTTGAAAATTTTCCCCCCGCCCACCTCGCGCAGTGACCGTTTCGATTACTATGGCAACCAGATCAGTCTCTTCACCATCCAGGAACCTCACAAACAACTCGTGGTCGAAGCCCGCTCCGAAGTCTCCCTCGATCTTTGGGCCGGCGCTCCTCTCAACTCACCTGCCTGGGAGACCGTCGCCCACACACTCCCGGATGAACATAGCTCCGCTTCTCTCGCGGCCTATCAGTTCGTTTTCGAGTCACCTCGCATTAAGCCAGCCCCCGAGTTCGCTGCCTACGGCGCTAAGTCCTTCACCCCTGGCCGTCCCTGGGCCGATGCCCTCCTCGACTTAACCGCACGTATCCATCGCGACTTTCAGTTCGATGCCAAAGCCACCAACGTCCGCACATCGACTGAGGAAGTGTTCCGCAAAAAACGCGGCGTTTGCCAGGATTTCGCCCACCTCCAGATCGCCTGTCTCCGCTCGCTCAAGCTCCCCGCCCGCTATGTCAGCGGCTATCTCCGTACCTACCCACCACCCGGCAAACCCCGCCTCATCGGAGCTGACGCCTCCCATGCCTGGATCTCCGCCTTCTCTCCCGACACCGGCTGGCTCGATGTCGACCCCACCAACAACCTAGTCGTCGGCGACGGCCATGTCACCCTAGCCTGGGGCCGCGACTACGGCGACGTCTCCCCCCTCCGCGGCCTCATCCTCGGCGGC
>PMQB01000550.1 GCA_003169195.1 Bryobacterales bacterium
CCGTGTGCCGAGCGCAGGAATTACGCCCGAAGCCGTGCCAAGAATAGGTAGGAAGAAGAAAGGAAACAGAATCAAGAGTTAGACCGACGGATTTGTCGCACGAACATAAGATTTAAGAACGAACAGCAAAGTTGGTGCTCGGTCACTGCTCAGTATTAAGAAGTTCGGGAGACCATCACCCGCTAGGACGATAGCTCGCCCTGTCGACTTGGTAATCGTGATTAAGCTGGAGCAAAGCGGAAATGGTTCAGTCGAGCAGGTCCACAAAGATCCTGCTGGCCGATTATCGTTGAATTCCTGGCGTGATCGCGGCTCTGTGCGACCGAAACGTGCATCATGGGCCGGAACCCCAGAGAGAGATTGTTTCGTGAATGATGTTCAAGGAACGGCATGTCCGAGTAATTTCAGGATCGTATTCTAAAGTGCGATGCGATGATCGCTGAAAGGATGATCCGTTTGATCTCGATATTTCGGGGACTGCGCATTTGCGTTCCCTTCGGTCGAGTCCTTCGAGCAACGCTTTACTCTTTGGCCCGGTGCCATCCTTCGCCGCACACTGGAGACCATCGATTGCTCCAGGTCTCTGTTGTCGATGGAATCAGCGTGATCGGCGATCGTTATCTTCACGACGGACCAGGCTGCAGGGACGAAATATGGATATCGCAAGAGCGCTAAATCGCCCGCTGTCGACGGCTCGAACATCTGTATTTAGAGGAGGCGAAACCGGGGATCGCGGCGCCCAAGGTTGCCTTTGCGACTGGCCTTATATTGCAATCAATTTGGATGGGGTCCATGACTTGCTGGGTGCAAGATGAAAGCGGTGCGTTTCGCGTGTCGGACCCTAGAGTGAAGTCTTGGGCGGAGGCGCCGGGGTCTCGTCAACTTCGCGCTTCCTGCGCTCGGCTGCACGAAAAATTTAATTGACAGAGGTCGGATCAATCACCATAATGTCTATGCAGATTAGGCCTGTACGTTATGGCGAACTGGGCGCGAGCACAGTGCTGATTTTTCGGAGAGACGGGAAGTTGGGTAAGGGAGACGGTGAAAGATGCGTTTGCGATTTGCAACTCTATTGATCAGTCTGGGACTAGGCGCGCAGGAATTGCCGGTACACCAGATTCCGAACTTAGGGAAGGGAGCGGAGTTCTATTTTTCCCCGGACGGTACGCACATTATCGGCAATGCGCAGCGCGAGGGTGACACTAGCTTTCATGTCTACACCCTGAATATCAATGGAACAGATATTCATCGTATTAATGACAAAGGCGACGATGCGTGCTCGTTTTATTTTCCGGACGGGAAGCACTTGATCTGGACTTCGACGAAGGATCACCCCGAGTTGGCGAAATCGAATTACTCGAACCCGTCGGACTATCCTCAGGGCTCGGAACTTTATGTGTCTGATCTCGATGGCGGGAATGTCAAGCGGCTGACAAACAACACGGTGTACGACGCAGAAGTTTCGGTGGCAGCCAATGGCAAATGGATTCTGTTCGGCAGCCAGCGTTCGGGAAAAATGGAGTTGTGGAAAGCCAAGCCTGACGGCAGCGATGCGTTACAGATTACACACCTGGATGGGTGGGAGCCGGGTGGCGCGTTTATCTTCCGCGACAACAAGACGATTATTTTTCGAGCGTGGAAGAGTACGGATTCTGCAGCAAAAAAGAGTCCACTGCCGATGACACTTTTTACGATTCAGGAAGATGGAACGGGACTGCGAGCTTTAACCCACGATGAGGGGACGAACTGGTCACCCTTCCCGGCTCCGGATGGGCGTCATTATGTGTTTGTAAAGGTGCTGCCGCCACGTAATTATGAAGTCTTTCTGGGGGATGTGAATAACGATGAACAACGGCGGTTGACGTATAACGCTGCGTTTGATGGCTATCCGTCGATTTCGCCGGATGGGCACTGGCTGTTATTCACATCAACGCGCGGTTCGATGCCAGGATCACATGCGACGGGCGTTTACTTGGAAGACATATCGAGTCTGCACGTGGGCCCCGCGAACTAGGCTACCCACTGGTTGGAGTTGGCAAGCGCAACAGATTTATTGGGTCGCAACGGCCGCGACCCTATACCTTACGAAAGATCCTTGCGAGGATGATCGGCGAGTTGCAAGAGCAAGCTTTTTGCGAGATCTTGTGTTTTGCCAAAAGCTTGGAGGTACTTCTGAAATTTGTGATTGAGTTCGAGCGCACTTTCAGGAGAGAGACGGGCTCGAACGATCATGTCGCGTATGTGAACGGGATTGGGTAGAAGCGCCTCTTCTTTTAATTCTTCCAGTGCAGCCAAAGGCTGGTAGTGGTACATGTTTGACCTGCTTTCCATGTAACGCGTTTTGGTTCTTTGTGGCGAGTTGCAACTACCAATCGACCCTTGCTCCTAGTTGCACAATGCGGCCTTCGAGCAGTGTCGAAACGGGAGCGAAGGTCGGTTCGGTGACGATCGCTCCGGTAGCCGCGACTTTGGCCGTTGTGTTGATCGTCGTGATATTCGGATGATTGGAGACGTTGTTCGCCTCTATGAAAAATTTTGGTTGGAAACGCTCCCAGAGCTTGAAGAAAGTCCGGGTATAGC
>PMQB01000572.1 GCA_003169195.1 Bryobacterales bacterium
GCTGATGCCGATGAGCAGCAAACTTTGGATGGCCGCCGGTGCGTTGTGGATTTTGGATGCTTCGATCAACGTGAGTATGGAACCGTTTCGGGCATTTGTGGCGGACATGCTGCCCGACGAACAGCGGACGCGCGGGTTTACGATGCAGAGCTTCTTTATTGGCATTGGTAATGTGGCGGCAGCGGCCTTTACGTGGAAGATGCTGCAAATGTATCCTGCTTCGGGCGCGGCGGGGATTCCCAGTTGGGTTCGGTATGCCTTTTGGATTGGCGCCGTGGCGTTTTTGGGCGCGGTGCTTTGGACGGTGTTTACGACGAAAGAATATCCGCCGAGCGAGGCGGAACGCGAACGGTTGAAAAGTGTGAAGGCGTTTGACCCGGGACAGATTTATAAGGCGGTTGTGGAGATGCCTGGCCCGATGCGGCAGTTGGCAGCGGTGCAGTTTTGCACCTGGGTGGGACTTTTTTGTCTGTTCCTTTACTTTGCGGTGGCGGTGGCGCGGAATGTTTTCGGTGCGACCGCGCCTACCGATGCAGCCTATTCAGACGGCATTGTTTGGGCGGGTTGGTGTTCGGCTTTTTACAGTGGAGTGTGCGCGTTGATTTCGCCGTTTTTGCCGAGACTGGTCGAACTGGTTGGAAAGTGTAAGACGCATTCGTTTTGTTTGTTGGCGGGCGCGGCGGGATTTCTTACCATTCCGCTGATTCACAATAAATGGCTGTTGCTGCTGCCGATGGTGGGCGTAGGGATTGCGTGGGCCAGTATTCTTTCGATGCCGTATTCGATTCTGGCAGCGTCGATTCCGCAGAACAAGATGGGGATTTACATGGGGATTTTCAATTTCTTCATTGTGCTGCCGGAGATCAGTGCGTCGTTGGGATTCGGCTGGATTATGGAGCATTTACTGCACAACCAGCGGATGGCGGCGCTGGTGGTGGGCGGGTGTTGTTTTATTCTGGCGGCGATTTTGACGCAGCGCATACAAGAGCCGCACGCGCAGGAATCGGATGCTCTGGTGCCGGTGGCTGCATAGAGAATGCTGCGCACGTTCAGCGTGAGGCGTATTACCGCCGATGGCGCGGAGCGGGTGACGGATCGGATCGCCGAGGAAGAGCCGTTGGCGATTCTGGTGAAGCACTGGCAGAAGGACGCAGCCGTTACCACGAATCTGGCGGTAACGATGAGGACGCCGGGACACGATCGAGAACTGGCGGTGGGTTTGTTATTGGCGGAGGGTGTCATTCGTGGGCGCGAAGAGTTGGTGGATGTTCGTGCGTTAGGGAATGAGCCATCGAATGAAATGTTGGTAGAGCTGGCGCGCGGGGCTGATTTTGAAGCTTGGCGATTGGCGCGGAATGGGTTTGTGAGTTCGAGTTGTGGGGTGTGCGGGAAGCGGAGCCGGGAAGCGGTGCAGCAAGATGTGCCGGTGCTGGAGGCTGATGAATTTCGGGTAGGGGCGGACGTGATTCACTCACTGCCGGCGGCGTTGCGCTCGCATCAGCCGGGATTTGCGGAGACGGGCGGTTTGCATGCGGCGGCGCTCTTTACTGCGACGGGCAAATTGGAAGCGGCATTGGAAGATATTGGACGTCATAACGCGTTAGACAAGCTGACGGGCTGGGCGTTCTTGAACGGCCGGGTGCCCTTGCGCGAACGAATTGTGTTTATGAGCAGCCGGGGTAGTTTTGAGTTGGTACAGAAGGCCGCGATGGCGGGTGTGGCGGTGCTGGCGACGGTGGGTGGACCTTCGAGCTTGGCGATTGAAACGGCGCGCGCCCTGCAGATGACACTGTTGGGTTTTGTGCGGGAGCAACGCTTCAACGTGTACGCCGGCGAATGGCGGATAAACTCAAAGTAGGTTTTTGGGGAGCCAACTCAACGAACGCTACTACATCTACCTAACTGCCCCCCGGCGGGGCGTCGAAATTGCAGATAGAAGGGACGCTTGATTCGGGGCGCCGGAAAGCCGAACGCCATTCACGAACACGGTGGGTGTGCCCTCGACTCCAAGTTTTTCGGCGAGATGCACGTCGGCATCGACAATAGCAGCACTTGCGTGCCGATCAATGCAGTCCCTCAGTCGGGTACGGTCGATCACTTTTTTCTTAGAGCCGATGGTCCTCGTTGCGGCGTTTACGAACGTGGTTTCCCCGAGGCGCGACTGATTGCTGAAAACATAGTCGTTGAACTCCCAGAAGAAACTTTCGTCTTGCACGGCGAGGCAGGCCGCAGCTTCGGCGGCTGGGCGAGCCTGAGTGTGGAACGGTAAAGGGTAATGCCGAAAGACGAGGTGCATTCCGTGAGCTCCTGACGAAATGTTCATCTCGCCCAGGGATTTCGAAAGAGTGGCGCAGTAAGGGCATTGGAAGTCGGAGAAGACGACGATGCTGTTCGGGGAGTTCCTTGGCCCAAGCACAGGTGCAGAGCCCGACTCCAGAACTTCGCGGTCTACTGGAGCGAGAGGCTGTGCCTTTGGCTGAGGTCGTGCGATCAAGCCAGCACCCTGAAAGATATACTTCCGGTCACCCGAGACGTACCAGTAAGGTGGGATCGAGCTCGCTCCGGCCAGCTTAATTCGATGCACGCACGACTCGGGAAGAATACCTTCTTCGCTCACCTTCACATTTGCAGGAGCTGCGCCGAAACGGGTCACTGCGTAGTACCTAACCATATCGAGGTCCCTATTGCTTAATGGTACGCAATATCCACGGTAATAGTCGGAGCTTAACACTGCTATGGCGCAGAATACTAAAGCTAAGGTCAGAAGGACAGGGCGCTGCACCTCAATCTTGATTTCGGGTCGGGTCATGGGGTTCGTCGGAGCAGTTAACCTTTTCGGATTCGGACAAAACAAGCCGCTAGGCCAAAAGGTGCAAGGCCGAGCGGGAGCCAATTTGTTGAAGGGGTTTCCGGCTTAACGTTCATCGCGGTGGGTTGATCATTCCAGTTGCAGGGATTGCAGTCGCAGTCGCATGTGCAATCAGCCTGGCACATCACGCCGCCGCCCCCAGTCGGTGGGCCGTTCGATCCACCTGTGGTGGTGCAGCAGTTGCTGTAGCAAAGGTTCCAAGTGTTCCAGTTGTTCTGAACGGTATTGTCATAGCCGAGAGTGCAATTTGTGCAGGCAAATCCATTTGGATTGCTTTGGCAATTGTTTGCAGGATTGCTAAGGCACTGCTGGTAGGCTGCTTGAGCGCTAAGGTTATTGTTTACTAGAGTATTATCGCAGCCGTTGCTGCATGCGTTCGGGCATTGGCCTGCCGCTTGTTTGGTAACAAGGAGGACTGCAAAAAGGGCTACGGAGAGGTATAGGGTAGTTCTCTTGGAAATATGTGTCGGGCGTGTCATTTGTGGCTCTCTGCTTGTCGTTGGTGTCAAAAGTAGGTCACCGGCTTAAAGTTTGGATGGCCACCCTCACGTATCACCTTGATCCACTTTTCTGGCAGGGGCGAGTTCCATACGCTCTTAGACTGCTCCAGAAATTTAGTGACTTCTGATGTGTAGCCTTTTGTGAACAGGGCCTCAGCCAGCTTGAGGCTCGGTCCGCCAATTAGCACCGAGCCCGGGGGAAGCATCACGGACCTTAGAAGGTATTCCTTTGCGCCGTCATAGTCACCCCTCAAAAAAGCGCCTCTTCCTAAGGCATCATACGCTGCAGTGACGCCCTCTGAGTAGCACATGGCCTGACTACTGGGATCGCACCACTGCTGTGTCAACTGCAACAATTGGGGAGCGTACGATTCGGCCGTCAAGACGTCGTCCGCCCTAAGCGAATCTTGTACTCTTCGGAGGAGGCCGACCATAAAGTGAGGATCGGGTTCGCTCGTGCCGGAGGTCCTAACCGCAGAAATAGTAGTGATTGATTTCGCCTGAGACTCGCTCATCTTCGTCGAGACCGTCTGTGCTATAGGCAGCGACAAATTGCCGATCGCTAGCTTGGCGGACTTCCAGTCTTGGTTAGCAACTGCAGACTGTATCAGCAGGGCACCGTCTAGAAGCGGAGCGGTGACAGCGGTGTTGTTCGCAATTAAGCCGGTCGACTTTGCCGCTGCCATCTGAATTAGCTGGTTTCGAAGCTTTTGGGATAGGCTGGACTCTTGGCCCTGGGGATCGATGGCCATGAGGACAGCGGCCTGGAGTTGTATGTGATGCAGGGCCGCAGTTTCGACGTCGCCCGCCTCGATGTCCTTAACAAAGGCGTCGCTTAATTTAGTAAGCCATGCGCCTGGACTTTCAGTTCCTGACGCGAGGTTGCTTTGAGCCACCGCCTGCGCTGATGCTCTGACTTCGCAGTAAGCAAAGAACAAAAGAATGGCTGCTCCAACTCTTGAAGCATAGGAAGTGATATTGCCAAGAGATCCCAATCTAAGTCTCATAAGTGAGAAGATACAAGTCAAGTCAAGTCAAGTCAAGTCAAGTCAAGTCAAGTCAAGTCATTTTTCGACAGCTTTCAGAACTTTCTGTGATTTTTTGGTTGCGGAGATGCCCAATGTAAGCTGGGTTACTTATTCCTGTCCTAGGGTCGGTGAACAAAGGTGGTTAGCTGGAGTGACCAAATATTCGATTATTTTGTTGGCGACGAGGTTCAGATCTCGGTTTCCAAATAGGCCGCAGAAGCGGCAGCGCGGTTTTGTAGCCCGTCAGGACGCTGGGCACTGGAAGTGGTGTTTGAAGAGATTGAGCGGCATAATGCGCTGGATAAGTTCATACGATGGGCTTTACCGAAGGGCCGGGTGCCCTTGCGCGAACGAATTGTGTTTATGAGCAGCCGGGGTAGTTTTGAGTTGGTACAGAAGGCCGCGATGGCGGGTGTGGCGGTGCTGGCGACGGTGGGTGGACCTTCGAGCTTGGCGATTGAAACGGCGCGCGCCCTGCAGATGACACTGTTGGGTTTTGTGCGGGAGCAACGCTTCAACGTGTACGCCGGCGAATGGCGGATAAACTCAAAATAGGATGAAGTTGCGGTTTCGCAAGAATAGTTTACGGCTGCGGGTGAATCAGCGGGAAACTGAAATGCTGGCGGCGGGCAAGGAATTGGAAGAGCGGGTGATGTTTGGCGGGGGGGCAACGCTTTCTTATCGCTTGTCGAAGACTGCAGATGGTACAAAGGGCACGGCACTGTTCGACGGCCAGGCGATTCAGGTGAGCGCGCCTTTAAGCGGTTGGGCAAAAAGTGACGAGATTGGATTCTATTTCGAGGTGGAGCCGGGGCTTAAGGTTGCCATTGAAAAAGATCTTGAGTGCTTGGATGGGCCGGCAGAGGAAAAGGATCCATATGCCTTTCCCCGGGCCGGTAAGAATTGCTAGGGGATGTGTTGGTAACCTGCTTGCCCCCCCTTTGGTCAGGGTTCTGTTTCGGCATTTGCGACGGATGAGAAGAGTCGGCTAGAAAGCCGCCTGGCGACCAAGAATGGGCGCCCTATGCGTCAAGTTTAATCACGTAACGACCGATAACCCAGATTAGTGCCGCGCCGACTCTTCATCTGGTGTATATCCTGCCTGCTCTGGGCGTGCGGAATTGCCTGTAACCAGTCGTCGAATCAACGAAATGCGAAGCTGATTACCGATGTCGGTGAGGTGCGCAAACTCGATTCGGAGAATCTGGCAGCGCACGTGCGGGCGCGAATCAGCGGAAAGATCACCTGGGTGGACGGATTCCGCTCGTTGTTCCTACAGGATTCGGAGGGCGGCATCCTGGTGGAGCATCCGCAGGTAGAGACGGATTTGAAACTCGGTCAGTCGATTGAGGTAACGGGTTATATCACTCGGACGCAGCCTTATCCCGCCATGACAGGACTGACAGTAAGGGTGGAGGATGCCAAAACGGCGCTGCCCAAGGCAATCCGGTTAGGCGCTGAAGATCTAAATTCGCTGCAGTTTCAGTATCGATTGGTTGAGTTGCAAGGAGTCGTGCGGCGCGCCGATTCCTTGCTCGGAGATCAAACGGAATTAGAACTATTTGCGCATGGGCGAAACATCGGAGTAATGATTCGGAGTGCGCCCGGGGTCGATATTAGTCATCTAGTTGACGCAGGGGTTAAGGTGAGAGGCGTGCTGCGTCTCAATATTGATGCGAGAGGGCAGCCGAAAAGCGCCGAACTGGCTGTGCAGTCAATGGATGATTTGCGAATTGTGGATGCGCCGCCGAACTTACGGGAGGTACCGTTGCGCAGCGTCGCGGAGGCGCTGTCGGGCGCTTATATGGCACATCGGATCCGACTGCGGGGTTCGTTGGCGCGCGGGTCGGCAGAATATATTTTTCGTGATGGCACAGGGAGCATTCCGCTGCATCGAAATTCCTTGCGCGACTTATTGCAGGGAAGCAACGTGGAACTGGTGGCGTTTGTAAGCCAAGAGAATGGGGCCAAGATCCTAACCGAAGGTTGGGGTGTGGACGACGAGAACGCGTCGACGGCGAACAGAGTTCTGACGAAGGTAAAGGAAATCCAGAACCTTACTTCGCAAGAGCTGACGCGCGGGTATCATGTGCAGATCGAGGGAACCGTTACGTATTCCGATCCGAGCGTTCGCGACACATTTGTCCAAGACGAAACGGGCGGCATTTTCGTTTTTTCGCCAACAGGCGGCAACCTTGACCTAAAAGTTGGCCAGTTTGTGAGAATCAACGGATTTGCCAGTCCTGGTGGATTTGCTCCGGTGATTGTGGAACCGACGGCGAAGGTAATGGGCCAGCGGCCACTGCCAGACCCGTTACCGCTGGGCATGGAGCAGTTGCTGACCGGCGTGGCTGATAGTCAATGGGTTGAGGCGGAAGGCATTGTACGGGCGGCAAGCCCCGAAGTGGGGCACTTGCGATTAGATGCCATTTGGGGTTCCCATCGATTTGCAGTCTTTGTAGCGGGTACAACCGAAGTACCACCGTGGCTGTTGAATTCGCGGCTGAGGTTTAGGGGAGTTTGCGGCGCGATAACGAACTTCAAAGGGCAGCTGCTCGGGATTCAAATCAGCGTTCCGAACTTGTCGTTCATCCGGCGGGAGGGCACGATGATGAGCAATCGGCTTCCGCTGCTGCGTGTTGAACAGCTTCTGCAATATTCCAGCGAAGCGAATCTGGATCTGCGATCGCGCACGCAGGGGACTGTGGTGTTTACTCACCTGAACGGCCCTACCTACCTACGCGATGGGTCCGCCGGCTTGCTGATCAAAACGCACGGAAAAATAGCCCTAAAAGAAGGAGACCTTGTTGAGGCGGTGGGCACAACGCGGCTGGGCGATTTTGCGCCATTTCTGGAGGACGCCCAACTTACAAAAATCAGCTCTCTGCAACCGCCCGAGCCGAGTGTGCTGACTCCGGAAGAGGTATTAAACAAGGGGACCGAGGCACAATTTGTGCAAGTTGACGGATTCCTGGTAAACGATTCGAGCGGCACTGGAGAACAGACGTTGATTTTGCAGGCGGGGGATCGATTGTTTCAAGCTCGTCTTTCGGAGGGAAAACTACCGCCGCTTACCAAAGGCTCGCTGCTTCAGTTGCGGGGGCTGACGGTGCTGCGAGTTGAGTACTCCGACCAGTTTCTGTTTCCGGTAGGGTTTTCGATTTTGCTGCGCTCGCCGGCAGACGTCACTGTGCTGCGGCCTGCGCCATGGTGGACCGCTGAACGAATGGTCAATCTGGTGGCTGGCGGGCTGGCACTCATCCTTGTGGCTTTTGTTTGGATTGGCGTGCTGCGGCGCAGAGTTCACATGCAGACGGCCGATCTGCGAAAAGCGAAAGAGGCGGCCGAAGAAGCGAGCCGGACGAAGGGTGAGTTTCTGGCGAACATGAGCCATGAAATTCGCACGCC
>PMQB01000283.1 GCA_003169195.1 Bryobacterales bacterium
GCCATGCGCTCAGTCATTTCAGTGGCGGCGTTGCCAATATCGATCTGACTGCAGGCAATATTGAAGGGACGCCCATCGAGGGAGATGCTGCGGGTGAGTCCGGTAATAGCGTGCTTCGTAGCTGTATAGGGCGCTGAATTCGGACGTGGGACGTGGGCGGAGATTGAGCCGTTGTTGATGATTCGGCCGCCTTTGGGCTCTTGCGTCTTCATGAGTCGCATGGCGTGCTGGGAACACAGGAAAGCACCAGTGAGGTTGACGTTGACCACAGCGCTCCACTGGGCGAAGGTTAGCTCATCCATAGGAATCGCGGGAGCACCGATGCCAGCATTGTTAAACAAAACATCTAGGTGGCCGAAGCGGTCTTTCAGGACGGAGAATAGATGTTCGACCTGCTCAGGTTGAGTAACATCAGATGGGACGGCGANNGTGCCTCGCGTCTTCTGTAGTTCGGCCTCGCGACGGCCAGCAAGGACCACACTGTATCCGGCCGCGCTGAGGCCAAGAGCTACAGCGCGACCGATGCCGCTACCGGCACCAGTGACTAATGCGACTTTGCGGGCCATTCTAAGAGATCAACTTCCTCATGACGTTGCCGGAGACATCGGTAAGGCGGAAATCGCGGCCCTGAAAACGGTAGGTTAATTTGGTGTGGTCGATACCCATCTGATTCAGTATAGTCGCGTGGAGGTCATGCACATCTACCGGATCGTCGGCGATGTTATAGCCTAACTCGTCGGTGCTACCTACTGTGACTCCCGGTTTGAAACCGCCGCCGGCGACCCACATGGTGAAGGCGCGGGGGTGATGGTCACGGCCGAGGAACTTGGAACGGTTGCGAGCTTCGTTCATGGGAGTGCGGCCGAATTCCCCGCCCCAGACCACGATCGTGCTATCGAGCAGGCCCCGCTGCTTGAGATCTTGGACAAGAGCCGCAGCGGCACGGTCCGTCTCTTCGCACAGCGAAGGAAGACGATTCACAATGTCGTCGTGGCTGCTGGTGCCGTGGTTGTCCCAACCGCGGTGATAAAGCTGGACGAAGCGCACGCCGCGTTCGACTAGGCGCCGAGCCAACAGGCAGTTATTGGCAAACGATTTCTTGCCAGGCTGGGTGCCGTAGAGTTCATGGATCGACGCTGGTTCCTCGTGAATATTGACAAGCTCAGGAACACTCGATTGCATCTTGTATGCCATCTCATACGAGGCGATGCGGGTGGCAATTTCGGGATCGCCATTGCTCGCCAGGTGCTCTTCGTTGAGCGACTTTAGGAGGTCGAGTGAGTCACGGCGGGACTGGGCTGAGACACCGTCGGGATTGGTTAAGAAGAGTACAGGATCTCCTTGAGAGCGGAATTCGACACCTTGGTAGACAGATGGGAGGAAGCCGCTGCCCCAACAGGCTTTGCCGCCGTCGGGCTGATTTTCGCCGGATACAAGAACAACGAAACCGGGCAAGTCTTTACATTCGCTACCGAGGCCATAGGTCATCCAGGAGCCCATGCTCGGGCGGCCGATGATCTGGAAGCCGGTGTTCATGAAGATTTGCGCAGGGGCATGATTGAACTGCGTGGTGTGCATGGAGCGGATGATAGTGATGTCATCCGCAACATTTCTAAGGTGTGGGAGTAACTCGGAGATCTCGGCGCCCGATTTGCCAGAGCGAGCGAATTCAAAGGGCGAGCCGAGAAGTTTCGGTTTGCCCTTGATGAACGCGAAGCGCTCACCTTTGACGAATTCGTCGGGGATATTCTGGCCGTCGTATTTTTGCAGGGTTGGTTTGAAGTCAAAGAGATCGACTTGCGAGGGCGCCCCAGCCATGAAGAGATAAATGATGCTCTTTGCTTTGCCTGGGAACATGGGGCCCTTGGCAGAAGTGACCGTATCCGCATTGAGTACGTTGCCGAGGGCAGCCGCGCCGATGCCAAATCCCGTTTGCTTGAAGAAATGCCGCCGGGTGGATGCTTTGAGGAGTTCTTGTGAGAGGTCTTTATCTAGGTTCATGTCAATTACTCCTTGGTCACGGCTTCGTCCATATTCAATAAAACGTTGGCGAGCATGGTGAGAGCCGCCATTTCGGGAGCGTCCGGTTCCGATTTCGCTTCGATGGTCTTCAAGGCCGCCTGGTGGTCGGCTTGATAAACAGACAATTGCTTCCTGTAAAATTCACTGATTTTCGTTAACTCGGACTCTGTGGGAGGCCGGGAGACCGTGATTCGAAAGCCATACTTAATACGATCTTCGAGAGTGGCGCCACCTTCGGATACGAGGCGTTTGGCCAGGGCACGGGCAGCATCAAAGAAGTAGGGGTCGTTCAAACTAGTGAGAGATTGTAATGGCGTATTGGTGCGCACGCGGCGAACGGTACAGAATTCGCGGCTTGGTGAGTCATAGGTGACGAGACTCGGATAAGGGGCGCTGCGACGGATGAAGGTGTAGACACTCCGCCGATGCTGATCTTCGCCCGGACTTTGCACCCATTTATCGTTGCTGTATGGAATGTCCCAAACGCCGTCGGGCTGATAGGGATAAACGCTAGGGCCGTACATTTTGGTACTGAGCAGACCGCTTTCGGCGAGCACCATGTCGTGAATCATTTCAGCTTCGACACGGAAACGCGGGCCGTGAGCGTAAAGGCGATTATAAGGATCGCGCGCGGCTAGCTCCTGCGTAACATGGGAATCCTGGCGGTACGTAGCGGACATGACCATAAGCTTTTGCATTTTCTTCATGCTCCAGCCTTCTCGGATGAACTCGGTGGCCAGCCAATCGAGCAGTTGCGGATGCGAGGGCCGTTCGCCTTGGGTGCCGAAGTCTTCGCTCGTTTCGACAATGCCGCGACCAAAGATAGTCTCCCAGAAGTGATTGATTGTGACGCGCGCCGTTAGAGGATTGTCTTCGTTAACGAGCCACTGGGCAAGGCCAAGGCGGTTCGGCATGGCATCGTGTGGGAGAGGACTTAGAGCAGAGGGAACGTCCGCATAAACAAGTTCGCCAGGGCTGGTGAAGGTGCCGCGCTCGCGGAGATAGGCGGCGGGACGAGCGTAGCCTTCTCGTTCTTTCATGATCATGGCGGTGGCGATGCCAAGCTTGTCGATCTCTTTTCTCAAATCTTTGATTTGCGCGCGCGTTGCATTAAGAGAAGGGGCCACAACTCGGTAGGCGGCCGAGAGCTTGAGCTTTTCCTCGGCAGTGCGGGCTGACGAAGCTTTGGCAAACGCCGGGCGCAGAGAGGCGGGGATTTGGACGATAAAGGCCGGATCAGGCACGGCGCTAACGGACAGACGGAATTTGCCAATGTTCCGTGATGTTTTGCGCATTTCATGGCGGAGGGTGAAGGTGAGCGTTGCCCCGGCCGGAATTGCTGTGGAATCGCGCGGAATGAAGACAACTTGACGACGCCAGATGTTCGAATCACCGGCGTCAATGGCCCAGCCGGAGAGCGAACCAGCTTTCTTGGTTACGATACCGCTGGCGGAATAGCCGTCTTGCGATTCGTCGGCGGTGGAAGATTTCCAAATCACCGGCTTGCCGTCGATTTGCATTTCGAAGTCACTGAGGAAGAAGTTTCCCTCGGAATCCCGGCCAGGGCCTTTCTTTGGGAGGCTGGCATCGGGAAGAACCTCCAGACGAACTCCCATGAGCTGACTCACATTGGTTTTCGCGGCAAGCTTGTACGTATCAGCCTGCGGATTCTTGTCGGACGCCAACACAGAACCATCCGGCTGCAGAGTAAGAGTTGCGCCACCCGCTGACGAAGCGCGCAAGGGTTTGAGCACCTCCCAGCGAGCCTCACTGCCAGTCATTTCTTTCTCCCAGGCTTGCTGCGCGTTATCGAGTTCCGGCGTTTGGGTATCGAGAACCGACTGGAGCTGCGCCATTTGCGCGCGAAGTTCTTTGCTCTTCTTATCCTGAGCTGGAGTGGGCAGCGCCAGTTCGGGCTCGGACATATAGTAATCACCACCGCCAGCGCGTTTGTGTTCAGCATTGCTGAAGAACGCGATCATGCGGTAGTAGTCTTTTTGGGGAAAAGGATCGAATTTGTGGTTGTGGCATTGGGCACAACCCAAGGTGGAACCTAACCAGACGGAGGCGGTGGTGTTCACGCGATCGACCAGACTGTACCAGTAATACTCTTCGACATCGATGCCGCCTTCCTGATTGATCATGGAGTTGCGATGGAATCCAGTGGCGATCAACTGATCGTTCGTGGGGTTTGGCAACATGTCGCCTGCCAGTTGTTCGATGGTGAACTCGTTAAACGGCATGTCTTGATTGAGAGCGCGGATGACCCAATCGCGATACTCCCATGCGACGCGAGGATTGTCCTTTTCGTATCCGTTGCTATCGGCGTAACGAGCCAAGTCGAGCCACGGACGAGCCCACCGTTCGCCGTACCGCGGAGACGCTTGAAGACGGTCCACAACTTTTTCGTAAGCGTCTGGAGTTGTGTCCGCAAGAAATGCATTGACTTCGGCGGGAGCGGGAGGGAGGCCGATGAGATCGAGATATACGCGGCGGATCAGGGTTTGCTTGTCGGCTTCCGAAGATGGTCTAAGACCTTCTGAGTCGAGGCGAGCGAGGATGAAGTTATCGATAGGATTACGGCACCAGCCCGCGTTGCTGACTGTGGGGACATCGGGACGAATAGGCTTCAAGTAGGCCCAATGTTTGGGAGGTTTGGCAGTCGCAATGGAAGCTGTGGAATCGGGTCCAGGGGCACCCGCGGCAATCCAGTCACGAATGGCATCCAGTTCTTTAGGAGCAAGAGGTGGCCCGCCATAGGGCATCATGGGGCGCTCTTGGGCTTGGAGACGGCGGAGTAAGCGGCTACTAGCGGGCTTACCAGGAACAACGATTCGGCCAGAATCGCTGCCTTTGAGGATGGCGTTCAGGGAGTCGAGGCGGAGTCCGTTTTGTTGAACGTCCGGACCGTGACAGCCATAGCAGCGAGCGGCGAGGAGGGGCCGAACGGTTTGGGCGAAGAGGGGAGAGTCGGCTGCTTTCGCGCTTTCGGCACTCGCGCTGTTCGAAGCAGTTGTGGTGAGATTGCCTTGGTCGATCCATGTGCGAATAGTTTTGACTTGCTGGTTGCTGAGTGGGTCACCGCCCATGGGCATGCGTTGCGCGTCGGTAAGGCCGAGAATGCGCTTGACGAGCAGGCTATCAGCACTTTTGCCAGGGACGATGGAGGCACCTGAACTGCCGCCGCGCAGGAGATCCGCTTCGGAGCCAAGATGGAGCTTTCCCATGGATGCGTCTCCCAGGTGACACTTGGCACAGGCTTGCTGAAAGATGGGCAGGACGTCTTTTTCAAAGCCAACTTTGGCTGCTGGGGCTTGGGCGGCGTTCATGAGGCCAATGAACGAGATCAGCAGCAGTGCACTTCGGTATACGGACATGGCGGTATGTGTAGAGTGTATCGAAAAAAGTAGACAGGAGGCAGGATTCAGGAGCCAAAAATGCAGATTGCCCCCCTAACGGTTCGAAAATACTCGCTCACCGGAACTTACGTAGTTTGATTTCGTCTAAACAACAGAGATGATTAAGCGATTGTTCGTCCTGTGCCTGATTGCGGCTGCCGGGTTAGTTGCCTGGGACGCGGGGGCTTCGGCTATTTTGGATCATGGGTCGCGAGGTCGGCTTTACACCGATGCAGGCAAGATTCCGTATCGGCGGGTGGCGTTGGTTTTGGGTTGTGCGGAGATGGTAGGCGGCGGGCGTGTGAATCCGTTTTTTGAAAATCGGATTCAGGCGGCGGTGCGACTATATCATGCGCACAAAGCCGATTATTTCCTGGTGAGTGGGGATCATCATATTGCCCGCTACGATGAACCGACGGCGATGAAGAACCACCTAATTGCAGAGGGGGTGCCGGCAGATCGCATTGTTTGCGACTATGCGGGGTTTCGGACGATTGATTCCATTATTCGGGCAAAGAAGGTTTTCGGGTTAACGAAGATTACCGTGGTTTCGCAAAAGTTTCATAATGAGCGGGCGATTTTTTTGGCGCGGCACGAGGGGATAGATGCGATCGGTTTTGATGCGCAGGATGTGAACGGGTATTACAGTTTTCTGACGCACTGTCGGGACCAGGGGTCGAAGATGTTCACGTTACTAGATGTCTATGTTTGGAATACGAGGCCGAAGTTTTTGGGGCCGAAGATAGAGATTTAATGGAGCGCATGCGAGAGAAAAGGAAGTCCCTGATTGCCGTGGAAGGAGTGTTCCCCCGCGAAAATTTCCTGGGCGGCACGCTCGGGGACGCCAAACGTTTTGTAGACTTCCTTGACTTTGGCAAAGCTTGCCCGAGTGGCGGAAACGGGAAAAATGGGATCTTTGTCTCCGCCTTCTGAGAAGAAGAAACGCGGAGCGATTAGGCCGGCGACGTCGTAGCTCTCGGCCCAGTTGAGAATGCCGGGGACATAGTTATCCATGCAGTGGGCGATGCTCATGATGCTGTCGCGGAAGGTGTTGAGGTAGCCGCTGACGAGGGCGGCTTTGATGCGAGTGTCGAGGGCGGCCGCGAACTGAGTGCAGGTACCACCGCCGGAGATGCCGACACAGCCGGTGCGATTGCTATCGAGTTCGGGGCGCGTTTCAATCCAATCAATGGTGCGCATGACATCCCAAACGCGCCAGGCGATCATGGTCTGACCTAGTAAAAGGGCAGCGCCAGCAGAGGGCAAGCAAGCGGCTTGCCCGGGACCTTTTTGAATGTTTGCTGCGTCTCGACGGCAACCGAAGGCCATGGGTTCAATGGCTACCGCGGCTAACGCGTGTTCCACCACTTGAATAGCGAAATCGTGTTGATAGCCGGCTTTGTCGGTGCGGTCGGCCCCGTGTTCGTCGATGCCGACGATGTCATCAACGCCGCGGCCATGGCCAGGAACGCAGATCACCGGAGCGAACGGAGGATTGGCGTCCTTGGGAAGCAATAAGTAGCCAGCAACAGAAACGCCGGCGCGACTCTCGAAGACGAAGCGTTCGCGGGTGTACTTGGGGAAATCGCGTTTTTCGACGATTTGGGGTTGAAGGGGCACACGCTCGTGCGGGAAGCCGCCGATCAACTCAGTCAATTTCGCGCGCAATTCTTGCTGCCAAAGTTCGGCTTGCGCTTTGTTTGTGGCCTTGAAGGTGAGTTTGAGCGGGGCGGATTTGTATGTTTCGAGAGTCCAGTGAACGGGATCGAATTCGGGTTTGGGCATGGTGTTTTCCGATTTGGCGAGCGGGGTGAGGGCGGCTCCGGCCAAAGCAGCTTTGGCAAGATCGCGACGCGAATAGGATTGACTCATCGCGCCGATTATAACGGAGATATAATCATGCAAACACATGCGTGAACTTGCGCTTCTCGTCCTTGCGCTGGCCGGCGCCGCAGTAGGTGGCTTCGCTTATCGACAAACAGAACCTGTCAGCACTGTAAAGAAGATCGATTTCGTCAAAGATGTGCAACCCATCTTTACGCGTTCGTGCGTGGCGTGCCATGGACCGAACACGCAGATGGCGGGGCTGCGGCTAGACGCTAAGCAAGCTGTTATGGCGAAAGTGGTGGTGCCTGGGAGTTCCGCGGAGAGTGCACTGTATAAGCGCGTGGCGGGCATCGGAGATGTGGCGCGGATGCCGATGGGCGGTCGACTGGCCGACGATCAAATTGCCACGTTGAAGGCTTGGATTGAGCAAGGTGCGGAGTGGCCCGATGCCGTGGGCGCGACTGTGACAGCGACGAAAACTCATTGGGCCTTTGTGCCACCCCTGAAGCCGGAGTTGCCTGCGGTGATTCACGCGAACTGGGTGAGGAATCCGATCGACCGTTTTATTTTGGCGCGGCTAGAGAAGGAAGGGCTGACACCATCGCCGGAAGCGGACCGGGTGACACTCTTGCGGAGACTCAGTTTGGATCTGACTGGGTTGCCGCCAAGCGTAGAGGAAGTGGATGCGTTTGTGCGAGACAAGAGCAAAAACGCGTATGAAAAGCAGGTGGAGCGGCTGCTAGCCTCGCCGCATTATGGCGAGATGTGGGCGCGGCACTGGTTGGATGCGGCGCACTATGCCGATTCAGATGGATATGAGAAAGACAAACCGCGCGAAGTTTGGTTTTACCGCGATTGGGTGATTCACGCGCTCAACAAGAATCTGCCGTACGACCGGTTTGTTGTTGATCAGATTGCGGGCGATTTGCTGCCCAATCACACGCAAGATGATGTGGTGGCGACAGGTTTTTTGCGGAACTCGCAGGTAAATGAAGAAGGCGGTATTGATCCGGAACAGTTTCGGATGGAAGCAATGTTCGACCGGATGCACACGGTGGGGAGCGCGATTTTAGGGCTGACGATTCAGTGTGCGCAGTGCCACAACCATAAGTATGATCCGTTGAAGCAGGAAGAGTACTACAAGATGATGGCGTTCTTGAATAACACGCATGAGGCCAACATTGCGGTATACACGCCTACGGAGGAGATGAAGAGGACGGAGATTTTGCGGCGGACGCGGGAGATTGAAGGCACGCTGCAGAGACAGAACAAAAATTGGCGGACCCGGATGGCTGCGTGGGAGGCGAGTGTCAAGAATGACCAGCCCGAGTGGATTGTGGTGAAGCCGGAAGTGGATGATATTTCGACGGGCGGGCAGAAGTATGCGCCGATGAAGGATGGGTCGATGTTGGCAGGCGGTTATGCGCCGACGAAGCATACGGTGAAGATGACGGTGAAGACGGATGTGCAGAATATTCGGGCGTTCCGGTTGGAGTTGTTGAAAGATCCGAATTTGCCGCGCGGGGGACCTGGGAGGTCGACGATCGGGACGGGTGTTCTATCGGAGTTCAAGGTGGAGGCTGCGCCGGCGAGCGCTCCCGATAAGAAGACCGTGGTGAAGATTGTGAAGGCGACGGCGGATGTGAATCCTCCCGAGCGGGCTTTAGAGAAAGTGTTTGATGATAAGAGCAAAAAGAACCGAGTGACGGGGCCGGTGGAGTTTGCGATTGACGGGAAGGACGAGACGGGATGGGGGATTGATGTTGGGCCGGGTTTGCGGAATCAGCCACGGAAGGCCGTCTTTAATACGGCGGATCCTATTAGCAATGATGGCGGGACGATTTTGGTTTTCTATCTGAAGCAGAATCACGGCGGCTGGAATAGCGACGATAACCAGAACAATAATCTGGGGCGGATGCGGCTTTCTATTACGTCGGCAGAGAATGCCGTGGCCGATCCGCTGCCTGCGGCCGTGCGGGACGTGTTGGCGGTGCCCGCAGATCAGCGAACGCCGGAGCAGGTAGAGACGGTTTTCAGTTATTGGCGCACCACGGTGCCGGAGTGGCGGCAACAGAATGATGAGATTGCCGGATTGTGGAATAACTATCCGGAAGGCGATACGCAACTGGTGCTGGCACAGCGGGACGATCCGCGGCCGACGCATGTGTTGACGCGCGGTGATTTTTTGAAGCCGGCGAAGTTAGTGGAAGCGGGGACACCGGCGTATCTCAATCCCCTTCCCCCGGGTCCGGCGGATCGATTGAGTTTTGCGAAGTGGATGGTGGACCGGAAGGCACCGACGACAGCCCGGGCGTTGGTGAATCGAGTTTGGCAGACCTACTTTGGGACTGGGATTGTGGCAACGAGTGAGGATCTTGGGAGACAGAGTGAGACGCCCTCGCATCCGGAGTTACTCGACTGGCTGGCGGTGCAGTTTATGGATAGCGGATGGGATTTGAAGGCTCTGCATAAGTTGATTGTGACGTCGGCGACCTATAGGCAAGCTTCGAATGCGACGCCGGAGTTGACGGAGAGAGATCCCTATAACAGGCTGCTGGCGCATGGACCGCGCTTCCGGGTTGAGGGAGAGGTGGTTCGAGATATTACGTTGGCGGCGAGTGGACTGTTGAATCCGGAGGTGGGAGGGCCGAGTGTGTATCCGCCGGCCCCAGCATTTTTGTTTCAACCTCCGGTAAGTTATGGACCGAAGGCCTGGTTTGAATCGAAGGGGCCGGAGAGATACAGGAGAGCGATCTATACGTTTCGCTATCGTTCCCTGCCCTACCCGATGTTGGATACGTTTGACACTCCCAATGGAGATAGTGCTTGTGTGCGGCGTGCGAGATCTGACACGCCACTGCAGGCGCTGACTACCTTGAATGAGCCGCTTTCGATGGAGACAGCACGGGCCTTGGCGTTGAAGACCTTGCGGGAGGGTGGACAAACGGATGCCGCACGGGTAACTTACGCGTTTCGCCGGTGTGTTTCGCGGAAACCTGAGGCGAAGGAAGAAGCGGCGATTGAGGCGCTTTTGAAAAAAGAAGAATTACGCTATGCCGAGGGGAAGCGCGATCCGTGGGCGTTGGTGGCGACGGATGCGGGGCAACGGCCAGCTTTGCCGAGTGGTGTGACACCGGCGGAGGCTGCGGCGTGGACCGTGGTGTCGCGCGTGATGTTGAATCTGGACGAGACGATTACCAAGCAGTAAGAGGATATCTATGAACTGTCAAGACGGTTTCTGGCGAGGGAAAGATCCGAAGGAAGTCAGCCGACGCTGGTTTTTTGAGCAATGCGGCGTGGGGTTAGGATCAATGGCGCTGGCGAATTTGCTGGCGGAAGCGGGATTGGCCGATACGCCGAGAACAGACCCGCTGGCGCCGAAGAAGCCACCACTGCCGGCGAAAGCGAAGAATGTGATCTTCCTTTTTATGGCGGGTGCGCCGAGCCATCTTGAGCTGTTTGATTACAAGCCACAACTGGCGAAGTTTAACGGGACGCTGCCGCCGCCGGAGTTACTGAAGGGGTATCGCGCGGCCTTTATCAATCCGAATTCGACATTGTTGGGGCCGAAGTTCAAGTTTGAGAAGTATGGGCAGAGTGGGGCGGAGGTTTCGGAGTTATTTCCGCATTTCACGAAGATTGTGGACGATGTGGCGATTGTGAAATCGATGGTGACGGATGCGTTTAATCACGCGCCTGGTCAGTTGTTGATGAACACCGGGACTCAGTTATTTGGGCGGCCGAGTATGGGCGCTTGGGTGACCTATGGGTTAGGGAATGAGTCGAAGGATCTGCCAGCGTTTGTGGTTTTCAGTTCGGGGAAGAAGGGACCGAGCGGAGGAAATTCTTGTTGGGGCAGTGGCTTCCTACCAACGGTTTATCAAGGTGTGCAGTTTAGAGGTAGCGGCGATCCGGTGCTGTATCTATCGAATCCTCCCGGGATTGACTCGGATGTGCAACGCGATTCGCTGGACACGATTCGCAGCATGAATGAGATGCGGCAGGGAGTGACGGGAGATCCGGAGATTGCAACGCGGATCAACTCGTATGAGATGGCGTACCGGATGCAGAGCAGTGCGCCGGAGTTAATGGATCTTTCGAAAGAGCCAAAGAGTGTGCTGGACCTGTATGGGGCGGAACCAGGAAAGCCGTCGTTTGCTAACGATTGTTTGCTGGCACGGCGGATGGTGGAGCGAGGCGTACGGTTCGTGCAGCTCTATCACGAGGCATGGGACCAGCATGAGAACTTGACGAAAGATATCAAGATTAACTGCAAAGACACCGATCAGGCTTGCGCGGCGTTGGTGCAAGATTTGAAGCAGCGCGGATTGCTGGATGAAACATTAGTGATCTGGGGCGGTGAGTTTGGAAGGACGCCGATGGTGCAGGGTGGCAGCGACGGGCGCGACCATCATCCGAACGCTTTCACCATGTGGCTGGCAGGCGGCGGGATTAAGCCGGGCATTACGATTGGCGAGAGTGACGAGTTAGGGTTCAACGTGATTAGTGACAAGGTGCATGTGCATGATCTACATGCGACGATTTTGAAGCTGTTGGGATTTGAGCATACGCATTTCACTTATAAGTTTCAAGGACGGAACTTCCGGTTGACGGATGTGGCGGGGAACGTCGTAGATAAGATCTGCGCATAAAACATGAACGCTGAAAAAACGTACGATGTTGTGATTGTTGGGTCGGGTGCGGGCGGCGGCGTGGCGGCGCATGTGCTGGCGCAGGCGGGTGCGAAGATCTGCATGCTGGAGGCGGGCGGCTGGTTTGATGGCACCAAGCAATCACATATGTTTGAGTGGCCTTATCAAGCGCCACATAGAGGAGCGGGGTCAAAGGATAAGCCCTTTGGCTATTTCGATGCGACACTGGCGGGCGGT
>PMQB01000370.1 GCA_003169195.1 Bryobacterales bacterium
GAACCCATGGCGCAAGTCCTGTTTGACGCCGACGAAACCGCCACGCTGCGCGAAGACGTTCCGCATACAACGCTTAGTAATCACGAAGCACTGGCGAATGCAGCCGTCTCGGGTGCTGGCTATTACAAGGTTCCGAAAGTGATCGATCGCACATGAGTACCCCCGCTTCCTTGCCCTCGCTCACCATCAGCGCCGTTCGCGACGGTCTTAGTAAAAAAGACTTCTCCGCCAAAGAACTTACCGAAGCCGCACTGGCATTCGCGCAAGCGGAAAACCCAAAGACCAATGCCTATCTCACGTTCTCACCCGAACGGGCGCTAGCTGCTGCAGCAAAGGTTGATGCCGAAATTGCGGAAGGCGCACCCATGCGCGCACTCGCCGGCGTCCCCCTCGGCGTGAAGGATGTCATCGTGACGAAAGGTGTGCGCACCACCTGCGGGTCGCGCATGCTCGAAAAGTACATTCCGCCTTACGATGCCACCGCCGTTACTCGCCTCGAAGACGAAGGCGCCATCGTTATCGGCAAGCTGAATTGCGATGAATTCGCGATGGGTTCATCCAACGAAAATTCCGCATTCGGTCCGGTACGGAATCCGCGTGCGCTGGATCGCGTGCCCGGCGGATCTAGCGGCGGTTCAGCGGCGGCCGTCGCACAAGGTACCGCTGTCATTACTCTAGGCTCAGACACCGGCGGTTCGATTCGCCAGCCCGCCAGCTTCTGCGGCGTTGTCGGCGTCACTCCAACTTATGGCCGCGTCTCCCGCTATGGACTGGTGGCATTCGCCAGTTCGCTCGATCATATCGGCCCGTTCGCACGCAACGTCGAAGATTGCGCCACCACCCTGCGCGTCATGGCTGGGCGCGACGAACAAGACTCCACGTCCGCCTTCGCCCCTATTGACGACTACAACACCCTCATGAAGCATCCCGTAAAAGGCCTCAAGCTTGGCCTTCCCTCGGAATATTTCGAAGGCCTCACTTCGGAAACAGGTGCGGTCATTGAGGCAGCCATCAAGAAGCTCGAAAGCCTCGGCTGTGAGATTCGCAAAATCAGTTTGCCGCATACGAAGTACGCGCTTTCCTGCTATTACATCATCGCCACAGCAGAAGCCAGCTCCAACCTCGCTCGCTACGACGGCGTGCGCTACACCATTCGTTCCACCGAAGGCAGCACGCTCTCAGACATGTACCGCAACACCCGCGGCGAAGGCTTTGGCGTAGAAGTAAAACGCCGAATCATGCTGGGCACCTACGTCCTGAGTGCCGGCTACTACGACGCCTACTACAAGAAGGCGCAGCAAGTCCGCACCCTCATCGCGCGCGATTTTACCGACGCGTTCAAAGACCTGGATGGCATTCTCGCTCCCGTTTCGCCTTTCCCTGCTTTCAAAATCGGCGAAAAAGTGGATGACCCACTCACCATGTATCTTTCCGATATCTACACGCTCACCGGCGATTTGGCCGGCGTCCCTTGCATGAGCGTGCCCTGCGGCCAATCGAAAGATGGCTTGCCCATCGGCTTGCAAATCTTCGCCAAACACTTCGACGAGGCAACCATGTTCCGCATCGCCTATAACTACGAACAAGCCACCTCGCACTGAGTAACCCACAGTGACACGCATTGGTCCCGCCGGTTGGGCGTATAAAGACTGGTGGGGCGTTGTTTATCCAGCGAAGAAGCCGCGCGGTTTTTCGGAGATCTCCTTTCTCGCGCAATACTTCGACACAATCGAGATCAACGTCACGTTCTATCGGCCCATCACGCCAAAGACCGCGGCGTCCTGGCTCCACAAGATTGAAGCGCATCCCCAGTTCCGTTTCACGGCGAAGCTCTGGCGCGGCTTCACGCATGAGCGCACTGCCACAGCGGCCGACGAGCAGGAGTTCAGAGACGGATTCGCTCCCATTCTCGAGCAGGGCAAGCTAGGCGCACTGCTCATGCAGTTTCCCTGGTCGTTCCGAAATACGCCGGAGAATCGAGATTATCTCGCGCGTCTTTGTGCCCGTTTTGCGCAGTTCCCTCTGGTTCTCGAAGTGCGTCACGGAAGTTGGAGTGAACCCGGCGTTCTCGATATGCTCGAACAACTCAATTTGGGTTTGTGCAATATCGATCAGCCATTGTTTCTCAAATCAGTCGCACCAAGCGCGCTCGCTACCTCCCCCCTTGGCTATGTCCGCCTTCACGGACGCAACTACGATAGCTGGTGGCGCGAAAACAAATACTACGGCGAACGCTATGACTATCTGTACTCGGCAGCCGAACTCGATCCCTGGATCGACCGGATTAAGACAGTGGAGCACTCCGCCAGAGACATCTACGTGGTGACAAACAATCACTACATCGGCAAGGCGGTTGTCAACGCGTTTGAGATTTCGTCGATCCTGAAAGATGAGCCTTTGCCGATGCCGCCAGAGCTTGTGGAAAGGTATCCGGAACTTGAACCGTTTGCCAAGAAAGAAGAAAGGCGCGGACAAACAGGACTGCTATTTTAAAGACATGACATCGCTTCTTGAACAAGCGTTGGCACGCGTGGGGCATTTGCCTGCCGATGAGCAGGACTCCATCGCGGCGCAGATCCTAGATTCGTTGGCCGACGAAGAGGCTTGGAAACGTCGTTTTACCGAGAAAAAGGACGTGTTGCGTCGTCTTGCGCAAGAGGCGTTAGAAGAAGATGCACGCGGTGAGACGCGTAGCCTGGACGAACTAATTTGATCCAATCCCGGGCTACCCGGCGATTCTGGCGACTCTTTGCCGCGCTTCCAGTTGACACAAGAAGATGCCAAAGAAGCGTATCGACGGTTCCGCACAAATCCGGGCCACCCGGGGCTGCATTTCAAGAAGCTTGAAGGTGAGCAGAACATCTACTCAGTTCGAATCGGCTTAAACTATCGCGCGCTCGCCGTTGTAGAAGGAAGTCGAGCCGTTTGGTATTGGATCGGCGATCACGAGACTTATGATCGCTTGACCTGATCTACGCGAACTCTTTCTTCATCTCCGCCATACTCTTACTCTTCCAATACCGATTAAAATTCTCCACCGTCATCAGCGTTCGCGGATACATTCTGTCAATGTAAACCGTCCCCTTCAGGTGATCAATCTCATGCTGCAAAATCCGCGCATACCAGCCCGACGCCTCAATCACCTTCGCATTCCCCTTATGATCCAGGCAGTCCACTTTGACTTTCCGCGCACGCGGCACCATCGCCGTAAATCCTGAAAGACTCAAACAACCTTCAAAAAACTCAACATCCGCCGGGCTTTCCAGGCTGATCTTCGGATTAATCAACACATGAAAGGGCACCGGTTTCCGTTCCCGTTCTTTAATAAAATCCGCCGGCGCATCCTTCATGTTTTCGGGCTTATCTTCAATCACCGCCAGTTGCAGACCCAGTCCAATCTGCGGAGCCGCTAAGCCAACACCGGGCGCATCATACATGGTTTCGCGCATCCACTCAATCAGTTCTTGTGTCTCCCGGCTGCGAATCTCTTCTACCGTCAACGCCTTCGCCTGCTGCCGCAAAACCGCTTCTCCCACTTGCACAATCTTCAAACGCATACTTCTATGATCGTCGTACACTTGACTTGGAGATGGAAACCAAACACGCACCAGCAGCAGTAACGCGAAACCTCGATCCCGAACCCCGTTGGCCTGCGATTGTTGCCATCGTTGCCACCGGATCGCTCTTCTTGTTCATGCCCGAACGCCTAACTTTCGGACCCAACTGGCTTCTGCTCGCCGTAGTTGGCGTGCTCACCATTCCAACGGTACTCAGCCGGCGGATGGGCAACACTAAGCTCAACTACTGGCTCGGACTCTCGCTGTCGGCCGTGATCACCATGGCTCTGGTGTGGTCGCTCGGCATGCTGATCGCCGGACTCCCAACCAAGAAAGAAAACCCGGAGGAACTGCTCCGTGCTGCTGTTGCGTTGTGGCTTTCAAACATTTTCGTCTTTGCTTGTTGGTACTGGCGTCTCGACGCCGGCGGCCCCCATGCCCGCGATCTACGCCAATATCACACCGAAGGCGCTTTCCTATTCCCGCAAATGACACTGCCGCCGGCTTCCAAGCTCGTGAAGGGGGGCTGGCGTCCCGGCTTTGTCGACTATCTCTTTCTTGCGTTCAACACCTCCACCGCCTTTTCCCCAACGGATGTGCCCGTCCTTTCCCGTTGGGCCAAACTGCTCATGATGGTGCAAAGCAGCGTCTCGCTAGGCACGCTCGCCATTCTGGCCGCCCGCGCCATAAATATTTTGTAGCCGCATGGAACTTTCCGGCCCGCTTCGTCATTACATATCTTGAGAGTCAGATGACCAGCGACGAAGACCTGATGCTGCAATTCCAAAACGGCTCGCGTGAAGCCTTTGAAGAGTTGTTCGCGCGCTACCGGCTACCGCTGTATCGCTTCTTCCGGCGGCGGATTCCGAACGATGCCCGCGCCGATGATCTGATGCAGGAAACCTTCCTCGCCGTCATTCGCGCCAAGGTGCGTTATGAGCCGCGAGCGTTGGTGCGAACATATTTGTACGGCATCGCCCTCAAGCAGCTTGGCGCCGACCGCCGCTGGCAATCTCGTCGCCCCGACATACAACTCTCTGACCAGGAATCGAACTCGCCTGAAGCCGACACGCCCATCTGGATCAAACAAGCACTCACGAAACTCGAAGAGATGGACCGCGAAATTCTCATGCTGCGCGAATTCGAAGAACTGAGTTATGCCGAGATCGCCAAACTGCTTCACCTGCCGTTGAATACCGTTCGCTCACGTCTGTTCCGAGCGCGCCTCGCACTCAAAACCATTCTGGCTGGTGATCTATGCCAATAAAATCGCACCCAGTCACGAACACGGAAGTGATGGCGTATCTCGACGGTGAACTATCGCCCGAGGCCGCAGCGGAGATGACTGCACATCTGACGCAATGCAGGGCTTGCCAGGATGTTGCCGCCGACCTACAAAGCGTTTCACGCCAGGTTTCTGGCTGGACCATTGCGGCTGGCGAAGCGGCCGATCAAATCCCCGCGAACATAGCCGCAGCACTCACCGCCCGCGACGCGGCGAAAATCGAAAACACTGCCTCCGGTTTTAATTGGCACTTTTTCGTTTACCATCGGTGGGTTGGTGTNNAATCCCCACGAATCTAGCCACGGCACTCACCGGCCGTCACCAGAAGAAAGTCAAAAACGGTTTTAATTGGCGCTTTTTCGTTTACCATCGGTGGGTTGGTGTTGGCGCATTGCTACTCGTTCTGATACCGGCCATCGTTTTCCGTACTCGCACACGAACAAACAAATGGAACGACCAGGACGTACGCTATATCCAAAACGCCCCCGCTGAACCCACGGCGGCTACAATGGCGCCGAAGCCGATCCCCGAAGCGGACCATTCAGTAGAGCGGAAACAGAAAGCTCAAGAGCCCCTCATTGTCCGGACGTCCGACATCCGCCTAATCGCCCGCAACTTCGACACCGTCCGCGTAAAACTAGACCGCATCCTGGCTCAATTCGGCGGCCACATCGCTCAACTAAATCTCGCGTCTCCCACAGGCGAAACTCGAAACCTGACAGCCACTCTCCGCATTCCTTCGCCTCAACTAGAAGCTTTCTCAGCCGAATTGCGCAAGCTCGGCCGAGTCACTAACGAATCACAAAGCGGCGAAGAAGTGACTCAGCAATCCGTAGATCTCGAAGCGCGCCTCAACAACGCACGCCACACAGAAGAACGCCTGACTGAAATCCTCAAAACCCGCACCGGCAAGCTCTCCGATGTTCTCGAAGTCGAAGAAAAACTTTCCGAAGTGCGCGGCCAGATCGAACAAGCCGAAGCCGAACAGAAAAGCTTGAACAATCGAATCAGCTTCGCCACGGTGTCACTACAGGTGACCGAGGACTATCGCACACCACTAGCCGAAACCGCTCCCACATCAGTGGGCACGCGTTTAAGCAACTCCGCTGTAGATGGCCTTCACACCGCCTTCAACGGTCTCATCGCGGCAATTCAAGCCTTACTGGCCGCAGGCCCAAGCGTGCTGCTTTTCGGCGTCCTGCTCGCGCTACCGGCTTACTTCCTCTGGAAGAAACTGCGGCACCGGAGCACTCCCTGACTTCTTCTTTTTAGACACCAAGCGGTCAAGATAAACATAAATCACCGGCGTTATGTAAAGCGTCAGCAACTGCGAAACCACCAAGCCACCAACCACCGCAATCCCAAGCGGACGCCGCGCTTCCCCGCCCGCACCCGTTCCAAACGCAATCGGCAACGTACCAAGCAACGCCGCCATAGTGGTCATCATAATCGGCCGGAACCGCTGCAAACAGCCTTCAAAAATCGCATCTTCCGGCGACTTGCCCTCTTTACGCTGCGCCGCCAAAGCGAAATCGATCATCATGATCGCATTCTNNTTCTTCTTCACAATGCCGATTAACAAAATCAAACCCACAAACGAATACAGGTTCAAGTCTTCGCCAAAGATCAGCAGCGTAATCAAAGCCCCAAATCCCGCGGCGGGAAGTCCCGACAAAATCGTAATCGGGTGAATAAAACTCTCGTATAAAATACCTAGCACCAGATAGATCACCAGCACCGCAATCAGCAGCAGAATGCCCAAACCGCGCAACGACTTCTGAAACGCCGCCGTTGTCCCCTGATAACTGAAACTCACCGTATTCGGCATATCAATCGAAGCAGCAGCCTGGTCAATCATCGCCGTTGCTTCGCTCAACGCAACGCCCGGCTTCAGATCGAACTGAAAATTGATCGCCGAAAGCTGGCCAATGTGGCTCACCGACAACGGCGCCACCGTCTGCTTCAAATCACTCACCGCCGCCAGCGGAACCATCTTGCCCGTGTTCGATCGGATGTACAAATCGCGCAAAGCCGCCGGGTCACGCTGATACTGCGGCAGTACCTCCAACACCACGTCGTATTGATCGGAAGCAGCCGTAATCGTAGTCACGCGCCGATTGCCATACGCATCATAAAGCGTGTTCGCAATCGTATCGGGGCTCACGCCCATCGCCAACGCCAAATTCCGGTCAATATGCACATCCAAACGCGGACTCGCCAGACGCAGATCGCTAAAAATATTCGTAAGCCCTGGAATCGTGTGAAGCTTTTCCTCCAGCTTCGGCGCCCACTTATACAGTTCATCCAAATCCGCATCCTGCAAAGCCAGTGAATACTGACTACGGCCCTCGTTCTGCCCAAGCGTGATCAACGGTGGCGACTGCAAGAACACCTGCAAGCCAGGGATCTTCGCGAACTCATGTTGCAACTGCGCAATCACAGTAGTGACGTTCGGCCGCGGAGCCGGCTTCAAAACAAAGAACGCAAAGCCCGAGTTCTGGCCCCCTGCAATCCCACCCACGCCCGCACCAAAGTATTGGACATAAGGATTCTTTTTGAGTATCCCGTTGACTTGTTTTTGCAAACGCAACATTTCATCGAACGAAGTATCCTGCGCCGCCTCATCCCCGCCAAACGCAAACCCTTGATCCACCACCGGCATAAAGCCCTTCGGCATCACCACGAAGAGGTAAAAAGTCGCAGCCGTCAAAACAACACTCGCCGTCAGCGTGGCAAATCGATGCCGCAACACAAACAGCAGCGTCCGCCGGTATCCATTATTCAGCCAATCGAAAAATCGTTCCGACCACAAATAGAACTTGCCAGTCGGATGCGATTCATGATGCAGGAACCGGCTGCACAACATCGGCGTTAGCGTCAGCGAAATCACGCCCGAAATGAGCACCGCAACCGCAATAGTGATCGAAAATTCCCGTAGAAGCCGCCCAATAATCCCTCCCATGAACAGCACCGGAATGAACACCGCCACCAGCGAAACCGTCATCGAGACAATCGTAAAACCCACTTCGCGCGCGCCCTCAATCGACGCCTGCAACCGCGTCTTACCCATCTCCATGTGACGCACAATATTCTCAAGCATCACAATCGCGTCATCCACCACAAACCCCACCGACAGGGTCATCGCCATCATCGACAACATGTCTACCGTAAAATCAAGCAGCTTCATCGCGGCGAACGTGCCAAGCAGCGAAAGCGGCACCGCCAGACTCGGAATCAAAGTCGCCGAAACATTGCGCAGGAAGAAGAAAATCACGCCGATAACCAACACAATCGTCAGCATCAGCGTAAACTTCACATCCGCAATCGAATCGCGAATATTTTGCGAAGCGTCGAAAGAACGGTCAATCTGCACGCCCGCGGGGATAGACCGCTGCAACACCGGCAGCAGCGCCTTCACCGCATTCGCCACTTCCACCGTATTGGCGCCGGGCTGCTTCTGAACCGCCAGCACAATGCTAGGCACGTCATTATTCCAGAAGCGCGATTTCTCATCCGCAATGCTGTCGTAAACGTGCGCGATCTCATTCAAATAAACCGGGCTGCCGTTCTTATAGCTCACAATGAGCTGGCCAAACTGTGCGGCCGACGTGAGTTGGCTGTCCGACTGAACCGTGTACGCCTTCGAATAACCGTAAAGCGAACCAGAAGGCAAATTGATACTGCCGGAGGAAAGCGCATTGCGAACCTGCTCCAAATCGATTTGCTTGGCGGCCATCTTAGCCGGATCGGCCTGCACGCGCACCGCATACTTCGCCTCACCAAACAACCGCACGCGCGCCACGCCACTCACCATCGAAATGCGCCGCGCCATCAACGTACCCGCGTAATTATCCAACTCCGAAAGCGGCATCGTATCCGAATGCGTCGCAATGAACATAATCGGCTGTTCCGCCGGATTCACCTTCGAATAAGACGGCGGCGTCGGCATGTCAGTAGGCAATTTACCCTGCGCCCGCGCGATAGCCGCCTGCACATCTTGCGCCGCAGCGTCGATATTGCGGCTCAGGTCAAATTCCAAAGTGATCGACGTCGTGCCTTGCGAACTCGAAGACGACATGCTGTTGATGCCGGCAATCGTCGAAAATTCAGACTCCAGCGGCGTCGCCACCGAAGACGCCATCACGTCCGGATTAGCGCCGGGCAACGACGCACTCACCTGAATGGTTGGATACTCCACTGCCGGCAAATTGCTAACCGGCAGAGAAAGGTAGCTGATCAAACCGAACACCAGAATCGCCGCCATGATCAGCGTCGTGGTGATTGATCGGCGAATAAAGAAATCAGTGAAGAACATTAGAGATTTCCTTTAGCAAACGCACCTTGGCGCCAGGCATCAAACGCATTTGGCCTTCGGAGATAACCTGCTCGCCGGATTGTAAACCTGAACCGATCACAGATTCCTCGGGCGCGTTCTCGGACTTATACAGCCGGACAACGTCAACCGGGCGCATCGCCACAGTTTGGTCGGCGTTCAATATCCAGACATACTTGCCTTGCGGGCCGGTTTGCACAGCGCGGCTCGGAATAATCAATCGGTCACGGTCCATGCTCAAACGGGCCTGCACCTTCACAAACTCGCCCGGCCACAGTCCCCTGTCCGCATTCTCAAAGCGAGCCTTGATCTTAATCGTGCCCGTGGCCGCATCCACCGTGTTATCGATAAATTGCAAAACGCCCGTTTTCCCCGAAGCCATCACCGCCAAGCCTTCGTGCATTTCCGGCAACAACTGTTCGGGTACGCCAAAGCTCACATAGATAGGCGACATTTGCAGCAGCGTCACCATAACCGCATCATTGTCCTTGATCAGGTTCCCCGCCTTCACGCTAATGGCGCCGGCGCGGCCGCTAATGGGTGCCAGGATCTTCGTGTAGTTAAGTTGCAGCTGCGTTTGCGCAAGTCGCGCGCGGTCGGCCCTAATCGACGCTGTAGCGCTCTGAATGGCAGCTTTATCGGCGGCGAGAGAAGCTACGGCACTGTCGTTCGTTGCCACCACCTGCTCCGTTTGCTCCTTCGAAAAGATGCCCTCTTTCGCAAGCTGAACGCCACGGTCGGCGGCCGCTCGGGTCTGCGTAATCTGCGCTTCGTCTTTAGTGACGTTCGCTTTCGCCTGGTCTTCTAGTGCCAGGTCTTTGCTTAAGTTAGCCTGAATCTCCGCCAGCTGTCGGTTGATCGGCTCGGGATCAATTTCAAAAAGCAGCTGTCCCTTTTCGACGCTCTGCCCTTCCTGAAAGTCGACCCGCAAAACTTGGCCGGCCACCCGCGATTTGATGTCGACCGTGGCCATACTTTCCACGTTGCCAACAGCCGAAATATCAAGCGGAACATCAGAGCGCGTAACGGCAACGGCGCGAACGGCAGCCGGTTCCATCATCATCGCTTTCGCATCATTTTGTTGATTTTTTTGGGCACAGGAAGCCAAAAGAAGGCTTGCAAGTACAAGGAGTTTAAGAGAATTTTGCACAGAAGGATTCTTTCCATGGTCCCATAAGGACATGCGCGTACATGTACCGGGGAGGGTGAACCTGATTGGTGAGCACATTGATTACCACAATCTGGCCGTGCTCCCAATGGCGATTCAGCGGCGGATTTGCATTGACTTTACGACTATACGAGATGCCGTGGTGCGGGGTTACTCGGAGGAATACGGACGCGTGGAAGTCGCGCTGCAAGGCGATCTGAAACCTGATGCACCCGGAGCCTGGAGCAACTACATCAAAGCGGCGGTGCAGGCCGTGCGCGCGCGTTGGAAGTTAACGCAAGGTATTGAAGCGAAAGTAACTTCCGATCTACCACCCGCAGCAGGCTTATCTTCTTCTTCAGCGCTGCTCACCGGATTTACAATCGCGCTTCTGCAAGCGAATGGCATTGAGCCAACAGTCGAAGAACTGATGGAAGTGCTGCCCGATGGAGAGCAATTCGTTGGCACAAGAGGCGGTGGAATGGATCACGCCGCGGTCTTGGCCAGTGAAGCCAACTGTTCGCTGCTGGTCGGTTTCGCGCCGTTGAGCCTCAGAAGCGTCCCAATACCGGACACTTGGGGTTTTATCGTGGCCCACAGTATGAAGACGGCTGAAAAATCCGGAGGAGCCAAGGAGCAATTCAATTCCCGCCGCGTCGCAGGTCAATCGGGGTTTGAGAAAATTCACGCCGGTTCTAAATTGAGTGACGAAGAAGAGCGCGCGGTTCGGCATGTTCAAAGTGAAGGGCAACGTGTCACGGAGGCCGTATGCGCTTTGCAGCGGAACGATAAAGTAGCGTTCGGAGCGCTGCTGTGTGAATCACATCGGAGCTTGCGCGATGACCTGCGAGTGAGTTGCACAGAGTTGGATGAACTGGTAGACGTGGCAATGAAGAACAACGCTCTGGGTGCGCGCTTGACAGGAGCTGGATTCGGAGGGTGTGCCATTGTGTTTTGCGAAAAGGATGACCGGGAACGAATGGCGCAGGCGTTGGTGGATGGATTTTATGTGAAGCGCAGTGGGTTTGTGAAAGAAAGGCATTTGATCTTTGCTGAGCCTTCTGCGGGGGCATTGCGGTGATTGAGCGAGCAGTGTTGCTGGCGGCCGGGCGTGGCACGCGCATGGGTGCCATCACTCAAGAGATTCCAAAGCCGATGTTGCCCGTGCGCGGCAAGCCCATGATGGAACACATCATGGACCGGTTAGCCGAAGCGGGCATTCAAAAGTTCTTGATCGTAATCGGCCATCAAGGTAAATTGATTGAAAAGCATTTTGCGCAATGGCGCTTGCCCGTGGAGTTCGTTGTGCAAGAGCCGGTGACTGGCACAGGGTCAGCGGCAATGTTGGCGAAACAGTTCGCGGCCGATACGCCGTTTCTGCTCACCTTCGGAGACTGTCTCTGCGATTCAGCGGAGTACCTGCGAATGCGCGGAATTCTGGAAGATCACTCAAACACCGCGGCCGTCCTGGCGGCAAAAGATATCGACGATCCCTGGCAAGGAGCAGCGATCTATGAGGAGAGTGGGAGGATCACGCGGATCATTGAGAAACCTCCGAAGGGAACGTCCACCACACGCTGGGGCAGTGCCGGATTCTACGGCTTTCGGCCGGTGATCTTCAACTACCTGGCGCGACTCACTCCCAGTGTCCGGAATGAGTACGAAATTACCTCCGCGTTCGAGATGATGCTGAGTGATGGTTTGGAATTGAGAATCTCACCAGTCGTCGGGGACTGGCGAGATATTGGCAGGCCAGAGGATCTAGCCGCGGTGAATGATTAGCGCCAAAGCTTTCTTACAACGCTGATCAGGATAGAGCCGCTGACGACGGAGACAGCCAGGAGACCCCAACCATAGTTCATGCGGCCATACAGAAAGTTGCCCACCGTAAAGAGAGCCGACCAGATGAGTACAGTGCCGGTCACCCAGCCCATCATGGAAAGTGGGATGTTATCGGTCTTTTTCCAAGTGGCGAGTTCTTCGTCCGAGACACCGGAAATGACATGGATCGCCTTCCAGCCAGGTCCAAAGGGTTGCACTTTCTTATAGAAGTCAATGAGCGTTTGCTTGTCTGTTTGGGGTCCAAGATAGGCAGTCGCAACCCAGAAGATCGTCGTGCAAATCACCGTGAAGATCAACTGATAATCAGTCGAAAACACCGTACCTTGTCGCTTCAGGATAAAGAACACCAGTGAGATAAAGAACGAACTGAGCATCGCCGCCACTTCGCACCAACCATTAATGCGCCACCAGAACCAGCGCAGCAGATAAAGCAACCCGGTGCCTGCGCCCACTTGCAGAATCAGATAGAACGCCTCTTGCGCGGTCTGCAAAACAAACACTAACGCAGAAGATAATACAAACAACAACACAGTAGCCAGACGAGCCATCAGCACGTAATGCTTTTCTGTTTCCGTGCGTCGCAGGAATCGGCGATAGAAATCGTGAACCAGATAAGATGCTCCCCAGTTCAAGTGACTCAGAATCGTAGACGAATTAGCCGCAATCAAACCTCCCACCATCAGCCCAATCCAACCCGCCGGCAGAAATCGCAGCATCGCGGGGAACGCGATGTCCGGACCAATCAGCGACGGGTCCACATTAGGAAATGCTTTATGAATATCCTCCAAAGTCGGATAGACAATCAAAGATGCCAGTGCAACTAAAATCCAAGGCCAAGGCCGCAGAATATAGTGCGCCAAGTTAAAAAAGAGCACGCCCCCCAGTGAATCCTTCTCAGACTTGGAGGCCAGCATCCGTTGCGCCACATAGCTCCCGCCGCCAGGCTCCGCACCCGGATACCAGACCGACCACCATTGCACCGTAAGCGGAATAATAAAAATCGCGAGCGCCAGATCCCAGTTGTTTGTGAAATCAGGCAGCACGTTGAGATAGTGCAAACCTCCCGGCCCGCGCAGCGCAGAAACCTTCGTAACAAGACCACTCAATCCGCCCACTTGTGGCAGTTCAACAGCAAAATAAGCAGCGGCAATCACCGCGCCCATCTTGATAAAGAACTGAACCATATCAATCACCAGCACGCCCCACAAGCCCGAGTGAGCCGCAAAGACGACATTCAGTGTGCCCACAATCGCCAGCGTCTGCCAGCGATTCATACCGAACAAAACACTGGCGATTTTGCAAGCGGCCAAATTCACCGTAGCCATGATCATGCAATTGAAAAGCAGCCCCAGATAGACGGCGCGGAAGCCGCGGACGGCCGTAGCGGACCTGCCGGAATAACGGAGTTCGTAAAATTCGAGATCTGTTAGAACGCCCGAGCGACGCCAGAGCCGCGCATAAAAGAAGACTGTGGCTACACCAGTAAGCGTGAAGGCCCACCACTGCCAGTTGCCCGCAACGCCTTGGGTGCGAACAATGTTGGCGACAAGGTTAGGCGTATCGCTCGAAAAGGTGGTTGCTACCAGCGAAATGCCCGCCAGCCACCACGGCACGGAACGGCCGCCCGCGAAGAATTCAGAAGTGCTCTTGCCGGAGCGCTTGCCAAAGGCCAACGCTGGAAGGAAGCAGATCAGAAGGCAGATGGCCGCAATGATCCAGTCGATTGTATGAAGAATCATAAGAAAGGGTAAGAATTCCAGGATACAGAACAAGGAGAGGAGAAGATCCTACCGATCTGTGATCCCAAGAAAATGGGGACCGGCCTCCCAGCCGTGTCCCCTCATTCTTTCTCTACCCTTTCTCTGCGATGCTCACCCCCTCATCGCCCAGCGCTTCACGAAGAAATCGCCTTCGCCGACCGAACCGCCGCCACAACCTTACCCTGCAAAGACTTCTTCACATTCTCCGTCAGCTTCAAAAGTTCAATCGTCGAAATCTCAGTCCCGAAGTTCGTTTCCAGAAAGTCCACATGCGGTCTCCGAACTCGCATTCGGTCCCTCGCCCGCGCCACATCATCGGAAAGTAAACACTTTTTACTCAACACCACCAAATCAATATCGCCTTCATACAACTCCGAAATCCAAGATGCCTCTTCCGGGCTGATCGCTCCCAGTAAGAGCACGTCTGAATCGAAGCTATCGCGCATCGCAGCGGTCATCGTTTCAGGAAACGCCACCATCATAATCACCTGCGAATACTCGTTGGCCGCAGCCGCAGCCGAAATCCGCGATTCGTGCCGTGGCAGAAACACTTCAATCAACGTCTCCAAATCACTCGGCTCCGTCACACGCACGAACCCGTCGGAGGCAACGGCAATCGTTCGCACAAGAGCCAAACCCAACCCAGACAGCTCTGCCTCTAACGGGAGTGCTTCTTCTTGGCTGGCCTCAGTCTCGGCGGTCTCGCTCGTCGCCCGCTTCTGCGCTAACAACGATAGTCGGATATACGAACCAACTTTCGCCGAAGACACCGCCTGCGCATGAATATCCAAACCAAGCGTCAGCTCCCCTGGCCCCTCCAGCCGGTGTTTGCCTTCCAAAACAAGATTCACCAGCAACTGTTCAAAATGGTTGCCGGTACTCAAGATGTATCCGACATCGATCTCCGAGGTGATGGTCAGTTTGACGTTCTTCCCGCAAATCCCTTGCAGCAGACTCTGCGACGTCTGCATGTATTGCGTCACATTCACAATGTGTGCCGCGCCATTCCCTTCGCGCAGTTCCAATAACTGCGTGGCCATATTGGTACCCGCGTCGCTCACGGCGTGCAACAGTTCCGTTTCGCTTTTATCGCCGTTCTTTGAGATGCCGTCCACGGCTTCATCAATCAGCCCAAACAAACTATAGAACTCCAGCGCCACCCCATGCGCGAGTTCGCCGGCAATCGTCATCTGGCGCTCTTGCCGAATCCTTTGCTC
>PMQB01000140.1 GCA_003169195.1 Bryobacterales bacterium
ACGGCAAGGTCGGCACCATCGGTTGCTCCTCCACTGCCGAATGGCAGCTCGGTGTCGCCGCCCTCAACAATCCCGCCTTGGCCGCCATGATCCCGCAAGGTTTCGGCGCCGGCGTCGGGCGTGTCAAACCTTACTATGAGCAAGGCAATTGGTATCGCGGCGGCGCGGTGCAAATGTTATTCATCGCCTGGCTCTATGGCGAACAGAACCAGGTGCGCCCCATGTTCCCCCCCAACACCACGCAGCAGGATTTGATCCGCGCCTCCAAGGCCTTCGATCTCGCCCAACAACTCCCGCCCGTCGATTGGTCGAAAGCGCTCGCTTATCTGCCCGAACAAGACATCATCAAAGCGGTCGATGGCCCGCACGGAATTTTTGCCGACCGCGCAGAAGTCTCTACCGGCGGCGCCATGATCAAGCGAGCACCGAATGATCCGGCCTGGTATCGCGGCGGTCTCTGGGATGACAGTCACCCCATCAACGTCCCCGGCTTCTGGTTCATGTCTTGGTATGACGTCTCGGTCGGTCCGAACCTCGCCGCCTATAACTACGTCCGCAAAACAGCCAAGCCCGAAATCGCCAATGAACAATACGCCGTCATTGCGCCCACGCTCCACTGTAGCTACAAACGCGCCACCGCCGACACCATCGTTGGCGAACGCAGTATGGGCGATGCGCGTCTCGATTACGACGCCTTGACTTACGGCTGGTTTGATACCTTTCTCAAAGGTGAAAAGACCGACTTCCTGGAGAAGACACCCCGCGTGCGCTATTTCACCATGGGTCTGAACAAGTGGCAAACCGCTAACACTTGGCCTCCAGAAGGTGCACAGTCTCTTACGTTCTTTCTCGGTAGCGGCGGCAAGGCCAACAGCTTGAATGGCGACGGCGTCTTAGCAGAAAAGACCGGCGAATCCGACGCGCCCGACAGCTTCACCTACGATCCTATGAACCCGGTTCCCTCCTATGGCGGCAACGTTTGCTGCACGGGCAATGCAGTCGCTGGCGGTGCCTTCGATCAACGCAAGATGGAAGCGCGTGCCGATATCTTGGTTTACACCACCGCACCACTGAAAGAAAATCTGGAGTTGAGTGGCCCCATCGAAGCAACCCTTTACGTTTCCTCCGACGCTAAAGATACTGATTTTACTGTGAAAGTGATCGATGTCTATCCCGATGGCAAAGCCTATAACTTGGACGAGACCATTCAGCGTTGCCGTTATCGCGAAGGCTACGAAAAACCGCTGGCTTGGATGGAGAAAGATAAGGTCTACAAATTAACTCTCCAGCCCATGAACACCAGCAACCTCTTCCCGGCCGGTCATCGATTGCGTATCGAAGTATCCAGCAGCAATTTCCCTCGCTTTGATCGCAATCTGAATACCGGCGGCAACAACTATGACGAGGCCACTGGCGTTGTGGCGCACAATGCGGTTCATCACTCGGCCAAGTATCCATCGCAGCTCAAGGTGACCGTTGTGAAGAAGAACTAACCCACGGCGCCGTTCTTTCACGTTATCCTTAAGAGAATGGCGCGGTTCGGTTTTCTTCTCATTTTTTTCGCTCTTTCGTTCGGAGTTGCTGAGCCGGCCGATACTCCCGAAGCGCCTCTGCCCTCACTCACGTGTCCAGCGGGAGCGCCGCTGGGTGGTGTTGAATTGCGCGTCCGTGCGTTGGGCCATAAAGAAGAGCTGCCGCTCCAAGATATCAATCAATTGAGCGAAGGCGACACGGTCATTTACTCGCCGGTCCTGCGCGGTGTGGAAAAACGGCCAGGCGAAGTGGCGTTAGTACTTGTTCCAGCACACCGGCCGGCGGGTTCGGCAACTCTGATTGTGACTGATCCGGCGAAGGCCGATCGCACTCACGAATGGAGCATCGACCAGACGATGAGTCTAGCGGCCTTTGTTTATGGACCCCAAGGGTTGAACAAGAAAAAGGTCAATGGATTTCTTTCGCAAGATGACCAGCTGGTAGCGCAGCTCGCCGACTATGCCGAGAAGACGTCGCAAACAGAAGCGCTGTTGCAGGCGCTGGCCGACAATGCGGCGTCCAGCGCCAGTATGAATTCCGCGTTAAGTGGATTCGCTTCCCAGTACGGATTGGCCGTGCAAATCGATAAGAACGCGCCTCCGGCGGTGCAGGCGCAGACTTTGTTTTCGACGATGAATCCGCAGCTCGCAACATACAATCCGATTGCCAGCAATTCCAATGCGGAGCGCTTAGGGCAAACGGCGAGTGTGGCGGCTGCGGCGGCGACGCTGTTCTTTGGAAGCCCGATCGGTTTAGCGGCCGGTGGAACGGCGATGCTGTTGGATCTGCGGTCTATCGCTTTTCCAGGCACGCAGTTTCGTTCGTCTTTCGCGCAGCCGGCGCCGACAGGTGTCCGTTTGTGCGGACAACGCGGCGCTCTGCCCCCGCACACACGCGCTGCTTATATCTGGGCGCTGCGCGTGCCAAACACCGGTGTACCAAGCATTGAAATTGGTAAGGCCAATTCCCTGCCCCTTGGACAAAAGACAGCTGTTCCAGTAGAAGTGAAAGGCGGCAATTGGAAATACCTGCAACGGGCGCGCGCTTGGAAGTTAGAGGACGCGAAGGGCCATGAGACTGCCCTGAAAGTTTTGAAGATCGGCAACGAGCATGAGTTAGAGATGGAGTTGCAAAACGTGTCTTTGCAGCCGGGCGACTACCAATTGGCGGGTTATTGGGATTGGACTCCCTTTCATGTAGCAGGCGTGTTACATCTGCGTCCGCTGAGCGATTTCAAAAACACGCGCATCGATCCGGCATCGCAGAATCTTCTGCTCGCCCACACCGGTAAAGTGCCGATTACGCTGCACGGCGACGATTTTGAGTTCGCCAACAAAGTGGAACTGGAACGCGCGGGCGATGAATTTGCCACGCCCGAGGCAGCACGTTTTCTGTTGCCGAAAGGTCCGCGTTTAGGTCCGCAAAACTCGATGGATGTGCAGATCGATACCGCGTCTCTCAACCCGGGCGCGTACAAACTGCTAATCACGCAGCAAGACGGGGCGAGCCATACGGTTCCTTTGGAGGTGTTGCAAGCTGCACCGAAGATAGAGAACCTGCCCATTCTTGTCAATCAAGGAGTGAGCGCGCAGCATTATGTGCTCAAAGGCGAACGCCTTGGACTGCTGGAAAAACTGACGGCGCCGAATGCCACGCTCGAGTTGGGTCAGACTTCGCCGAACGGCAATGAACGCGATGTGACAGTGCAGCTCGGAGTGAGCCCTGACCCGGGAACAGCAATGCCCATTGATGCCGATCTAACGGACCGGACGGCCAAGTTATCGTTGGCGGATGCGCTGCAAATTGCGGGTCCGTTACCGGCGATTGCGAGTTCCCAATTGTCACTGCCCGCCGGCTTGGATGTGGCGGTGAGGCAGAACGAGTTTCCCGCGGGCTATACGCTGACAGCGGTGTTGGACGTGCGGAATGTGGATGCGAAGAGCGAGCTGCGTTTAACCTGCGCCGATGACGTTGGCATACACGCGACCTTACGAATTGGCGCGCAGGATGCCAACTCAAGCTTGCAACGTCTGTCGCAAGATCAATTGTTCCTTTCGTTTGACACCAGCAATTTCCCATCCGGCTGTAACCTGCAAGCTTCGCTCGATAACGGACGAGTGGGACGATCGCAGCCATTTACCCTCGCGCATCTTGTTCGGTTGCCGCGCATCTTGTCCGTCGCTCCCGCCAAGGGAGGATACGAGATCATAGGCGACAATCTCGAAATGATTGGCCGGCTTTCGTGGGATCAGAATTCAGGCGTGGATGTTTCCGCGTTGCCGGCGGCTATTCCCGGACAGGGACAACGCCAGAGCATGATCGTGAATTTGCCCGATCCGCCATCGCCAGATGCGCATTTATATGTTTGGCTGCGAGGGGACACCTTGTCGCGGGCGACCACTTCAACGCTACCCGCGCCCATTGGGAATGCTCCACATGTAGCCTCTTCCTCGCCTTCATTACACTAGATGTTTTATATTTGAGGACAGCACGTGACCAAGCTGCCTAATCTCTTAACGCTCGTTCGCATCTTCTTGGTGCCGTTGCTGGTGGCCGCTCTGGTGCAACAGGATTTCCGCATCTTTTGGGGAAACCGCGTACTGGTAGCCAACGATTTCTTTGCCTTAGCTGTGTTTCTAGCCGCCGCGCTCACCGATCTTTTGGACGGCTATCTGGCGCGCCGTTGGAAACAAGTCACCACCGTAGGAACTTTGCTTGATCCGATTGCCGATAAACTGCTAGTAGCGGCCGCGCTGATCTCCTTTGTGCAAATCCGCCTGCTACCGGGCTGGTTGGTCGTGTTGATCATCAGCCGGGAATTCGCCGTTTCTGGTTTGCGCAGCATTGCAGCAGCAGAAGGCTATACGATCAAGGCGAGCGAACTGGGCAAATCGAAAATGATGCTACAGGTTTTGGGCATCACGCTGATAATGCTTTCCATCCGCTGGCCGGCGTTGCACACTTACGCCATTTTTACCATGTGGGCAGTGGTGATTTTCGCGCTGGCCTCGGCCATTGAATACTTTGTGCGCTTTTGGAAGAAAGTCGACACCGGTATCAAGCTGCGACGGCGCAACGAACTATTGGCGCTCGAACGGCAGAAACAGCACTTGCAAAGAATAGAACGGAAGGAAGAACGATTGGTGAAAAAAGGAAAGCGCGCCGCTGCGGCAACCGCCGCCGAAAGGCACGAAGCGTCTATCCGCCGGTGAGGTGAGCCATGGTGGCGCTTCCGCCGCCTACGCCCTGCACCACTTCGTAACCGCTCTTTGTGAACACTACGGTGCGCGCTTGTCCATGGCGGCCTAATGGCCCTAACGCACGGCCATTGAAGATAACGTTGACTCCGCCGGCGTTCGCGGTACGAATCTGGGCGCTATCTTTGCCGTTGAAACTCTTCGTTTGCATGGCCGCGAGCGTGCCGCTGTACGTGGTTTTCCCGTCGGCCGAGATCGACAGCCAAGTCGGTTCGATCGCTGAAAGTTCGATATGAATTGTTACACCTTCTGGGTCGGCTTGCGGCGTAGCGGCTTGCGATACAGTTTGGGCCGGAGCAGGTGTAGTGGCTGGCGGGAGTAATTGCTCCGTACCTGGAGCAGGTGGTTCGACCGCAGTCTGCTGTTGCGGTTGACTGGTTTGATTGGCAACAGGGGTTACAATGACAGGAGACGACTGCTGTTCTGGTTGTGCGGTAATAACAGTGGGCTGCTGTTGTTCTTCCGGAGCGACGATCCGGCTGCTGGCGGGCAGCGGATTGGCCGGCAATTTAGCAGCTTCGATTCCGCCATTTCGCCAAATCAAATAGACGGAAACCACACCCGCCACGGCGGCGACGGAAGCGGCTCGCGCCCAGTTCCAGGTGGGCTTAGGTTTCGCCTGCTGTTGGAATTGGTGGGGCCGGACGTACACTTCCTCTTCCTGCCCCGGAACCAGCGGCTCTGGCATGGTGCTCGAGGCGCTTTGTGCATCGGCAGCGAGCGTGGCATGGTCGACACCGACCATATCCGCTACCTGTTTAACGAAACTGCGGTAAGTGAAAGGGGAACTGATTTTCGAAAGGTCGTCTGACTCAATCGCATTCAAATTCTTCAAGGAGATACGAGTACGCGAGTTTATTTCCTCTAGCGTGTACCCCTTCTTGATTCGCGCTTCTCGAAGTCGTGTCCCAACGGACTGCATGATTAAAGCAGGCTGCTCCCTTGCCTGTCTACGTAACGTTATAATACAACAGAAAATGCCTCAATGACTAGTTTGAGATAGTACTCAAACTACTTAAGCTCGCATCCTGTTACTTAAACAAGGCTAATGTATCAATCTAATCGGCACCCTCTCCTCCAAACTTTAATTCTGCCTTCACTTATGCTGGTTTTCACCGGGGCTACGGCTCACGGAGCACCGGCCAATTCGCTGTTTCGGGGCTCGGCGGCATTCGCCGATACCCGCCATGCGGTGAGTTTTGGCGAACGCCCATCCGGGTCGGCGGCGATCCAAAAACTGCGGGATTGGATTGTAAGTGAACTGAAACCAACCGGGGCGCAGGTGTCGCTTGACCCGTTTTCGGGCAGAACACCAGACGGCGTGGTGTCTATGGCGAATGTCATCGCTAAATTTCCCGGCACATCGGGCAAGGCGGTAGCCATTACCGGGCATTTCGACACCAAGAAGATTGCGGGCGTGCATTTCCTGGGCGCCAACGATGCGGGTTCTTCCACCGGCTTTCTGCTGGAATTTGCACGCGCGATTTCCAAGGTAAAGCATAAAGACGACATCTACGTCATCTTTTTCGACGGCGAAGAAGCAGTCCTTGACTGGACAGAGACAGATAGCTGTTACGGCAGCAGGCACTTGGCGACGAAGTGGCTGGCAGATGGCACATTAGGCCATCTGGTGGCGCTGATCAACGTGGACATGATCGGCGACAAGGATTTAGATGTACTGAACGACTCGAATTCGTCGGCAAGCCTGCGCGAGATGATGCAACGGGCGGCCGCCAAATTGGGTTATGCCAAGTATTTTCGCCAAGATGCGGGCGCCATAGAAGACGATCACCACCCGTTTGCAGAGGTTGGCGTGAATGTGCTAGATGTAATCGATTTCGATTACGGTCCGAACCAGGCGTATTGGCACACGGATAAGGACACAATGGACAAACTGAGCGCGCAGAGCCTGCAAGTTGTCGGCGACGTGATCCTGGAGGTGACCAAAGAACTGGATGCTAAGAACTAGCGGCGGGCGGTTTCCTGTTTGCCTGACTTTTTGAGTTCGTCGCCGATGAGACCGCGCAAGCTCGCCAGTTCGATGCGGCCGTTGTAGCGCTGGCCATTGATGAAGATGGTAGGCGTCCCTTCAACGCCGGCATGGTTGCCGTCATCCAGATCTTTAGCGATGGTTTCGCGCACTTCTTTCGATTCCATGTCGGTTCTGAGGCGATTGGTATCGAGCTTCAAGTCTTGTGCGAGCTTGACGATGACGTCCAACGACAGATTTTCGTGGTGTTCGAACAAGGCGTAGTGCATCTCCCAAAACTTACCTTGCTTCTGTGCGGCTAAAGCGGCGGTGGCAGCACGGTACGCATCGGAATGGATCTCCAACGGGAACTGTTTGAAAATCAGCTTGACCTGTTTGGGATAAACCTTCAGCAGCGCTTCAATTTCAGGGACGGCCTGAATGCAATAGGGGCATTGAAAATCGGAAAACTCAACGATGGTGATGGGCGCATCGGAAGGACCCGTGACGGGAGATCCGGCGACTGGCACTTTCACCGCGGCGTCTAGAATTTGGCTCGGGTGGGCGGCGCCGTAGCGCGAAGTATTAGCCGCTTCGATCGCCTTTTCGGGAGTCTTGCCGTCTTTAATAGCTTGAATGACGGTCGCTGCTAAACCGACGCTATAGGAACAAGCGGGATCCTCGACGCGGCACTGCGCCATGGTTCGGCCGCAACCACACGTGCAGGCGTTTTCGCGCAAAATTTTGAGCGCTGTTGCCTTCTGTTTGACGGTGAGTCCGCTGAAATCTACACCAGCCAGAGTGGTGGCTGTTTTCCAATCCTGGGCCAGGAGCATGCTGGAAACTAAAACGAGTGAAGACGCGAAGATCCCGACGCGCCGAGACAGAAAGGCCATGACCTTTATTGTACGCGGATTGGAGCGAGGTCGAAATAAGCCGCACCTTAGGCACATCCGGCTGGACCTTGTATCGGCCTGCGTAATGGAACTGACGGTACTTCGCTTTGGTGCTGTATGATGTGGGGCAAATCCCATGCGCCCCTTTTTCTTCGTTGTTCTTGTCACCAGCGGTTTAGTCAACGCACAGACAGATCCGAAAGCTTTTGCGGTGATGGCTTGGGGGGAATCTCCGGCTGACGAGCAACAACTCCGGGGCATGAAAGAAGCTGGGCTGAACATTTCAGGCTTCTGCCGGGCGGCGGATTTAGAGAAGGTGCGCGCCGCGGGACTTTCGTGTTTCGTGCAGTCGCCCTCGATTGACGGACTGGATTGGATGAGGCTGCCGGGAGATGCGGAATTGCGGTCGATGGTGGACAGTCTGCGAAGAGACATTGGCAGCAATCCCGCAGCGGTGGGCGTTTTCTTGAGGGACGAACCGAATGCACCTATGATGGCGGGGTTGGGGAAAGTGTCGGCGCTGCTGCGTGAAAGCATGCCGGGGTTGTGGCCGTACGTGAACCTGTTCCCTGCCCGCGTGAGTGCGGACCGGTTGGGTACAAGCGATTACGGTTCGTATGTGCGCATGTTGGTGCAGACGATTCACCAACCCTTTCTGAGCTATGACAACTATTCGCTGGTAGGCGGCGAGATGTTGGATTACTTCTACACCAACTTGGACATGGTGCGGCGGTCGAGCGTAGAAACGAAAACGCCGTTTTGGAACTGCATTCTGGCGAATGCGCATTTCAATTACATGGAGCCATCGGACGCGACGTTCAATTTGCAAGTGTATGCGAGTTTGGCTTACGGGGCGCGGGGGATTCAGTATTTCACGTATACATCGCCAGCGATTGGAAATTTTCGATTGGCGGCCGTGGATCAATATGGCAACCGCACGGCGACTTGGGACATGCTGCGGCGGATCAACAATCAGATTCGCGTGCTGGCGCCGACGATGATTCGTTTGCGGAGTACGGGCGTGTTTCATTACCCGTCGGTGCCGGAACAAGGGCAGCCGCTTTCAGCAAGCAAGTTAGTAGAGAGCGTGGAGATGACGCAGCGCTTTGTGCGCTCTCCGGCGGGCGGCCGGTTTCTAGTTGGTGAATTTGAAGATGAGCAGGGGCGGCCTTATTTCATGTTGGTGAATAAAGATCTGAACAATTCCTTTCAAGTGAAAGTGCATTTGCGGAAGGCGGGCGGCAAGCTGTGGCAGGTTTCGCAGTACAGCGGGAAGGAAGAAGCGTTTAGCGGAGAGATGGAGTGGATTGCACCGGGAGCGGGCGTGTTGTTTCG
>PMQB01000367.1 GCA_003169195.1 Bryobacterales bacterium
TTTGCTGACGAACTTCGGCTAGCAGCATTCCGTTCTTTGTGCGGTTTGGAATATCGTACGAGATCGCGCAGTTTGCGCGGAGGTTTCACAAGTGAGACTGCTGATCGCCGCACTACTGTGTTCTGCGCTCTTCGTAAGGAGTGCGACCTTACTGCTGGGCGCGCCGCTTTTGCAAAAAGCAGCAAAGGTGGCGAAGCCGCAGATCAATCCGTTGCAGAATGACCCGGGTGCCTCGATTGCTGGAGAAAAGCTGTTCGCGCGTGAATGCTCGGGCTGTCACGGCGAAGGAGGTAAGGGAAGGGGACGGCCACATACGCCCGTGCTGGCGACCGATCTTGTGAGGCGTGCCAATCCAGGTGCTTTGTTTTGGATTCTACGAAATGGCTCGAGCAGCCATCGCATGCCTTCGTTTTCTCATTTGCCAGAGGAGCAGCGGTGGCAGATCATCACCTTCTTGCAAAATCGGGGCTTGCGCTCTATGAAAGAATAAATTAAGTTCCGATCAGTTCTTTTGATCGGTTTCAAGTGCTGTACAACGTTTTCGGAGGAAAAAATTGTGTTCCATTTTCGCTTCCTGTCTAGACTGTCGTCCTTAACCGCGTTCTTCGCGTTGAGCGCAAGTGTGCTTTGCGCGGCAGATCTGAAAGAGCCTATCACTCTAAGTAGCGCTAACGGTGTGTTGGACATTCTCATGATTGCGAAGGCTGGCAGCATTAACACGCTTCCGGGCGCGCCCACCGGATGGGTGTTTCAGATATGCCGAAGACCTGCCGACAACAGCAACACATGCCCGCCAGATGCTGGCTCGCCGAACTACTACGGCGGTACACGTCTGCAGTTGGAGCAAGGTGATTTGCTGAAGGTTCGCTTGGTGAATCAGTTGCCGCTGGCGCTAGATAGCGAACACGCGGCTGAGCCAGGGCATGAATTCCTTAGACTCAATCCGGTCAATATCCATACCCATGGCCTAATCGTCTCGCCGCACGGTCCTACAGCGTCCGATCCAACGTATGGGGATAACATTTTTGTGCTGACGTTCAATTCCGCCAATGGCAAGCCAGAGGTGACGCCACATTTGCATGCCGACGTTCGGTATGACTATACGGATTATTCTATTCGTATTCCGGCAAGTCATCCGTCGGGTTTGTTTTGGTTTCACCCGCATGCGCATGGTCTGGCGCTGAATCAAATCAGTGCAGGTCTTGCCGGTATCATCACAATCGGCCACCCGAGCGATTACGTCTGCAAGAACTTTGCGTGTGCCGCATTGTTGCCTAGCATTGGCCTGCGCCACATTCTGTTGAAGGATGCGCAAGTCTTGCCGAACGGCCAACTGCAAACCCAAGAGGATCCAGACTTCAGCGATCCGCAGCGCGACCCTGATGAGAGTCCTCGCTTAGGACATGCCGCGGGAGTGGATACCTCGGACCAAGGTGGCCCGGATTACCAAGGCGGACAATGGTTTTTTACGTTGAATGGGCAGTTGTATCCGACGCTGCCCGTGACCTCGCCGGCCGGTGAGATCTGGCGCATCACAAACACTTCGGGGAGCGCCACCTATAACCTAAATCTTTTTAGCCCCGCCCAGAATCGCAATATGATCATGCAGGTGGTTGCTTCCGACGGAGTTAGCATCAGCCCGTCTGCCGACATGACGTTGGGCCAAATGACGCAAATTGGTGGCTCGAAGTTCAAACCAGAGGCATGCCCGGTTACCCATGGCTTTGCTGCCATTGCCGGCCAAGCTTCACTCTGCACGCGCAATTTATTGTTGATGCCGAGTGCCAGAGTGGAGGTTTGGGTTAGCTACCGGAATTCTCAAGACATGGTGGCCTCGGCGCCACAGAATTCCTATGCAGTTTTGCGAACGACCGGGTTTCAGACCGGACCCGCGGGCGACTCCTGGCCAGCGGTGGATTTGGCGCGGGTAAATTTCAACTCCTCGCTTCAACTGAACATGCAAGGTTTACTGGGTTTGGCGGGTGAGGCGAATAATGTAAGCAGTCCCGCTGTGCTTGCAAATCAATTATCAGCTGCCAATAAAGCGGCGGAGACAGCCAATTGCAAAGCTCTACCGGCGGGCCACATGCGGCGTATCTTCTATGCAGTTCCGACAACCGATCTTGATGCATTCGGTTTGGCGTATGAAGAGATTGACGAAAAAGGACGCGTTGTCGGCCCACCGGCAACGGACGTCACGGCCTTTAACCCAATGAACGACACGATTTGTCTACCGTTAGGACCAGGTAACACGCCCGTTTACGAACGGTGGCAACTCATCAATGTGGCGCAGGAAGATCACAACTTCCACATTCATCAGACGAAATTCCGTGTGCTCACTGATGATGAACTTTCGGGGGCGATCCTGCCCAATTCGCTACGGGGACGAGGAGTAGAGTTTGACAACCTTCCCCTGCCTCATGCGGATGGCGTTTGCGGGAATGATCCTTCCGGAGACCTCAGCAATCCGATTGCGGACTGGCGCGCGGGCTTGTGTAAGGCTCATGCGATTACGGTAGAGATTCCATTCGCGGTTGCGGGGAAGTTCGTGTATCACTGCCATATTTTGGAACATGAAGACGGTGGAATGATGGCGGTCATTCAAGTTGTACCGGCAAAATAGTTTGTTGGCACCTCCCGGTCTCACTCCCACTCGATGGTGCCCGGAGGTTTGTGGGTGAGGTCGTAAAAAACGGCGCAAACTTCGGGGATTTGTAACAGCCTTTGCGTCAGAGTTGCGAGACCTGCGGATGGCATGAGGACGACGTCAGCGGTCATGCCGTCGACGGAATTGATGGGACGCAGGATAACCGATTCACGACCTGTGTCGGTGCCAACAGGGATGAGAACGACCGGGAATTGCCACACTTTGTCCTCGAAGCCTGAGGTGAGGCAGAAGTCGCGGACGATAGCGTCGGCGCGGCGAAGAATATCGAGGCGTTGTTTCGTGATAGTTGCAGGGAAGACTTGCAGCGATTCGATCGGCGCTTTTGTTCCGCAGTTCGCAATGACGCGATTGATGTCACTGCGTCGATTGGTGAGAGCGGGCGCGATCGTTTCGATTGCTTCGCGCGAAGGCGGATCTTCCAGCGCTAGAACTTTGCGATAGCTGCGGGCGTCGCCTTGTACGCCAACGGACCACACGGGAAGAATAACTCCATCGTTTGTGAGTTCGGCGTGAGCGTGCGCATCGGCGCAGAGACAGCGAATGGCGAGACCAGGTCCGGGAAATGGATGGCGTGCGAGGAACTTGGCAGGCACGCCTAACTCGCGGCCGATTTCGCGTACTTCATCTTTGTAGAAAGAAGTCAGAGGCTCAATAATGCGCCCAGCATTGATCAACGACTGAATGCCGGCGACGCGATTGTGATGGGTCTTGATGAGGTCGGCTTTAGCAGTGCCGCCGGATTCGATTGTGTCGGGATAGATCGTCCCCTGGCCGAGAATCCAATGGCCGTCCAAAAAATGTTCTGTGGCAAGAATGCGCTCCTGCACTTTCACAAACTGCTCACCAATCGCGCGACGCTTCGCCTCCGGTTCATGCAAGCCATCGAGTGCGGCGCGGAACTCAGGTTCCGCGGAATCAACAATAAAATGTTTGGCTCCAAGTTCGTCGAAGATGGAGCGCACCAGTTCTGTTTCGCCTTCGCGCATGAGGCCGGTGTCGACATAAATGCCGAAGACGCGTTCGGGCCCAAGGGCACGCAAGCAGAGCGTGTAGGCAACCGTTGAATCCACGCCGCCACTCACGAAGAAGAATACGTTTCGGTCGCGCACTGTCGCGCGGATCTGGTCTTCCACCAGCGGCACTCGTTGCGAAACATTCCAATCGTTTTGCGCAGCGCAAATGCTGAAGACGAAGTTCTCCAGAATCTGTCGGCCCACCTGTGTATGCACAACTTCCGGATGGAACTGAATGCCGAAGAGCCGTCGCTTCCGATCCGACATAGCGGCAACGCCAGATGTTTCGCTCGAGCCAATGACGTGAAAGCCAACAGGGACTTCGGAAACGGTATCGAAGTGGCTCATCCAAATGCGAGAACGTTCAATACCGCTCAGTAACGGATCGGATGCGGTGACGGTGAGTTGAGCAATGCCATATTCCCCGCGCTCACCTTTCTCGACTTTGCCTCCCAAGTGATGGGCTAGCAACTGATGCCCATAACAGATGCCAAGCACCGGGACACCGAGCGCGAGAATGGCCGGATCAATATCAGGGCAGCCGGCTTCGAGTACACTGGCCGGACCCCCTGAGATGATAATGCCGAGCCGATTCTTCAGCTCTGCGGCGGGCGTGTCGCTCGCTTGCACGTCGGCATAGACGCCGAGCTCACGAACGCGCCGCGCGATCAGGTGCGTATACTGGCCCCCGGTATCGAGAACAGTAATCTGCGGCACCGCGACAGCGCCGGTGTTCGGTTGCTGAGTAGTTGCGCTTCCGGTAGCGGGAGTCAAATTCTAACGCAAAGCCGCCCGTTGTTTTTCGAAACGTGCCCGCGATTGTGTGAGTAGGCTGGCGGCTTTCGGCATTGCGTCAATGGCTTTACCAACCTCAGGATCTTGCTCGATCTTCGCGCGCTGGGAATCTTCATAGCTGAAGGCCGTGACGTACATTTCGGCCAGCAGTTGGTCGCGAACCCAGGCGTGATCGGTCGTCCAATCCTTCTCGGTAAACTCTACACCCTGCTTCATGAGGTAATCGTGGAAGCTTTCCAGCACGGATTCATCGGGTGTCCAGCCCTTTTTCAATTTGGTATCGTGATCGGCGAAATACTGGGCCGAGAAGTTGAAGAACGCGTTCTTGCGGTACGTCGCGATTTCAAAGTTATCCAGCTTGGGCGCTTCATATTTTTCGTCAGGAGTAATGCCGCCGCCGCCGTAAACAGTGCGGCCGAGGTCGGTCTGCTTGACGTCCATCGGATCTTTCGTCTCACCGCGCTTGCCGTAGTAGTAATCCAGGAACGAAATGTTTGAATAGTTGCGCTGGATGAGGCGGCCGCTGGGGGTGTAATAGTGTTGTGTAGTGAGCGCCAAGCCAGTGTTGTCGCTGAGCGGATAGACCGTCTGTACTAAGCCTTTGCCGAACGTGGTGTCGCCCAGAATCCAAGCGCGATCGTGATCTTGCAGCGCGCCAGCCACGATTTCCGCAGCCGAAGCTGAGTAGCGATTCACAATGACGACGATTGGATAGTTCTCGCCAAACTGGCTGCCTTTAGCCAAATAAGGCTTTTCGGAAAACGCACGGCCGCGATGGGAAACGACGGTTTGCCCACGATCGAGCCAGTGGCCCGCAGTGGCAACGCCTTCTTGCAGGAGCCCGCCCGGGTTTTCGCGCAGATCGAGAATCAGGCCCTTGATGTTCTGTTCGCCCAACGCCTTGAGGTTGTCTTCTACTTCGTGGCTGGTGGTTTCAGTGAACGACTGGATTCGCATATAAGCGATACCGGGCTTCACCCAGAAGGCCGTATCGACGCTATTGCGTGGAATTTCGTCGCGAACCAAGTTAAAGGTAATGGGCTTGGCAGCGCCGGAGCGGTTAACGATGACCTGAACTTTCGTTCCTTTCGGCCCTTTCAACATCTCGGCCACTTCCGTAGTCGTTAGTGAATCAACGCGCTTATCGTTCACTTCCAGCAGCATGTCGCCGGGGCGAATGCCAGCTTTGTAGGCAGGAGTTCCACCGAAGGGGTGAATGCCCATCGGCTTGCCGGTACGCGGCTGAGCGCCTATCAGCATGCCGATGCCGTAGTACATGCCGTGCTGTTCTTCACGCAGCGATGAGAATTCTTTGGGATCAAAAAAGTTCGAGTGCGGATCAAGCGTGCGGAGCATGCCGGGGATAGCACCCTTGTAGACAGCCTTGTCGGACTGGAGCTTGTCCGCGTAATTCTGGTCGACGATGTCGTAGACCTTAGTAAAGGATTCGATGCTCGATTTCAGATCGGCGTCCGAAGTCGGGCTAGCGTTGTGTTCAGCTTGCGAAGCTGCCGCAACGGTTCGAAAACCAGAACCGAACATCCCGCCCGCTAAAGCGCAGGCCCCGATGAACAAGGGAATGTAAACGAAATACCGCCGCTGCGACGCCAATATGGACCTCCTGGGTCTAAATTTCAGTATAGACGCTAATTGTGGCTAAGGGGGAAGGCGGGGAGGCTAAGCTATGGTTTTTCGGGAAAATCGGGGTGTGACGCCATCTCTCGGTTGATGAGTACAAAAGAACTTCGCCAATCATGAAAAATCAACGGAATCCTCAGGCAGCGTTGGCGGGCAGACTTCCGAACCACACCGACAAAGAGCCAAAATCTATTTCCGAACGAGCGGGCTTTCCAACCGTTCGATTCTTTCATCCACGCGCCTAAACTTGGACTTCATCAGGTCCCTCAGGCCATCAATCCGGCTTGCCAGGTCACCCTTGAGGTCGTCAAAGCGCTTGTTGAAAGCGTCTTTCATGTCATTCATACGTGTGTTCTGGTAGATCACTCCGATGATGACAGTAAAACAGACGAGGAGCGCCGGACCCCATTGGATACCGATGTTGGTGGCTGCTTGCATGGCGACTACTGACCGCTATTGTCTCACGAAGGAGAACGAAAGCGCTTGTAACTAAAGCTAGTGATTCCCCGCTTGTTCGGGCGTTGGTGGCGCTACTGAACGCCCCCGGGAAAGACAATCTAATTCCGCGACAATCATCGCAATGCCTCACCTATTAACAAAACACCCTGCGCGTCGATAATCTACTGGTTAGCGGAGATGCAGCGCGCATACAATCGCACAGCACTCCTTCGCGAGAAGCGGGTGGCAAGAGAGTCGCCACAATCGTCTCGATAGCTTTTGGTGGGTGCGGTGGTCCCGAGTCATTCTGTCTCTTTCCCCCGGCCCCGTCCTGGCCCCAGATTCGGATGTGGGCTCCGATAGCCATGATGCGACGAGGCCTCTGTCTTCAAGGCGATCCAACGTCACTTACACAGCTCCGAGGGCGATTGCCTTAGGGTGCGCCAATTCTTGCACCTTGGAATGGATTGAGGCGCCATACGCATCTTCATGGGGTATGAGAATGGCAGTCAGGACTAGTTGCTCAAATTGACCTAAGGAATCATAGGGCGGGAAATTTGCCCAACACTGTATTACAAGTGGATCTGAAAATAAACAGGTTTTCCGATCAAGACTTCTGAAGGTGCGTCTCCTTCCGCTACCTTTTTGGCTTTTGCCCAAGTCTGATTGCTTCTTGCAGATCCTGCTGTGCGCCCGCGATGTCGCCCATCTTGCGTCGCACGTTGCTTCGGTCATAGAGGGCTGGACCGTTTTTCGGCCTGAGCCGAATGGCTTCGCTGTAATCCACGAGCGCGTTGTTCAAGTCCCCTTGGTCGCGTCGGGCATTCGCCCGCCCGTAAAAAGCTTCGGGGTTCTCGGGAGAAATGGTGATGGAGTCTGTGTAATCCTTGATCGCGCCGGTGAAATCGTGCTTTTCGCGTAGAGCCGTGCCGCGGTTGCAGTAGGTCGTCGGGTTGTCCGGGTCGAGATGAATGGCTTGGTCGTAATCCTGTAGTGCGCCAGACACGTCCCCCTGCCCGTTGCGAGCGTTGCCGCGGTTGTTGAAGGCTACGGCAAATCCCGGATAGAGGCGAATCGCCTCGCTGCAGTCTTCAATGGCGCGGTCGTAGTCACCTTTGCCCGTGAGGGCGCGGCAACGATCGTTTAGGGCTTCGGGAAAGTCATGTTTGAGGCGGATAGCTTGGTCGAAAGCCTGAATTGCTTCGTCGCTTTCGCCTTTCTGTAACAGCTCTTTGCCCAGGTTGTAGAAGCTGGAGGGGTCCGGTTTGAGGCGCGTGGATTCGCGGAAATCCTTGATCGCGGCGTCGTGCTCGATCTTCTGATCGAGCACCATGCCCCGGCCATTAAATGCTTCCGCGTAGGTGGGCAACAGCCGAATGGCTTGTGTGTAGTCGGCAATGGCTCCATCCAAATCAACTCGGGCCGAACGCGCGTTGCCGCGATTGTAGAAAGCTTGCGCAAAATTGGGAGCCAGCCGGATCGCCTCGTTGAAATCGGCAATGGAATCGTTGATCTCGCGCTTTCCCAACAACACAACCCCCCTCCTATAAACCGTCCCGGGATCCTGGGGTTGGAGGCGGATGGCTTGGCTGTAGCTTTGAACGGCGCTACTAAAATCGCCTTTCGCAAGGCTGGCATCCCCCTGCGATATCCACTGCGCCGCCGTCAAATCGTCCTTGCCGGCGGGCGGGGCGTCGGGTACGTTCTGGGCCTGCGAGCGGGGGTGCCGCGATCTTAAGACGACCGGAATAAGCACAACAAGAAGAGTGAGAACGCCGACCGAAAACCAGGCATTACGCTTCCGCCTGGCACTCCTCTTCAGGCTGCTTGTTTTCCTTCGTCTCCGATCTGGGTCAACGGCGGACTTTAACTTTGGGCTCGGCTTCCCATCCAAATCCGGCATTTCACCAGAATACTAGCTGGCGGCACGCGTGCGTCGAGCAATCGTAGCAGGGGTTTCGCTGCGAACACCTTTTTTCGGCGGTGCTTCGTCCAGGCGCTTGGCTTGGTCGCTCACGCAGACCAGGAACATCGGCTGCCGTGCGTTCTTCAAGAGATCGAGAATGCGGTCTTGCTGGTCTTCCAGGTAGATGGACTTGCCGTCCGTCAGCAGATGAAGATGCGAATCGCTCGACATGACGTCGGCCAGGCGTCTACCCATTTCACGTTGAAGGAAGCGCAGAACCCGGCGGATTTTCTGCAGCGAAAAGCCTTTCCGGCGCAGTTCGGCAATGACCGTAATCTCAATTACTTCTTCGGCCAGATAGATGCGCTTGTGCCCTTCATGGCGCGGCGAGACCACCTTGCGCTCATCCCACCATTGCAACTGTCTGAGGCTCACTTGGGCGATCTTCGCCACATCCGTGCTGGTGAACGTACGCTGATCGCGCGGCAAATCAATACGGACTTTCTTTGTTTTGAACATAACGCCCAGTTCGTGTCGTGAAATGTACGGCTTACAAAATTGTACTAGACCTGTGGCGAGAGTCAATAAGAATTATTTGCGATTTACCCGCCGCCCACAAACTCTACAATTTCAACTTGGGCGCCTTCGCCCACCAGCGTACTGGCCCACTCACGTTTGCGCACAATGGTTTTGTTGAGTTCGATCGCAACGCGCTCGGCGGGAACGCTCAAAGTGGCCAGCAGCGCGGTCACCGTTTGCGGGGCCGCCATGTGATGAGCTTCACCGTTGATATAAACCAGTATGGTTTCCACAGGCATTTGACCCAATCCTGCTCCTTTGCGCTGCATTCATTGCTACTCTAATAATTACACTTTGTGGCTAACGCCACTTGAAGACAATGCCTAGCTATCCTGAAACCTGGTTTCCTGTATTAGTTCAGATTGTGATCGCTGTCGGCGTGGCCGGAGCGATGATTGGTTTCTCGGCCATTCTCGGCCAGCGCGTGCGCGACACTGTTAAGTCAAGTCCGTACGAATCGGGAATGAAACCCGTCGGCAATGCGCGCGAACGATTTTCTGTAAAGTTCTACCTCGTCGCCATGGTTTTCATCTTATTTGATATAGAGGCGATCTTCCTCTATCCCTGGGCCGTGGTTTACCGCAAGCTTGGACTGTTTGGATTTTTCGAGATGTTACTGTTCATTGTTTTAGTGCTGTGCGGCTATTTCTACATCTGGAAGAAAGGTGTGCTGAACTGGGCTACCGATGCATCCAGCCGTCCAGCGCGAAGGGAGACAAAGCGTGCTGCCTGACGTTTCGGCGCAGAATCCAGTCGCCGTTGCATTGGAGAAAGCGATTCCCGGCGCGGTAGTGGATTTGAAGACAGAGACAGACGGCCCGGCTCTCTATATCTCGGCCCAAGCCATCGTAGAAGTAATGCAGCATTTGCGCGACTCGGCGGGCTTTGAACGATTGTCGGCTGTGACTGCGGTCGATTGGTGGCCGCGCGAGCCGCGCTTCGAAGTCGTATATATGTTGCACTCGTTCAAGAGCAACACTCGATTGCGCGTGATTGTTCGAGCGAAGGAAGCAGATTCAATAGAGTCAGTTTCGCGTGTTTACCGCGGCGCTAATTGGTACGAACGCGAAGTGTTTGATTTGTTCGGCGTGCAGTTTTTCAATCACCCGAATCTGGAGCGCATCATGATGCCTGCGGATTGGGAGGGGTTTCCTTTGCGCAAAGATTATCCAATACACGGACATAAGTATTCGTATCAGGATGAATAGCCAGCCATGAAAGAAGGCACAACACACGTCGAATCACTCGATCCGCAGCATGAACTACAAGTAGCGGATCCTTCGGGCCTCGAAATCCCTTACGAGCCGTCTAGTACAGCGCGCCGCATGACGCTGAACATGGGGCCGCAGCACCCTTCTACACACGGTGTCTTGCGGGTGGTGCTCGAACTTGATGGCGAAACGATTTTGAACGCCCGTCCCGAAATCGGGTTTCTTCATACCGGCATCGAAAAGCAATTCGAAGTTAAGAAGTATCAACAGGGCATTCCGCTTACAGACCGCGTGGATTACCTGTCGAATCTGGGCAACAATCTCTGCTATGCGCTGGCTGTGGAACGCTTGCTCAAACTGGAAATTCCGCCCATGGCGCAGTGGATGCGCGTGCTGCTCTGCGAATTATCGCGGGTGAGCAGCCACTTAACTTGGCTCGGCACACATGCGCTGGATTTAGGCGCCATGTCCGTCTACTTCTACTGCTTCCGCGAACGCGAAGAGATTCTGAAGATCTTCGAAATGTTTTCGGGACAACGGATGATGACCAGCTACATTCGCATTGGCGGGCTGGCGTTAGAGCCGCCGCGCGGTTGGCAGAAGGTTGTGTCAAACGTGATTCCACGCCTCGCCAAAGGCGTTGAGGAATATCACAACCTGCTTTCGTCGAATCCGATTTTTGTGAACCGTACTAAAGGCGTGGGCGGATTGCCGCCGGAACTCATGCTGGATCTGGGTATCACCGGGCCGATGATTCGTGCCGCCGGTATCAAAACGGACGCGCGCAAAGATTGCCCCTACAGCAGCTACGAGAAATTTGACTTCGACGTTCCCACCCGAACGGAGAATGACGTGTACGCCCGTTACGAAGTCCGTATGGAAGAGATGCGCCAAAGCTTGCGTATTGTGAAACAGGCCTTGGACGGCATGCCTTCCGGCCCATGGCAGGCCGATGCGCCGCATGTGTTGTTGCCCGAACGAGAAAAGATGAAGACTCAGATGGAGTCGCTTATCTATCACTTCAAAATTGTGACCGAGGGCTTCCGGGTGCCGGAAGGTTCGGTTTATCAGATCATCGAGTCGCCGCGGGGCGAACTCGGCTATTACGTGGTGAGCGATGGCACGGCGAAACCACATCGCGTGTTCATGCGAACTCCCAGCTTTGGGAATTTGCAAGGGTTGGGCGCGCTTTTAGAAGGTGTGCCGATTGCCGATTCCATCGCCATTATGGGCAGCATGGATTTCGTGCTGGGAGATGTCGACCGTTAACCGTATGACTTTTTCACCGGCGCTGGAAGCGCGTTTCGCTAAGCTCTTGACAATTTATCCGACTGGCCGGCAGCGGTCGGCCGTGGTCCCCATGCTGCTCTATGCACAAGATGAAGTGGGCTGCGTGAACCAGGAAGTGGTGGACGAAGTGGCGCGCCGCTGTGGCGTGACGCCACTGCAAGTGGACGAAGTTATCGGCTATTATTCGATGCTTCACCGCAAGCCGCTCGGTAAGTTTCATGTGCAGGTTTGCACTAACATTGCCTGCCAGGCAGTGGGTGGAGAAGAGTTGTGGGAGCATGCCTGCGCTTCGCTAAAGCTCAACAACAAACAAGTGTCGGACGATGGATTGATTTCGTTAGAGGAAGTGGAATGCATGGGGGCCTGTTCATGGGCGCCGGCCATCCAGATTAATTACGACTTCCATCATTTTGTGACTAACGGCGATTTTGACAGACTGATAGCGTCCTTGCGCGACGGCAGTTACGGTAAGAAGGCGTCTTAACTAACCATGGCGATCAAGTACAACGACCCGCATCCGCTGGAAGTAAAGGTAATTTCGCAGCGTTTCCAATTGCCGAATTCGGCATCGATTGATACTTATCTGGCAACAGAAGGGTATGAAGGGCTGAAGAAGGCGATTGCCATGACGCCCGATGCCATCATTGACACGCTGAAGGCTTCCAACTTGCGTGGGCGCGGCGGCGCGGGGTTTCCGACCGGCCTGAAATGGAGCTTTGTGCCGCGCACAAGCGGCAAGCCCACTTACATCATTTGTAACTCCGATGAGAGCGAACCGGGCACCTGTAAAGACCGGCTGCTGATGGAAAAAGATCCGCATCAGCTGATCGAAGGCATG
>PMQB01000148.1 GCA_003169195.1 Bryobacterales bacterium
GCACGGCGAGTTTAATGGCGTTCGGTAAATTGCAGGAGATTCTGCCCACTAGGCCAATCACCTTCAAAGGTCAGAATTTCGTCAATCTCGGCATATTAGGGCTGGCTGTAATTGTCGGCATCATGCTCATCATGTCGCCCGAGAAGAGCTATCTGTTTCCGATTCTAGCGGTGCTTTCACTGATCTTCGGCGTGTTGTTGATTGTGCCGATTGGCGGCGCGGACATGCCGACGGTGATTGCGTTGCTCAACTCTTACGCTGGGTTGTCTGCCAGTGCGATGGGATTTGCGCTTGATAATAAATTGCTGATCGTGGCGGGCGCGTTGGATGGTTCGTCGGGCTTTATTCTTTCGGTGATTATGTGCCGGGCGATGAACCGGTCGTTTAGCAACGTATTGTTTGGTGCGTTCGGAACCATTCAGACGAGCACGGCGAAGGCCACGGAGAAGCCGGTTCGATCGGCATCGCCCGAAGAAGCGGCGGAGATACTGGATGCGGCGCGCAGCGTGGTGATTATTCCTGGTTACGGCATGGCGGTGGCGCNNCAGCACAAGCTGCGGGAAATGCACGATATCTTGACAAAGCGCGGCGTAGAAGTGCGTTTCGCGATTCACCCGGTGGCCGGGCGCATGCCTGGGCATATGAATGTGTTGCTGGCGGAAGCGGATATTCCGTACGACAAATTGGTGGAGATGGACGAGATTAACTCCGATTTCGCGCGGACAGATGTGGCGCTGGTCATCGGCGCGAATGACGTCGTAAACCCCGCAGCGACCAATGATAAGAATAGCCCGATTGCCGGTATGCCGATTCTAAAAGCATATGAGGCGCATACAGTGATGGTGATCAAGCGGAGTATGAGTCCGGGGTTTGCGGGTATCGACAATGAGCTTTACTACATGGACAAGACGTTGATGCTGTTTGGCGATGCGAAGTCGTTTGTGGGAAGCATTGTGAAGGAATTGAGCGCGGTGGGAGCGGCGGCGGCGAGTGCGGGGTAGGATTGACATCTGAAGCCCGCTGGCGATGAGGCATTGAGCATCGCGGAAAAAGGGTAGAGCGAAAGCGAGCGGACACGTCCATAAGCGCCCAGTTAAGGATTGACCTCGAGCGGCTCTGAGAGATAATCTCAGGGCAGATTTCCGTTAACGTCGGCGGTCGAGCGACAATACCGGAAATGGAAGGACTTGGTGCTGTTCCCTAGCTTAACTAACTCTTCTCTGCTCCAGATAGATTCGCTGCCAGGCCATCTGGTTATTCTTGGCGGCGGCTCATCGGCCTTGAGTTTGGGCAGATGTTCCAACGTTTGGGATCGACCTGACGATTCTGCAGCGCGGGCCGTGGAGAAAGGGGAAACGCAAGGATTCATGGAGATTCTGGTGGATGCCGAGACAAGACGGATTCTGGGCGCAGCGATTTCGGATACGGGTGGTGACGAGGCGATACACTGCATCCATGCGACGCTGAAGCGCGCGGTTCACATTCACCCTATGGTTTCCGAGTTGATTCCGACAATGCTTGGCGTTTCGCAACCGCTAGCTTGACGGATATGCCTCCGTTCTTGTTTGTCAGTTATTCGCGGGCGCAGCGGCCGTTTGCGGAATCGTTAGCCGTGACGGCGATTGAGTATGGGGCGAACGTGTGGTTCGATCTGCTGAGTCTATTTCCGGGAGGGGACTGGCAGGCGAACATTCGAGCGGGGATCGAGAATTGCGGGGCAATCATCCTGCTGGTGTCACGGGAGTCTTTGGCTTCGCCGAATGTGGCGGAGGAAATTGCAGTGGCGCTGGCGGCAAAGCGGCCCTTGTATTTGGCAATAGTGGAAGCGACGCCGCTGCAATTCAAGCATGCTGCGCACATTGATTTGGCGGCGAGCGCCCATAGTATCGTCGACATGCGTGGGAATTTCCGAGCAGGTTTTGAGAAGATCCTCACGGCTTTCCGGACGGGTGAGCCTTACCGCGATGCGATTCCGCTGCCGAATCGACTGCACATTCCAACGCGGGCGCCGCGGCCTGTAGCAGAGACTTTTGCGGGATTACTTGCGCCCGTTTTGATGCTTGTTGGACTTCTCGTTTATTGGCATCCATTTCTGTTTGGCGGATATGGCGGCGACGAGCGGCTTGCCCGGGAGAGCGGATTACTTATGTTCGAACTCGTTTTGGGCGTGGCGCTCCAACTTGGCGTTTGTTATGTATTTTTGCTGCGAAAGCTTACGATCGCTTCGTTTGGGAATTCGGTGGTCTGTATCAATCTGCTGCTCGCTAGCTGTGTGTTTTGGCAGGGTCGGTACCTGACGAGTAATCCGCTGTTCGTGCCCCGGTTCGTTGTTCCGGCATGGGTTGAAGATGGAGTTTTTAGCTTAGTTGTCGCGCTAGCTTCTTTAGCGCTTTATCGAACGATGAGTTCGCCTGATCTGTTGCGATGGATGCCGACCACGGATGGCATCTACAGTGCGGCGCGCTCGCGTCAGATTCAACGCCTAGCTGACCTTTTGAGCGCATTTCACAAGCAGGCCAAGACGAGGACAGATACAAGGCCTTATTTTTACGCACTGAATTATGCTGCGGCCGATGAGCCAATTGCCGCTAGAGTAAGGAAGGCTTTTGAGAGGAACGACCGGGTGTTCGAGCGAGCGATTGGTGATCCGGTTCCCGTGTATTCGCTTGGAGTGGTTCCAGAGCGGGTCGACTTCAAAGTTCTGATTGTCACGAATCGGCTTTCCGAGGAAGAAGCGTGTCAATTTCTGGCTTCGTCTGGGGGATGGCCTCTTTTGTTGCTGGCGTCACCGATCCGTTTGTCGAAGAGTTTAGAAAAAGAGTTCACGCAGCTGCAGTGGGTTGAGTTTCGCGGTATGCAGCTTCCGCTGATTGGGCTGCTTGTCCTGTACCTGCGCGGCTTGCCTCAGGCGCGTGGTTCTTATGCGGCGTTCTATTACCCGGCTCGGTTTGAAAGCTTGCGTGGGCCGAATGGCGTGGCAGTGGTGGCGAGCGCCATGCGATTCTTTGGAGCGCTGTGTGTCGCTGGTGGTCTGGTTGCCTTGGGCTCGCCGAAAGCAGCCGCGGAGTTTTCGCCGTTCATGCTTGGCGCGTTCTTGCTGGCCGTTTGGCATTTCGCGACAGTGCACTGGCTTTATCTGCGATCGATGCGGTTTTGGCCATTTGCTTTATCGGTGGCAGCCGGTTTGGCAATAACGGCATGGCTCGGAGTGTTTCGGCTGCTTGCCAAAGGGTATACGGGCTATGTCGACAGCGGTATGAGTGGCGCTATGTCTGTTGGCTTAGGCGTGGCTATGTTCGGCCTGGTTGGGAGTCTTTGGCAACTTAAAAACTTGTGGTTTCCGGTGTTGCCACGGAGTGGGCCGACGATTGCGGGGCCGAGTCAATTGAGCATTGCAGTGGGGCATCTTCCTTTTTTTCTTGTGGCCATGATGATGGCGGCGAACTCGTTGGCGATGAAGTGAGGATAGAACAAGTTGTGACATTCGAAAAGTGTCCCTCTTCGCGCTGCCAACCACGCGGAGACTCTTTATTTCTAGAATCATGCCCACCTGATTCGTAAGGCTCTGGGGATCGCCGAAGTCGGACTGCTCTGGTCTGCTACAGATCGGATTTTATCGTCTATCCATGCCGCTGACGACGTACCGGGCGTGGGCACAGGCTTTCGATTGCGGCGGTTCAGTGGGACTATTGCGCCATGAACAAGCGGCGGACACGCCTGCTCAATCCACTCAATCAGCTGTAATCGCAAGGGCCCGGGGTGTCCGCCCATTTTCTTTGCGCTCGCAGGCCGCACTCTCTGGATCGCACAAGTATTGAAAAACGCTCTCAGCCTGAGCCGCCCAATCGAGGTACTCTGAGCGAACCGTCGCGAGAGCGTTTTTGCAAATGGCTTCTCGCAGAGTGGGATTCAGGAGTGCGCGTTCCACTGTGTCGGTTAATGCCGTCGCAGTAGCGGTGGCCAAGAGACAGTTTTCGCCGTCTTTCAACAACCAGCCAGTCCAAGAATTCACGTTCGTAACGGTCAGGCAGCCACTGGCCATGAGTTCGAGTGGGAGATAGGAGGGATGCCGAGTGAGCATCATGACAACCCCCACCTGACTCTCACGATAAAGGCGACCCGTTTCTTCATAGGACAAGAGGCCGAGATTCTGTACAATGCCCTGGAGCCCGTATTCGGAGGGTTGCCATTCATCACCGGCACTCACAATACGAACCTTGTCGCCTAAGCGAGCCTTGAGGTTCTTCATCGCTTGTTTCACAAGTTCGAAAGCATTGCGAGGATGTTTGGGGCGACCATAGCAAAACACTTGCAGGGGCCTGCGGGGATTGTCACTCTGCGGCGATTCTGCAGGATGGAAAACGGAGGTATTGATGGTTGGATTGAAGTAGGTTGCTTTGCCGCCATACTCTGCTTCATACATTTGCTTGAGGCTGATGGTGTTGGCAATTCCGTATAAGCCCATACGGTAGGTGCTCTCCACAATCGCGCTCACCGAACCGGCCCGATAGAAGGAAGGCTCAAAATCTTGAATCAGGTAGAAGCGGCGACCCACATTTGTCTGGTGAAGTGCGAAGTAAGGCGTGGTCCACAGCGTGCAAATGCAGGCGTCAACAGCCGGTAATTCGGCGGCCTGCTTAGGATTATCGAGAACAAAGACATGGCCGTCCTGGACATCTGCATAAACCTGGCGAATGAGTGCGGCCGTCTTCACCCTATCTGATGAGCCACAGACAGCGAAAAAGATCTCGATATTCTTCTCATGTTTCCAGTAATCGCAAAATCGCAAAATGGTGTAAATGCCTCCGTAAAAAGGCACTTCAAACGGGGAGATGAACCACAGCAATCGCTTCACGGCGTGCAGGCCATGGACAGCAGGGTTATGAGCCCGCAACAGTTGGAATTGTTCCGCACTGCAATCGAACCAACTCACCCATGATTCTTCTTCGGTCCGGCCCCATTGACCAGAGGCCTTTAAGCTCTCCACATGTCTTTGCGCTAAACCAAAGCTCGACTGTTCGTTGGGATGCCGAAAGGTTGGCTGTTGCCTGAGCAGCGAAAGATTGGCACTCCAATATGGATCACCACTCAGCAGCCAACGGCGGGAATGTTCCAAAGACTCGACAAAATCTATCTCTGGAATCTGCGTGTTGTGGCTCTGCGGCTCGTGTTGAATCAGTTCGGCGAATGGGTTGTAGACATTCCTGTACCCTCGCTGATGAGCCCTGAGGCACATTTCCACGTCAGCGCCCCAGACAACAAAGTCTTCATCAAGTCCACCGATTTCGTAAAAGACCTGACGGCGCATGAGCATGCAGTCACCCGTGACTGCTAGAAAATCCCGATACCAACCGGTGCTGCCCGCCAAGGTGTAAGCCAAGGCAGGTCCATTAATAAAGGGATGATCGGCGAATCCGCTCATTCCTACCACAACGCCGGCATGCTGAATAGTGCCGTCAGCGAACAACAGTTTTGCACCGACGATGCCGATGGCCGGTTGATTCGCCCAGCAGACCAATTCGGTGAGCCAATCGGGGCGTGTAATTTCCACGTCGTTACTCAGGAAAAGCAGCAACTCGCCATTCGCTTCGATGGCGGCGCGGTTATGAATAGCGGTGTAATTGAAAGGACCAGGATGCCAGAGAAGGCGGATTCGTTTGTCGCCTTCCAGGCTGCGGAAGTATTCCTTGGTAGCAGTTTCCTTGCTGCCGTTATCGACGATGATGATCTCGAAGTTGTCATAAGACGTGAGTTCGAGAAGCGAGGACATACAGCGACAGAGCAGATCGAGGCGGTCCTTGGTAGGAATGATGATGGAGACAAGCGCGCTTGGCCTTTGTTTGAAGCGCACATGAAGCAAAGCGTTCGGCATCATCTCGGGCTCCGCAGCAAGACCGGTTCTTTCCATGTGCCGGCGAAGCGCTAAGAGTTGGGCATCGGCCGCATCGTTCTTAACAGAGTCGTGCATTCGCCGGTGATACAGAATTTTGGGGATATGAGCGATGTTGCGGGTCTTTTCAGTGATGCGAAGAAACAAATCCCAATCCTGCGCACCGTCAGTGGCTGGGTCGAATCTCCCTAACGATTCGAGCAACGAGCGCCGCAAAACCGTCAAATGACTGATGTAGTTCGCCGAGAACATAATCTCGGGAGACCAATCTGGTTTGAACAGAGGATCGCGTCTCAAACCGTGTTGAGGATCAAGGTAGTCATGATCGGAATAAATGAGATCGACAGTGCTTTGAGTCTTGATTCGCGATGCCATTTCGAAAAGCGCAAAAGGCGCGAGTGCGTCGCCGTTATCGAGAAGAGCGATGAACTCGCCTGAAGCTAGATCAAGGGCGGCATTCGTATTGCTGGAGGTGCCCTTGTCTTCGGTGAGCTCAGTTAGGCGAACACGCGCGTCTTGCTTGCCTAACGCACCAAGAAAATTGCGGTTCTGCTTGTCATCGTCGGGAGTCATGGCAATACACAACTCCCAGCGACGATAGGTTTGATTCAGAACGCTTTCGATCCATGTCTTGAGCACGGCGTGATCGGTTTTGGAGACCGGCACAACAATACTGAAGAGTGGGCTTTCCATAGACTCGGCCGACTCTCGCTGGGCATCTAGATCTGCGGCGGTAGGCTCTTGCTCGATAATCCAGCGTTGATAAGCGTTATCTTGGGAAAAGAGGCCCGCTCGGTGTCCAGCACTGTCGGGCCCAGGTGATGCGAGCGGCTGGCTTGATCCGGCGGCTTTGGCGGCAAGCTTTCTTCTACGGCCGGTTAAAGTTCGCGCGACAAACCGCGCAGCGTTATAAACGCGCGGCCAGTCCTGGCGCATTTTACGGAAAGGGGTGCGACCTTTCTCCGCCAAACGCCACGCGCGACTGCCCAGTATTGCTTGCAGCGTGCCTTGTGCTTGCGCGTTTTCGCGGGCCAAGTTTTGCAGGTCGGATTGCAGACGCTGTACGTCCATGAGCAGACGGTCACGATCTGAAATGGTAGCGGCCAAGACTTGCTCGCCTCGCTGAGCGTAATATTCAGGACCGTTTGCTTCTGCTGACTTATTGACGCTTGGATCGTTCAAGTTGCTATAGTAGCGTGCAGTTGGAGAGAAAACTACTTACTGGCCAGCTATCAGCCGCGCCGTTTCCGCAACATGGAACGGATTGCCCAGTACTGTTTCTTCGAGTACTCACTCATTTGGGTGAAGCTTTGCAGCGGTCGTTTAGTCCACTATGGGAAGAAGAAAATTTCTAAATGTCCAGGTACAGACAGATTGACGCTGATCCGGAGAAGCGAACGAAGTTGAAAACCTCTGCACGCCTTTTATTGGTGAGCGTTCTGGCCCTTCTGATTTCTTCCACATCCTCATCAGCTAGAGCGGAAGAGATCGCGACACGGCCCGTGCACGCGACTCTGGTTTCAGAACCGTCTGTGGTTCCTTCGGAAAACGTCAAGCGATCAAGACTGGTTTCTGGTGCTTTTCTGACATTCAGCGCACTTCTAGGTTTTGCGGCGTATCGCCCCCGCATCCGTCCCTCCGCAGTATAGACTCTTGCTGGCGGCCTCTTTTCTTCAGGACCGCCAGCTCTTTTTTTGACGGGTTATAAGCATATTTTTCAACAGCTTACAATTTTCCATAAATAGCTCTTCCATCTGACACCAAACTGAGTTAACATACGTTCACTAATCGGTTATTTTCAGTACCGATTAAAAATTGGGTTCTAAAACCCCTCCCTGTAGAGTCCTCGGAGCCAACGTTTTTCGGATCGAAAGGTCCGCGGAAATTTTTTGTTGGAGGTAGTGACTATGAGCGCAGCGATTGCATACCGTGCGCCGCTTCCCCTGTACGAGGAAGGCTTGGCGTTTTGGGAAGAGCTGGAGCGAGAGTCTCAGCAACACGTCAAAAATATAAATGGTGTCGCCACCGCACATGGGCTGGAAGATTTTCACCTTGTTGAGTGGAAATCGGGGCGCGGCATTATCGGCATTGTCAGGAAATGGTATCCGTCGACCGACATCACCATCAGCCTCGCGTTTGAGCGCTGGGGACCCGTGATCAAGGTGCTGGTTACGGGTTATCAGCATGAGGATTTGCGTTTTTATCCTGAGGAACAAGAGGTACCCGTTGCGCGCGATTTGGATGGGCGCACAGTGGCAGTTCTGGGCGAAGGACGCAGTTATTCGCCAAGAGAATTTGCCTGTTACCTGGCGCAGCATTTGCGGCGTTGTTTTCCGGACATGGCTCTGCCGTGTACACCCGACGATTGCGGGTAGTTTTTACGACGCACCGACGGCTTGTGCAGATAAAGACGCAATCTCGTCCTTTTTGTAGACTACATACGCATCAACGTAGCCGCTAGTATCGGATTCGGTGCCACCCAACATCCAAAGAAGAGAGCCAGCGGTCGTCGACTCGTTGACAGTATTCAGCCAGCGTGCAAACCAGGCTTTGCGTGCTGCCGAGTCTGGCACCACGGAATCGCAAATCTTTAAGCCGTATTCCTCCATGACAACAGGCTTCCCTGCCCTTTCGGCGATTTTGGCGTGATCTTTGATCCATTGATCGCCAAATTCCAGATCGTTATCATGGCCCCAGTCTTGCGGATAGAAATGATAGCCGCCGAAATCTATTTCGGGAATGTCCAAAGTGGCGGCAAAATCGGTGCCGTGGCGGCCGTCGTACAACTGAGCTTTCCCAGGTTGCAGAAAGTGATGTTGGTTGAAAAAACCTTCGTCCCCGAGCGCAAGCAAATGATGGCCGTCGAGTTGTTTCACAAACGCGGCCATCTCATGCACCCAATCCAAGAGAATATCCCATTCGCCATCACAGCGCGCTTCGTTCGTTAGTTCCCAAGCCATAATACTGGGCTCGTCGCGGCGCGCCGGCTCTCCTCGGTGCAGTAGGCAAGAAAATAGCAATTTACGCCAGCCACCGCGAAAGGGTTGCCGTTGAGACTGAAGCGGGTGTTGTCTCTGCCTACAAAAGGGTTCGCCATGATTTAACTCTTTGCACAAAAGATATCCTCTTATTTACTCATGCAGCCAGCTATATTCCTAGACCGTGACGGGACATTGAACTTCGATTACGGGTGGATTACCTCACCAGCGAAGATCGAATTACTCCCGGGTGCGGGCGAGGCGGTTCGGCTGATCAATGAATCGGGCCGCCTGGCGGTATTGGTGACGAATCAACCCGTGATTGCGCGGGGAGAGTGCACGATTGAAGAACTAGGGACCATCCATCAAAGGCTCGTAGATCTGTTGGGCGAGAAGGGTGCACACCTGGATGCCATTTATTATTGTCCGCATCATCCGAAACGTGGGATAGCGGGAGAACGTCCCGAATACAAGATCCGGTGCCATTGCCGCAAGCCTGCGCCCGGGTTATTGGAAACGGCCGCTCGCGATCTGGAGATCGACGTTAGTCGGTCTTGGATGGTGGGAGATTCCGAACGCGATCTAGGAGCAGCTGCGGCATTTAGGATTCCGGGTGTGCTGGTTGCGAGCAACCAAGAGGACTTTAAAGGCGATATCTTGTCGGATTGTGCCTTTAGAAGTAAGACAGTGCGAGAGGCAGTTCAAAGAATTTTAATTGATATTCACTCAGCTTAAACGCCCGGGAACGATACAATATAGGGGGTACGTTTCTACGCCCAGATGACCACTACTTTGGTGTATTGGTGGGTGCAGAATCTCCTCTTGTTCTAATTCATCAGGAGTTATCAAATGGTTAATGCGCGTTTTTTGGGGCGAGTCTGCGCCGGAATTGGTGCCAGTCTGATCGCCAACGCCTTAGTAAGTGCTCAAACATTTACAAACTTCGTGGCTGTCACCCCTTGTCGAGTGGTGGATACTCGCCTGGCAAACGGGCCGCTCGGCGCACCGATTATGTCTGCCAACAGCACGCGGAGCTTTCCTCTGCCATCCAGCAGTTGCGGATTGCCTGCGAGCGCTACCGCGTATTCTCTCAATGTCACTGTTGTCCCGCTGAACGGCGCGCCGCTTTATTATCTCAGCATCTGGGCGACCGGGGCCACCCAGCCAGTAGTTTCGACATTGAATGACATCGCCGGTGATACTATCGCGAATGCTGCCATTGTGCCGGCTGGCACAGGAGGCGCAGTCAGTGTGTACGTAACCGATGCATCGGACGTGATTATGGATGTAAATGGTTACTTCACTTCTAATAGCACTTCTAACAGCAGTCCCACCACTAACAATACTGCGGTAGGTTTAGGAGCTTTGGAGATCACTGCAGGAGCCCAGAACACGGGTGTGGGTTTCGGCGCGCTGGGCAACAACCTAAGCGGCAACTATAACACTGCTGTAGGTTCGACTGCGTTGAGTGCGAATTCTACGGGTAGTAACAACACGGCGTTTGGACAGAGCACGTTGGCTTCAAACACTACCGGCACTGGCAACACGGCGGTTGGTTATGGTGCTCTCGTTTCAGCCAGCACCGTGAACTACAATTCAGCCTTCGGCTATCAGGCGATGAACGGCGCTACGGGAACCACTAATACTGCACTCGGCGCACAGGCAATGTTGAGCGCCACGGGGAACGGTAACATCGCCATCGGATACCAGGCGGGTATCAGCCTGGGAATAGGCGCGAATAATATCATCATTGGAAACCAGGGAGTCAGCACGGACGCAAACTTGATTCGGATTGGAACTTTGGGAACACAGACGGCTACTTATGTAGCTGGCATTTCAGGAACGAACGTGACGGGCGGCGCGGCGGTGTTTGTGAATGCCAACGGGCAACTTGGCGTGGCGGCATCGTCCAGGAGATACAAAGAAGATATTCAGCCAATGGCGGCCGCCAGCGACAAGCTGATGCTGCTGGAACCGGTTACCTTTCGCTACAAAGAGAGCGTGGCGAATGGCAGCCAAAACAGGCAGTATGGCTTGATTGCGGAACAGGTGGCGGCCATCTATCCGGAGCTCGCAGTCTACGGCAAAGATGGGCAGGTAGAGACACTGCAATATCAGCAACTGCCGGCCATGCTGCTGAATGAAATTCAGAAGCAGCATAAGACGATTGACGATCTGCAAGCACGCATCGCCGAACTGGAGAAATTGGTGAAGGCCAATGCTGCAGCCCTGTCAACTGTGGCCGGGCATTAGTTCCAGCCAAAATCCTCTCCAAATCAGGGCTGGGGCCTGCTAAGATTGCGTTGCGGGCCCTTAGCTCAGCGGTTAGAGCAGTGGACTCATAATCCATTGGTCGTAGGTTCAAATCCTACAGGGCCCACCAATTGAACCCTCTCTTCCCGCCTATGAAAAACATTGCTCTCTCCCTCCTGGCCGCTACGGTGTTGATTGCCGCAACAAGCGCTGTGGACCATTACACGACCGCGGATTTGACCGCCATCAAAGACAAGATCTCAGCAGGCCATCCAACGTTTAAATCTGAACAACTCAAACAGTACAAAGAGCATTACACGATGCTGGCGCACCGCGAAGCAACCGGCTCATCGGAAGTGCACGAGCATGAGGCGGATCTCTTCGTAATTGAATCCGGCGAAGGAACCATCGTAATGGGCGGCCAGTTGGTGAAGTCGCACGTGGAAAAGCCGGGCGAATTGCGCGGCACAGGGATTGAAGGCGGCGAGAAGATGCATTACGCCCCGGGCGACATCATTCACATTCCCGCTGGTGTGCCGCATTGGATGTTGGTGGAAAAAGGGAAAGAAGTCACGTACTTTGTGATGAAAGTTTCCGGCCAGTAAATGTCGGCTGCCGTACTTCTAACTGGCCTGGCGCTGGTTGGCGTGGTTGGCGGAGTCTTGTTTCACCGCGGCATTTCCAATTGGCTGGCCGCCATCGGCGGACTGCTGCTCTTCGTAGTAGCCTTCGTCTGGGTTGTCCCGGAAATTGCGCAGGCGTGGGGCTGGCCGCTCGCCATTCTCTGCGTGAGCGTGGCGGCGGTGTTGTTGGCGCTGGCTGACGCCGCGTTGATCCGGCTCGGACACTCACCGCGGCATGGTGTCATGACGCCGCTACTGATTGCCACTGCGATTCACAGCTTGCTCGATGGCTGGAGTATTCGCGAGTTGGCGGCGCATCCCGTGCCGGTGGCGCTGGTACCCATTGGACTCGGGCTGCACAAGGTTCCAGAAGGGTTCGCACTGGGATGGGTGCTGCGGCGCTCCATGTCAACACACGCGCGGGCGATTAGCTTTGGGATCTCGGCCGAAATGTTCACGCTGTTGGGAGCGTTCTTGCAGCCCGTGGCGGACCGTTCAGGTTTAGAAAAATTCGGACCAGCTTGGACGCCGGCGGTGTTATGCGTGATCGCCGGAGCGTTTGTCTTTTTGGGATGCCATGCCGTGTTGCCCTATTTCCGGCATGAGCATTAGGTGAGGGTCTTGCCCGGTTGTTGTTTGTGGAAGTTGGTCCGCTTTTGAAACTCCACGCCCAGCGCGAGGATGCGGTTCTCTGAGAACGGGCGGCCGACGATTTGCAATCCGATCGGCAGGCCATTCACGAAGCCGCACGGCACGGTCAGCGCGGGCAAGCCACACAAGTTGCTGGCTTGCACTAATCCCGCAAAGACACCTTTCACGTCTGGCCGCTTTGGCGTGGTTTCATCAAACGCACCATCCGCCTTATCCGGAAGATCGAGTTTGGTGGGCGCGACCAGAAAATCGACATTGGCAAACAGTTCCCGAAAGGCCGCTTGAATCTGCGTGCGGACTCGCATCGACTTCAAATAGTCAACCGCCGAATAATTCATCGATGCTTTAAGACCATCGATCTGGCCTTGGTCTGCGAGCTGATCCACGCCGCCCGTGCGGATCAAATTCTCAAAAATCGATGCCGCCTCCGAATCGATGATGCAACTGATCACCGGTCCATAAGCGAAGTTAGGCAACTGGGTTTGGACCATCTGCGCGCCCAGCGTTTTCACAACTGCCAAGGCCTGCGCGAATGCCGGGCGCAAGGCTTCCGAAGGCCATTCGGCGAAATCGATTTCCGCATAACCGATTTTGAGTTCGTTGAGATTGCCGTAATACTGTGGCGAATAATAAAAGCTCTTCTGCGCGGAGCCGGGATCATCGTCATCGCCGCCCGCTAGTTCGTGGAGGACAAGACCACAATCTTCGGCCGACCGCGCCAGCACGCCGATTTTGTCGAGGGTCCACGAAAGCGCCATGGCTCCATAACGGCTCACCAGGCCATATGTCGGGCGCAAGCCGCTCACACCGCAGTAACAGGCCGGGGTCATGATCGAACCAGAGGTTTCGGACCCCAGCGCGTAAGGCACAAGACCCGCGCCAACCGCCGCGCCCGAACCGCTGGAAGAACCGCCCGCCCAGTATTCCTTGTTCCAGGGATTGCGCGCCGG
>PMQB01000693.1 GCA_003169195.1 Bryobacterales bacterium
ACACTCAGTCACGGCTATTTCATCGCCATACTTTTCAATCAGCGCGGCCACTTTCAGCAGAAACTTCTTCCTGTCTTTCGCCTTGACTTTGCTCCATTTAGAAAACGCCGCGTGCGCCGCCTTCGCCGCCGCATCAATGTCTTCCGCATGTCCGCGATACACCTTTGCCAGCGCTTCGTTCGTCGAAGGATCGCATGTCTCGAATGTCTCGCCGCGCACGCCAGCCGCCCATTTTCCGTCAATATAATGCGCCACTGTGGCTGCACTCAGGTTCCGGCGAACCTCGTCAATAAATGCCTGATCCAGTGCCATAAGGGAGATACTAACAGTTAGGTGACTATGTCGTTAACTATCAGCCAAACCGTCGGAGCCCGCCGCAGTCAGCAGGTCCTCGAAAGACTTCATACCAACCCGCCGAACATCTGGTACGACGGTAAACAAATCAAAGACCCCGCCAGCCATCCCCACTTTCGCAACGGCGTCCAAAGCCTGGCGGCACTTTACGATTTTCAATGGGCCAATCCACAGTGCTTGTATCAATCGCCCACGTCCGGTGACAAAGTAAGCCGCACCTTCATGATTCCTAACACTGTAGAGGAATTGAAAAGCGTTACAGCTGCCATGAAAATGCGCGCCGACACCAACTTCGGCATGATGGGCCGCATGCCCGATTACCTGAATCGCGCCATGGCCGGTTACGCTTCCGGCGCCGCTTATCTCGGCCAAGACGATCCGCGCCTTGGCAAGAACGCCAAGAATTACTACGAGTACCTGCGCGAAAACGATCTTTCGATGACTCACACTCTCATCACGCCACAAGCCAATCGAGCCGTCGGCACTGCGCAACAAGCCGATCCCTATCTCGCAGCTCGCGTTAAAGAAGAAACCAAGGATGGCCTAGTCATCCGCGGCTGCCGCATGCTCGCCACCCTCCCCATCGCCGACGAAATCATGGTCTTCCCTTCGACGCTGCTAAAGAACGTACCTGAAGACGCGCCCTACGCTTTCGGTTTTTCGATCCCCACTAATACCCCCGGCTTGAAATTTCTCGTTCGCGAAAGTTTCGATTACGGCCATTCCCACTACGACCACCCGCTCAGTTCCCGCTACGAAGAACTAGATTCGGTCGTAATGTTCGACGACGTCTTTGTCCCTTGGGATCGTGTCATGCTCTACCGCGATGTTGATCGCTGCAACAGCGCCTACGGCCGCACTGGCGCGTTAGCGGGCATGGCGCATCAAGTCGCCGTGAAAAATCTTGCGAAAACCGAATTTCTCGTCGGCCTCACTTCATTGCTCGCCAATTCCATCGGCATCGAAAGTTTCCAACACATCCAGGAAAAACTGTCCGAAGTGTGGGTGAACATGGAAACCGTCCGCGCCTTCCTACGTGTAGCCGAAGAAGACGCGGCGCTCGATGAATACGGCATGATGCGTCCTTCTTGGGACCCGCTCGATGCCTGCCGCAATCTCTATCCCCGTTTGTATCCGCGCATGGTCGAAATTTTGCAGCAAATGGGCGCCAGCGGCCTTGTCGCCATGCCAACAGAAGCCGACGTCCGCGGACCCATGGCCGAAGAAATTCGCCGCTATTTTCAAGGCGCACGCGTCGAAGCGCATGATCGCATTCCCTTATTCCGCCTCGCCTGGGATACCTGTCTCTCCGCCTTTGCCAGCCGCCAGGTTCTCTATGAGCGGTTCTTTTTCGGCGATCCCGTCCGCATGGCCGGCGCTCTCGTTGCCAGTCACGACCGCACCAAATATATGGATCGTGTCCGCGCCTTCCTGGAGAAATCGAAGAATGACGTCAATTGATAGCAAAGCCTATCGACAGACCGTCGGACGTTTTCTCACGGGAGTAACAGTGATTGCGTTTGAAGTCGACAACGAGGTAAAGGCTATGACCGCCAACTCCTTTACCTCGCTCTCGCTCGACCCGCCGCTGCTCCTCTTTTGCCCTGCTAAGACTACGAGAACCGGCCAGCTCATTCACCGCGCCACCGGTTTTTCAGTGAATATCTTGCGCGAAGATCAGCAAGCCCTCTCAACATTTTTCGCCGGAGGTTGGAAACAAGCCGCCGATCCGCCCTATCGCTTCGTCCCCATCGAAGGCGTTCCTCGTCTGGAAGGCAGCCTCGCCTCGCTCGCCTGCTCAGTGCATCAAATCCACGAAGGCGGCGACCATTGGATCGTCATCGGCGAAGTGAAAGCTATGCACCAGGGCATCGAACCCCTGCGCCCCCTCGCGTTTCATCTGGGCCGCTACACCAATCTCCAAACCATGACCTCCAGCCCCGCGCCCGATCTCTTGGAACCGTTCGAGCCAGTCCCAGTTCACTATCACTACGAAAGCTGGTAGCTAAAACGGCCATACTCTCCGAACCGTCTCAGACATCATCCACTTTTTGTCGTCATCGTTCAAGAACGGCATCCCGCTGCGCACTACTTCTATCCTCTGCGCATAAGTCGCCCGTTCTTTCGCAATCGGCCAATCCGTCGCCCACATCAGCTGCTTCGGCCCGAACGAATCATAAAGCCGCTTGACCAACGCCTGCGAGTCTGTCCATGGATAATCTTGTTTCGATAACGACCAAGTGTGCGAAATCTTGACAAACACTTTTGGATACCGCTTCAACGCAATCAATTTTTCCAAGTCCGCCGGATGGTCCACCGGGCAATCCGCCATGTGATCAATCACCACAGTCAGATTCGGATAACGCTCAATCAGCTTGCCAATCTCCGGAATCCGGCTGATCGGCGCCAACATCGTCATCGGAACTTTCAATTCCTCACACCGTTTCCACAACGGAGGCATGAGCGGACCAGAAATCCAATCGCCGCCAGCATCTGCCGCCGGACTGATTCGAACCCCATGAAATCCCGTCTGCGCACTGATACTCGCCAATTGATCCGGTGCCCCTGGATCAAGCGGATCAACCCGGCAAACCCCGCGAAAATATTGCGGATACTGCTTCAGCACCGCCGCCAGGTAGCTGTTGTCGTATTTGTAGTGAATCACTTGAATGATCACCGTCTTCGCAATTCCGTTCGCTTTCATCAGCGCTAACAGTGCTTCCGGCGTGGGATCGAAATCCGGCACCTTCGCACCCGCTGCAAACGGAAACGCCGGATCATGCTTCCAGACATGAACATGCGGATCGATGATCTGATAGTCCGAAAAGTTCGCAGCTGCGGCAGCCATTTTCAAAAGTTCGCGCCGTAAGATGTCAGGCATAGATCTTTTCCAGCGTATTCACCACGTATCTCCCGCAGCGTTCATAACTCACCCGCGGCCCTTGTCTCGCAATATCGAGATCGACACACAACCAGCCTTTGTACGCAATCGATTTCAGCACTCGATGACAAGCGGGAAAATCCACTTCACCATCTCCTAAGTCGAAAATGTTAGGCAAGAAGTTCTTCTCCAGCCCCGCTTGTTTCGCGTCTTTGTAGTCTGCGAACATCAGCCGGTCTTTGTGCTTCTCTAAAACCGCCGCAGTATCTCCGCCTCCCAAATAACCATGTGCCGTATCGGGTGAAAAATGAAACAGCTTCGGATTTGTCAGCGCCATGCACCGGTCAATCTCTTCCGGGGTTTGCACCATTTGCCCAAGATGATTGTGTAAGCCGGCCTTGAACCCGTTTTCGCTTGCTTTCTCGCCCAATCTGTTGTAAAACAAACACATAGTCTCAAACGCTCCTGGCTTGTCGGTGCGATGCGGCGAAAAAACTACTAGATGATTCGCTCCAAATCGCTTCAGGAAATCCATTGCTTCCTGCGCGCTTTTCAGAATTTCAGCGTGTTTCGTTTCATCATCCGCGGCGCCGTTGAATGAAATCGTAATCACATGCAAGCCGCGCTTCGAAACCTCTGTCTCCAAAAGGGCCGGTGTGATGTCGTACTGCTTCAGAATGGCGGGAAAATGCGTCATGCGGATTCCAATAAATCCGGTATCTCGCATAACATCCAAAATATCCGTGAATGGCGTGTTCGGAAACGAATTCCATAAACTGGCACCCAGCGCCCACTTCACGTTGCGGTTAGCGGGCACCTTCTGTGCCGCGCGGGCCAGTGTCGCAGCAATTGCAATCAGGGAATCTCTGCGGGTCATGCGCACCAGCATACACTTGCTTAGCGTAGAATGGGACGTTTAACCGTAGATGACCGTAACTTTTGAGCGCTCCACGGCGAACCCTCTAGTAAGGCACACCGGTGCCCGGTGACGATTTCGTAGCACCCGACCGGCCTGTGCGTGACGGGGTTATCGAAGCGCTCATGGCCGCCTATCAACAGTCCGATCCGGAAGCGGCCACCGCGCTCGTCACGCAACTGTCCCCGCCCATCTTCCAGTTCTTCCTAGCCCAGTCCCGAAACCGCGCAGAAGCAGAAGATCTCCTCCAGGACTTTTGGCTCCGCATCCACAAAGCACGTGCCACCTTCCGCCCCGGCGAGCCCCTCATGCCATGGCTCTACGCCATTGCCCGCCGCGTGAAAGTGGACCGCTACCGCAAAACAAAGAGCGCGAGAGAGCACGAAGTCTTGAGTGAGGTTTTGCCGGAAAAAGCTTCTCAGGAACCGCCCCGCCAAGCCACTCCCAAGATCTCCGAAATGCTTCAGTCTTTGCCCGAATCACAGCGCGAAGTCCTCCTCATGCTGAAGGTTTCCGGTCTAAGCTTGGAAGAGGTGGCGCGGGCTACGGGAGTCAGCATCGGATCAGTCAAACAGAAAGCGCATCGAGCGTACGAAAGCCTACGCAAGCGCTTGGGAGGAGGCGAATGAACGACGATCTCGACCGCCTCTTTCCGCAAGGAGATCCGCCCGATGTTGCAACCATCCGGCGCATCAGCACGCAACTCGCCACGACAGCGACACCAGTCCGCCCCTTGCCTTCAAATGCAGTTCTTTGGGCTGTGAGCCTCGGTATCTTTCTGGTTGTCTCGTTGGTTGTGGCGAGTGCCGTCAAGCTATACGCAATCGGTTCTCTGAGCCGCCCAGAGCTGTTCGTCTACTATGGTCTGGTGCTTCTCCTGGCTGGCCTGTTTGCGCGCGCCTTGACAGAGCAAATGATTCCAGGCGAACGCCGAATCCTGAATTCCTACATCTTGTGGATCACCGCGTTGGCCGCGCTAGCTCTCTTAATGGCTTTCATGTTTGCCGATCACGACACTGAGCACTTTGTAGCCAGTGGAATACCTTGCCTCCGACTCGGCTTGATCGGAGCGCTCATCAGCGGCTTGTTGGGTTGGCGCCTGTTCCGGCGCGGCTATCTGGTAACTCCCACCGAAACAATGCTGCTCTATGGCTTTTTCGCCGGTCTGGTCGGTGTGGCCACGTTGGCTCTGCACTGTCCAATTCGCAATTCGCTGCACTGCCTTGTTTGGCACCTGGGAGCAATGGTCGTGGCTGGGTGCGTCGGTCTTCTTCTAGGAAAGTTTGTCGAAAGTCGCGGCGATGCAAGTTGATAACCCGCTTCAAGTGATTGCGACGGCGGTTACGCCAGTCGTCTTAGTCTCTGCCACCGCTATCCTGATCTCGGGCGTAAACTCGCGCCACATCGCCATCGCCGACCGCATTCGTTCCCTCACGGCCGAATATCGAAACACCGCCACCACTCCTGCCCGACGCGCTTCCATCGACCGGCAACTCCCTGCATTCCAACTCCGAATCCAACTGGCTTCCTGGTCGATAAGAGGCCTCTACATGGCCTCAGCGTGCTTCATCACCATGGCGCTCATCATTAGCGCCACTCTTTGGCGCGAGATGATTGCCGTCGCCACGGTGCCGCTTTTTGTCGCCGGCATATTGTTACTACTGATCTCAATCGTTCTGGAGCTATGGGAGCTTCAGGAAGCTAACAAAACTCTCTTCGATGAGATCTCAGCGCTCGACCGCTAGCTAAAGCGTTTTCAGATACTCTACCAACGCTTTCTTTTCATCGTCTTTGAGCGACGTCCCCCACAGATGTCCCGCGTTGCTATTTCCCCGTTCGCTTGTGTCGTAGCGGAAGCCAACTCGTTGGGCCTCCGGTCCTTGCGAAACGAAGCCGACGTTCTCAGGGTCGATGACATCATAGCCTCGGTAAAAAACCTTCGGACGCTGCGAAGGTTCGCGCAGCAGATCGCTAAGTCCCGGCACAGAACCATTGTGTAAATACGGTCCGCGCAGCCACAAACCCTCCATCGTTACGTTCACGTAGCCGTTCTGCTTTCCAAAATGGCTGAACCGCCAATCATACTTTGCCGTGTATTGGTTATACGCCGTCGCCGTACTTTGCGTCCACATCTCAATCCGGTTGCGGTCTGTCCCAAGCATCGGATTGTCAATTGGCTCCACTTTCCCGGTTCGCTCTCCCCCCGGTGCATGACACTGTGCGCACTGCTTGTCGTAAATCTCTTTACCCTCCGCGGCCATCGCTTGATCAATGGGGAACGGATACTTCGGCGGCTGCGCTTCATTCATGAAAGCCGCAATGCGCTTCAAGCTCGATTCCTTCTCCGGTTTCTTGAAATCGGTCTCCACCCACTTCAACGGAGTACCGTCTCCAATCGCGGAACTGAGCAACACCTCCTGCAGCGAAGTGTTGAGCCCATCCCAGTGATATGAGAAATTCGAGTGCGCCTTCAAGTTCCACAGCGGCTCCATGTCTGAATTACCTAGACTCCCATCGGGAGGCTGTTTGAGATATCGATACTTCACCAAGTTGAACGGATCAATGCGCCCATTGCCGGCCGACATCAACGGCAGCAGCAGCCCATAGCTCGCATACTCATTCTTCTGCGCAAGCAAAGTGTATTTCACAAAAGGAATCAATACAAACCGATACGTGAGGCTGTCCAATAATGACAGATGATAATTCTTGGCGATCTCCGCCATCAAAGTGCTGGAATTGAAACGTGGATCACTGGCGCAATCTAGCAGAAAGTGCAGATACGCTTGCGGAATCTGCGTCTGCCCCGGTCCACCCGGCACAATCACAGGTTTGTCTAGAGGATGAAGACGGTAAGTAGACGAATGACAAACTGCACAATTGATTCCGACTCGATCAATCCCAATCGTCTGCTTAGTGAAACCGACTGGCAAATCGCGCCCTTCCGCAAAGATCATCCCAATCGCCGCGTAGCCCCCGGGATTTGGTAGTTTGTCTGGAAAGACTCGCGGCAGCACCAGCCACAGCCAATAAGGAACGCCCGAGGTGCTTTCAGTACCTATTGAGCCATATAGGAAATGTTCTTCATTCGAAGCATAATAGGTGGGTGGTAGTTCGTGGAAAAACTCGATATAGGTTACAACGCCAAGCAGCAGCAGAAATCCCAAACCGATAGCAGCCAGTTTAAACTTGACGGCTTGAGATTTCGGAGCAATACTGGTGGTCGAAACGGGAGTGCGGACGGCAAGGAACAGCAGAGTTGCTTCCGGTATGAGGAACGTGAGATCAAACAATCCGAGCACAAAGTAGTCTCGATTGAATCCAAGGAAGAAAACAACACCGACCAGCCGTGCGAGAACCGTCAGCCAAGAAACCGGAGGATAGCGTAGCGGTTGTAGCGCCGCAGGTACGTAGAACAGGCTCAGCAGAATGAGAAACAGCGCCGACACGGTAACCCATAGCAATGGATAAGCGGATGGAAACGCAAATAAAACCAGCGTTTCGCCCGGCAATAGTAGCGCTGGAATCGCGATGAGTAGGTTCGCAAAGATTCCCAACCACACGACACGTCCAAACCAGATTGAGTAAGTATTCATCAGTGACTCCAGCTACAACGTCTTCATGAACTCAATCAGATCTAGCTTTTGATCGAGAGGTAAATTGGTTCCAAAAAGGTGCCCGCTATTGGCATTGCCGGGGATCGAAGTGTCATACCAGAAGCCAAATTGGTGCGCATCAGGCGTATCAGAGACAAAGCCGACTCTGTGCTGGTCATAGACGTCGTAGCCGCGCGCAAATTGCTTCGGCCGGTCTGCAGGATTCTCTAGCAGGTCGAGCAGCGTAGGAACCGAACCGTTGTGCAGGTAGGGCGCTCGCGCCCAAATCCCATCGAGCGGTTGATTTGCATAGCCATTTGTTTTCGCAAAATGAGTGAATCGGTATTGCCCGGCTGGATAGAGTTGCGCTTGATTTCCTGTCAGCGGGTAAGTGTAGGAGTTCAGCCGGTATGGATCGGTCTTGATGCTGGCAATATCCTCTACCGTGCCAGTCTTTTGGCCGCCAAAACTGTGGCACCCGGCACATTGTTGCGTAAAAATGTCTTTCCCTCGAATGCTGCGTGCCTGATCAATACCGAACGGGTACTTGGGCGGCGGCAGCGTCCAGATCCAGTTGTGAATACGCAGCAGGCTGTCGTGATCGGCAGTTACGGGTGTAACGCCAGCACCCAAGGAAGCACTCAGGTTGCGCTCATCCACTGATGTATTGTTGCCATCCCAGTGCAGATGCATGCCCTCCCGTGGTTTCTGATTCCACAAAGACGGAAAGTCACAGGCACCAATCAGTTCGTCATGCGGCAAGGCTCGCAAGTTCCAATTGAATTGGATCGCCTTATACGGATTAAAAGTATCAACACGTCCGCGACCCCAATCCGGTAGACCCCCATTTAGCAAAGGCCCAATGCGATTCTGCAGCGACACTGTTTGGAGTTTTAATTGCCGAATCACAATCAAATGCAGCAGTAACTTTTGAATGAGACTGACATGCTCGCCCATCTCTTCTGCCTGCTTGATCACACTGTCGGCGGTCACCCGGTCATCCAGACTCGCATCCTCAACAAACCGAAAAAAGCCTTCTATGTCGAATTGATGCGCAGGCATTCCGAGTACGATTTGTGGATGACTCTGCGTAGATTCGCGCACTGTTCCCGTGTGGCACACTGCGCAATTCAAACCTACTTGTTCAATCCCGAGACGCCAACGGCGCGAAACACCGATGGGTAAATCGTGTCCAGGCTCGAATACCAAACCGAGTGACGCGTATCCACCTGGTAGTTTGTCAGGGCAAAGCGCAGGAAGTGTTTTGAAAATCAGATAAGGCGGCAGCACGCCTCCCACTTGCGTGAAGATCGTTCCGCCAGGCTCGCTCCCTATCGACCCATATTTGAAATGTTCTTGAATATCTGAGTAGTACTGCGTGCGATCTGCGGTGAAATAGTAAAACACCGCCACGGCCAATACCGCGAATAGCAAAAGCACGACGACAACTAACAACCCCCGCCTCTTATGCTGTAAATCGTCAACAGGACTCGCATAGATGTAGTCCTTTAGATCACCCTGCGTGGTTTGCACATCTGTTTGTTCTGGCATCATTCATTCCTCGCTCTACACCACGGCAGACTGTTCCTGCGCTGCAAAAACTGGGGGCTTGTAGACCTTCATGATCTCGGCTATCATGGCATCATGGTCGCCGTCGAATCTTCGAACGTCATAACATCCCAAGGGGTTCGCCGGCGCATTGACTAAGCAGCGGTTGCAAAAGGTGCATGGTTTCTCAGGCAGATCTTGGCCGGACCGAAGTATTTGTGGGAGATTGCGGTTAGCAATCAAAGGGCGAGCTATAGAGACCGCATCAGTGTAACCTTCCGAGATGACTCGGCCGATTACCTTAGCGTCCTGATATCCGCCGGTGTTGATGATGGGAACGCCGACATTTTTCTTTATCTCGCGGCAATACTCCGAGGAAACTGCCTCCACCGGATGAGACTTTTTTGTGCGATTCCAGAAAAAACTAAATATCGGACGAAAGATTCTGAAATGAAAAAG
>PMQB01000355.1 GCA_003169195.1 Bryobacterales bacterium
ACTCCCTCCAGGCTCCCGTCCACACCGCCGCCGAATCCATCACCGCACCGTATATTGGCGGGGTTCCCGCCCTCGAATCGGCATACCGGGTCGGCAGCCCCGTCGTTCATACGATCCTCGCCAACTGGCCGCAATATAAGGACCACCTGGCAGGCGACTAATACGAAAGTGCATCCGACTTGACGTGTATATATATCGTTTGATATACATCTTGACTATGACCAAGGCCGACGTCCAATCCTTCATCCCCCTCAAGCCTCAGTGGTTTCACATCATGCTCTCTCTGGCTGGCGGAGAGCAGCACGGCTACGGCATTATGCAAGACGTCGCCGCCCGCACGTCCGGTAAACTTCGCCTCAGCGCCGGAACACTCTACGGCCTCATCAAACGCCTCCTCGAAGACGGACTCATCATCGAACTCCGCGAAAACCAGCGCCCCGGCAAAGATCAAGACGACGAGCGCCGCCGCTATTACCGCCTCACGCCTTTGGGCCGCAAAGCCGCCAAAGCCGAAGTCAACCGCCTCACCGAACTTCTCGAACAAGCGAGGGCCCATGGACTGGTCGCAAAGCCAAACTAAACTCTTTCGAGCCATGCTCTACTGCTTCCCTGCCGAATTCCGTCACGAATACGGCGCCGAAATGGAGCAACTGTTCCAAGACCGTCTCCAGTCCGAACCGCGCTGGCGCCTCTGGATCGAGACACTTGCCGATATCGCCATCAGCGGGCCGAATGAGCATTGCGCCATTCTCATCTCCGATCTCAAGCATGAAGCTCGGGCACTGCGCGCCATGCCCGGCTTCACCGCTATCATTCTTCTCGTCATCGCTTTGGGCATCGGCGCAACCACTTCGGTCTTCAGCGTTGTAAACGCGGTAATGCTTCGTTCCCTGCCCTATAGTCATCCCGAGCAACTCGTCTATCTCTGGAGCCCTAACGTGAACTTCAAAGGCGTGCCGGAAAAATTAGGGCCCAACGTTCCCGACGTCTACGACTGGCAGCGCTTGGCTCATAGTTTCTCTGAGATCGCTATGTTCACGCAGCGACGCGTCAACGTGCGGCACAATGGCTTCGCCGTTCCAACCGGGTCAGCCTTTGTCACGGGCAACTTTTTTCGCGCGCTCGGCTCCAAACCGCTCTTTGGAAGGCTTATAAACACGGCGGACGATCAACCCGGACACGAGCATGTTGCTGTTGTTAGTTATGAATTTTGGCACTCGCAGTTCAACGCGCGACCCAACGTTCTCGGCAGCCAGATCAATGTTGACCGAAAGTGGTATACAGTCGTCGGCGTAATGCCGTCAGCCTTCGGTTACCCATTCGACGGAGACGTTCCATACGATCACACTGGCTTCAAACAGGCCGACCTGTGGCTCCCAATCGCGCATACAACCAAACAGCAGACAGATCGTGTCAACTTCGCCAGCGCCATCGCCATCGGACGGCTCAAACCCGGTGTTAACGCCGCCGCTGCGCAAGCCGAATTACAAGCCATTGAATCTCGCCTTCAGCCTGCCTATCCGGCCATGTGGCGGGGGTGGACCGTCCTCGCAGATCCGCTCGTTCAAGCCATCCTTGGCCCTGTTCAACAAATGCTTTGGCTCTTGCTGGGCGTCGTGGCACTGGTTCTCCTCATCGCCATCGGCAACGTTGCTGGCCTGCTGCTCGCCCGCACTACCGCTCGCGCGCACGAACTGGGCATTCGCACTGCACTCGGCGCAGAACGCGCTCGCATTATTCGTCAGTTCCTTACGGAATCTCTGCTGCTCAGTTGCCTTGGCGGCGCGCTGGGTATCGCACTTAGCTATGCACTCGTTCCCTTACTCATTCGCTTGAACCCCGGAGCCATTCCTCGATTCGCTTTTGCCGATCTCGATATCCGAGTTCTTTGGGTTGCAGTCGCCCTCTCTCTTGTCACCGGTATAGCCGCCGGACTCTTGCCTGCGATGTCCACCTCTGCGCCCAGCATTAGTGATCTGCTGAAACGCGGCGGCACTCGCGTCGCTATTGGCGCCCACCGCGGCCGCATCGCGCTCATCATTCTCGAAGTTGCCCTCTCCGTCGTGTTGCTGACTGGCTCAGGCTTACTGATCCGTAGCTATCTTGCCTTGCAAGCCATCGATACCGGCTTCTCTCCCTCCACTCTCGGATTCCAACTCCCCCTGGATGAACGCTACTCCACAGAGGCTGCGCAAGCGGCCTTCTACAAAGCATTGCTAGCAAAGTTGAGAGATCTACCAGGGTTCCAATACGTCGGCGCATCCACCGGCCTGCCCCTGAACGACGACGAATCCGTGACTTATGTCGAAATAAAAGGTTTCGGCAAAGCCCGTGAACTGATCGAAAACTTTGGCATCACTTCCGAGTACCGCAAAGCTCTCGGCACCCCTCTTCTGCGCGGCCGCGATTTCACTGCCGGTGACTTAGACCCGAACTCCGGCGTAGTTACTATTAACAAGACGTTTGCCGCGAACTACTTTGCCGGCACTGACCCGATCGGCCAACAAATCCGCATGGGCATCGGCGACCTCGCCACGAACCACTGGCTCACCATCGTGGGAGTTGTCGGTGATATCCGCAATGTCACGGTCGATCAACAACCAAAGCCCGAAATCTTTCAACCAGTGGAGGCTGGCGACAGCTTCGCCATCCGTACCAGCTTGCCCGTTCAACAAACAGTCTCCCAAGTTCGCGCCACACTGCACGCTCTTGACCCCGCCCTCAGCGTCGAAATCAAAACCATGCACGATCGCATCGTCGCCAGCAACGCCCGTCGCACCTTTCAAACCTCTCTGCTCACTGGCTTCGCCGCCCTCGCAGTCACACTCGCCCTCGTCGGCTTGTACGGCTTAATGTCGTACACCGTCAAACAGCGAACCTCCGAAATCGGTATCCGCCTCGCCATCGGTTCGCCCCGGAGCCGCATCTTGAGCCTCATCCTCGGTCAAGGCATGCGCCTCACGGTCCTTGGCTTGCTGATTGGCTTAGCCGCCTCCTTCGCCCTCACGCGCCTCGTCAGTTCCTGGCTCTTCGGAGTTCAACCGAATGATCCACTCACCTTCGCCCTCGTTCCGCTTTTCCTTTTAGTAGTATCTGCTTGTGCCTGTCTCGTTCCCGCTTGGAGTGCAACCCGCATCGATCCCATCCAAACATTGAGGCAAGAGTGAAAATCCTGACAATAGGCGCAACCGGCTTTATCGGCAAGCACGTGGTAAGGCTGCTTTGCCAATCTGGGCAGGAAGTAGCCGTTCTCCATCGGGGCAAAACATCCTTGCCTGCCCACTCACAAGTTCGGGAGTTCCTTGGCGAGCGCGCCGACCTCCAAAGCTCCGGTGCTCGCTCCTGGAAGCCTGACATTGTCATCGACATGATCCTCAGTAGTTCGGCCCAGGCTCGCACCACAATCGAAGCATTCGCCGGCATCGCGCAGCGCGTCGTCGCCATCAGTAGCGGAGATGTCTATCGAGCCATGGCCGTTCTTCACCGCATCGAAGATGGACCCATCGAACCAACTCCCTTGACCGAGGATTCCCCTCTTCGCACCCAGGGCCAAACCTATTCAAAAGGGGCCCTCGCCATAGCTCGGCAAAGACTCCCGTGGCTCGACGAAGAAAACGACAAGGTCCAAGTCGAGCAAGCCATCAGCAGCCACCCCGACCTACCCGCCACCATCGTACGCCTGCCCATGGTCTATGGCCCTGGAGACATGTTTCATCGCTTCTATCCGAGACTCAAACTCATGCTCGATGGCCGCTCCGAAGTCCTCCTGGAGCAAACAGAATCCGAATGGATCACCTGCCGCGGCTATGTCGAGAACGTAGCGCAGGCCATCTGCTTAACCGCATTATCGGAGAACGCCTCCGGCCGCGTCTACAACGTTGCCGATCCCGAACCCTTCACCGAAGCGCAATGGACAGCCAAGATGGGAGAGTCAGTCCATTGGGACGGTAGAGTCACGACAACTCGCGAACATTTTCAGCCGCCCGCGGGTAATCACAAACAGCACCTCTTCATGGATTCAACGCGCATCCGCCGCGAACTGGGCTACTCCGAATTCGTCCCGCTAGACGAAGCCATCCGGAGTACGGTGGAATGGGAGAAAGCAAATCCGCCCGAAGACGCAGCTAATCCTTAACCAGCCACTCATACTGCTGCTCGGTCAAAGGCACAACCGACAACCGGCCTTGTTTGACCAAAGGGGAATCCGCAAACAGCTTATGGTCTTTGATCTCAGCCAACGTCTTCGGCGTCTTTACCGCGCGCCCTGACTTGATTCGAACCAACGGAGTCTTCGGGTCTTTAGCATCCACATTGAGCACCGTTGCCGTACCCACTGCGCGCCGCTCGTCGCCCGTGTGATAAATGACCAGCTTCTCGCCCGGCTTCATCTCGCGCAGATGCTTTACGGCGGCGGGGTTCGTAACGCCATCCCAGATCGTCTCCTTATCGCGCTCCAGATCGGCAAAGGAATAGGCTTCGGGTTCGGTCTTCAATAGATGGGGCATGGCTTTCGAATATCATAGCCCGAATCGATAAACGCTGCCGCGCATCCAACAAGAGTGCCCCAACAAATAGACCCTGTGTGCGGAATGAAAGTCGATCCTGAGAAGACACCGCCACCACCACAGAGCGTGTTTGAGGGCAAAGACTACTACTTCTGCTGCCCCGGCTGCAAGACGAAATTCGATGCTCAACCTGCGCAATATCTCAAACCCAAGCTAGTAACAATCGCTGCCCCACCAGCACCAGCCCGTCCTCAGGTTGAATACACCTGCCCGATGGATCCGGAGGTTCGCCAAGTGGGTCCTGGTTCATGTCCGAAATGCGGCATGGCGTTAGAGCCCGTTGACGCCAGCGCCCAAACAGATGATGGCGAATACCACGACATGCGCCGCCGCTTCATCATCTGCGCCATACTCACTGCGCCGTTGCTCGTCTTAATGTTTTTCAAAGTGCCTGGCTGGATTCCTTTCCTGCTCGCCACGCCAGTGGTGCTGTGGGGCGGCTTGCCATTCTTCGAACGCGCCTGGGCCTCCGTCAAGAACCGCCATGGCAACATGTTCACCTTGATTGGCTTGGGAACCGGCACGGCCTATATCTCCAGCATCATCGGACTTTTCACAGGCTCTGCCCTGTACTTTGAACCTTCAGCGGTCATCATCACTCTGGTCTTGCTCGGTCAGGTCTTGGAACTGCGCGCCCGCAGTAAGACAACCAGCGCACTCAAAGCGCTGCTGAACTTGGCTCCCAAGACAACCCGCCTAGCCGATGGCCGGGAGATTCCCGTCGAACAAGTAAAGGTAGGCGACCTGCTCCGAGTTCGTCCAGGTGAGACCGTGCCAGTCGATGGCATCATCACGGAAGGACATTCCTCCGTCGATGAGTCGATGGTCACCGGCGAATCCATTCCCGTCGAAAAGACACTCCAGAGCAAAGTGGTCGGAGGAACGCTCAACGGTACCGGCAGCTTCGTCATGCGTGCCGAACGAGTTGGCGCCGATAGCTTGCTGAGTCAGATTGTGCGACTGGTGAGTGAAGCGCAACGCACGCGGCCTCCCATTCAAAAGCTGGCCGATCGCGTAGCCGGCATCTTCGTGCCCGCCGTGATACTCGCATCCGCCATCACCTTTGCCGTGTGGTTATTTTTCGGTCCTGAGCCCAAACTAAGTCACGCGCTGGTCAACGCAGTGGCGGTCCTCATAATTGCGTGCCCTTGCGCGTTAGGTCTGGCAACACCTATGTCCATCATGGTGGGCACCGGTCGTGGAGCAACTGCGGGCGTCCTGGTGCGCAACGCGGAAGCACTCGAACTCCTGCAAAAAGTAGATACACTCGTCGTCGATAAAACCGGCACTCTGACCGTTGGCAAACCGCAAGTTGTATCCATTGATGTCACCACAGGACATACTGAATCGGAGGTGTTATCGCTCGCCGCCAGTGTCGAGCAGAACAGCGAACATCCGCTGGCTGGCGCCATTCTCGCTGCCGCCAAAGATCGCGGATTGACACTTTCAAAAGTAGAACGCTTTGAATCGCTTCCCGGCAAGGGCATTGAAGCCACCGTAAATGGACACTCGATAACAGTGGGCAATCGCGCCGCTCTCGGTATATCGACGCTGGGAGACGCCTCTGTCTATGTTGCCATCGATAAGCAGTTGGCCGGCAGCCTGACCGTCAAAGACACACTGAAGCCCACGACCAAAGCGGCCGTGGATGCTCTCCGCAAAGAGGGGATCAGGCTGGTTCTTTTGAGTGGAGATTCGCAAGCCGCCGCGCAGGAGGTTGCGCAAGGACTGGGAATCAAAGATGTGCAGGCACAAGCTCTGCCCGCCGACAAAGCTGCTTATGTGCAGAAAGAACGTGCAGCCGGCCACATCGTTGCAATGGCGGGCGATGGCGTGAATGACGCCCCGGCGCTGGCAGCCGCACACGTAGGAATTGCTATGAGCACGGGCACGGATGTAGCCATACAAAACGCCGGCATCACCTTGTTGCACGGCGACTTGGCAGCGCTGGTCCGAGCAATTCACCTGAGTCGCGCTACGGTCCGCAACATAAAAGAGAACCTATTCTTCGCCTTTATCTATAACTTGATTGGGGTTCCCGTGGCGGCTGGCATCTTGTATCCGTTCTTCGGAATCCTGCTCAGCCCGATGATTGCGAGTGCCGCGATGACGTTCAGTTCCGTCTCCGTGATTACCAACGCCCTGCGCTTGCGCCACGTGAAGCTATAGCAGTGCGGCTTCGGCGTCGGCCAAGGTTTTGAAAATCACCAGCGTGTCGCGCACGCCCGAGATCGTAAACATGCTGTCTATGCGCGGGGCAACGTTGATGACTGCGTACTTCGTGCCGCGATTTCCCGACGAGACATGCACTCCCAGAATGGAGCCTAACGCCGCCGAATCCATGTACGGCACTTCTGCCAGGTCAATGATGAGAAGGTCGGCCTTGGTCTCTCGCGCGATGCGCTGAAACTCGAAAAAATTCGTAATCACCAGCGGACCGCGCACCTTCAGAATGCACTCGCCTTTCTGCGATCCAGCGATAGACTCGATTTCCAAAGGCGGTTGAACGGGGCTGTCCATAATCCCTACATAATATCGACACTGTGTTTCAGTTCAATGAAGAACCGTCAAACACCGGGTAAACTTTACCAGTGAACTCCGCCACGAAAGCCGCTCCCTAGAGCAATTCGCCAATTGGTCAAAATCGTGCAACTAACGATGGCATGTCAACTCGACGCAACAACGGATCACACTACGAGAATCACCAGCGGGCCGCGGAGCTGCAAGATCTGGCTGCACATGCGCATCGAACGGCGCAACAACATGGTAAGGAAGACCACGCTACCGGCCATGAACGCTCGCGCCAATCCCACGAACATTCGCAGCTAGTTCATCAGCAATCGGTACCTCTAGTTAAGCAGACCAGACCCCAATTCGGAGACGAGGATGTAGCTGAACTTGCCTATGCACTTTGGCAGGAGCGGGGCTGCCCAGACGGCTCTTCCGAAGAAGACTGGTTCCGGGCTCTGGAGAAGTTGCGCACGACTCCTCATTCGGCATAATCAACAACATCCTTGGCAATCATCAGGTTCTCTTGGGTGGGAATCACCCAAATTTCCACACGCGAACCAGCTTGAGATACACAGCCTTCCGCATCGATTGTCCGTCTATTGAGCACGGGATCAAGTGAGGCTCCAAGCCATTCCAGGTTTTTAAAAATCCTCTCACGAACGAGGGGTGTGTTTTCGCCGATCCCACCCCCTAAGACAATTGCTTCGGCGCCTCCCAAGGCTGCGAGATACGCTCCTATGTATTTAGTAACTCGAAACGAGAACATGTCCAAAGCTAGATTAACGGCTGGATTGTCAAGCTGCAGAACCAGTTCACGCGTATCAGCCGACTTACCAGAGACTCCCGCCAAGCCACATTTCTTGTTTAGGAATTCCTCTACCTCTGAAGGATTCATATGCTCTTTACGCATCAGATAGCTCACGATGGCTGCATCAATATCGCCGCAGCGCGTACCCATCATCAAACCTTCCAGCGGGGTGAAGCCCATGGATGTGTCAACGGAGACTCCGTCCTGAATCGCGGCCAAAGAAGAACCACCTTCTAGGTGCAAGGTAATTAATTTCATCTTCTGAAGTGGACGGCCGGTGATCTGGGCGTAGCGGATCATCATGTACCGGTGAGAGATGCCATGAAAGCCATAGCGGCGAATACCCAGGCGTTTGGAAAGTTCCAGAGGCAAAGGATAGAGAGCCGTTCGTTCGGGAAGTGTGCGGTGAAAAACAGTGTCAAAGACCGCCACCATAAGAGCGCTAAATCCCGGGCGGGTGCGGGTTGCCTGAATCACTTTCAGAGCGGAGGCGTTATGAAGCGGCGCCAGATCTCGAAGTTCCTCAACTTGACGTATCACTTCGTCACTAATGCGTACTGGCCTGTCAAATCGATCGGCCCCGTGGACCACGCGATGGCCGACGCGTTGGATATCGGCCAGGGAACGGACGCCTTTTTCCCGGGCGCAGCCTTTGTCGATCCAGTCCAGGAGCAACTCGGCAGCATGACCATGGTCGTGGATCTCGATTTGCTCCTGAGAGCGGGCCACTTTGTCTTGCAGCAAAGAAAAGAGGGAATTCGGTTTTCCGATATTGTCGTAGCTGCCGGAAATCAGCGAAGAGCCAAAGGTGACTTGAGACTCAGCTGCCCCATGGTTCGGCTCGGTCACGACAATTTCGAATTTCAGTGAGTTGCTTCCGCTATTGAGTGTGAGGATCTTCATGGGCCTCGCGAAACACTATTCGAGAGCTGCGAGGAGTTCTTTGCGGACGGGCCACGTTCCGAAAACGCGGGTGCCGCCCACTTGAAACGCGCCGGCAGCGAGCAGGCCGGTGAGGTCTGCGGGGTTCGGTTCGTGATTTTCGTGTGCCAGCTCCAGCTTGAGCATTTGCGTTTGAATCTTGAGCTGCTTGCAGGTGGTGTCGGCACTTGGAGCGTTAGGGAACGCAGCTTCCAGTTGGACGGTAAAAGCCTCGTTGCTGTGTTCCGCCTGGCCTGCAGAGAGCACAACAGATCCGGCGGCTTGCATGGAGATCGCGAATATTTGCAAGGGCTTCGGCAAACCGGAGGGATCTTTGAGCAACGAGGGCGACAGGCTGACCCAGACGGGATCGCCGGGCGGCATTTCCTGCAAGCGCCGGCTGGGCGGGCGCAAGAGATCGGCGGCAGAGGCGCTTTGACTGATCGCCAACGCAACGGTATCGGGTTGCACGCGAATGAAATTGACCCAGCGATGCGGTTTTGAACTGGGCGCGCGACAGGCTTCGTCTTCGCAAGTGCCCCCGTGCGCGATGGCGAACTGGCGCAGTTTGGCCCAATTGAAACGGCCGCGGATCAAGAAAAAGATATCGCCGTCGCTGCTCACTCCGCCGGCCAGCGCATCCATATCCCGGGTGTAATCGAAGTTGGTAGTCGAGACAAAATCCGTGTAGTCTTTTTCAGAGGCAGGCGAGATGCCGGTCAACAGGTGAAGAAGTCCGCCCTGGCGAAGCGCGGCGATGTTGATATAGAACGTGCTGAGATCGCCGGGCGGAAGAAGCCTTACGAGATCGGCATCGGTCCGCACAAAGCGGTGCTGATAACGGTCGAAGCCAAACCAAGCAGCGGCCCCAATTGCCACGAGGGCAATCAGAACCGCCGTCCATTTGAAGAAAGACCGCAAGTGGCGACTCAGGCGGTAGCCAGTTCGGCGACCCGTGACTTTTTCCAGAGTGCGATGTAGGGTTGCAGATCGGCCATCATGGCAGCGAATTGCGGCAGGGTCAGAGATTGCGCGCCATCGCTGACCGCTTTCTCGGGCTGCGGATGAACTTCGATGATGAGCGCGTCTGCACCAATCGCAACACCGGCCCGCGCGAGAGATGGGACAAGGCTGCGCTTCCCGGTGGCGTGGCTGGGGTCAAGCACCACAGGGAGGTGCGATAACTCATCCAAAACCGAAATGGCGGTGATATCGCAGGTGTTACGAGTGGCGGTTTCGAAGGTGCGAATGCCGCGCTCGCAAAGGATCACGTTGGGATTGCCGTGCGCCACAACGTATTCAGCCGACATGAGCAGTTCCTTGATGGTGGAACTAAGTCCGCGCTTCAACATGACAGGACGGCCAGCTTTGCCCAATGTTTTCAGCAGCGAAAAGTTCTGCATGTTGCGTGCGCCGATTTGCAGGATGTCGGCATATTCGGCTACCATTTCGACATCGCGATCACTCATCACTTCGGTAATAATGCCGAGGCCGGTTTCCTGCTTCGCCTTGCGCAACAGTTTCAGACCTTCGAGTTCCATGCCTTGGAAATCATAAGGCGAGGTGCGGGGCTTGAACGCGCCGCCGCGTAGGAACTGTGCGCCGCACGTGGCTACAGCGTGCGCCGTCTCTAGAATTTGCTTTTCGCTTTCGACGGAGCAGGGTCCGGCCATCACGATGAACTCATCACCGCCGATTTCCACGCCGTTCGCCTTGATTTGCGATTTGTTGCGCTTGAATTCGCGGCTGACGAATTTGTAGGGCGCCGAAATGCGCATGGCGGTTTCGACCTGAGGCATCGCTTCCAGCGATTCCAGACAGGCGGTGACGTCGCCCACACCCACTGCGCCAATGACGCAGCGCTCCTCTCCCGCTATGGAATGCACTTTGTAGCCGAATTCCTTAATTCGGTCACAAACTGCGTCAATTTCCTGCTTCGTAGCATGAAGTTTCATTGAGATGATCATTCGACCCTCACGAGTGTCCTTAAGAAAAATTACTGCACAAAAAACGAAAGGCCCACTCGTATCCGAGTGGGCCCCTTTCTAAAACCTGATCCGCTGTTTCTAAATCGTTGCGGAAGCCCCTCGGCGCGACTTTGGCGAATACCAAAATCGAAACCAATAGAAGCTGTGAACGAAGGCGGACATGAAGAAACAGTATGACACAAAGCAAAGGAAAAGGCACGCTTTTTCAGGCGTGCCTGTTCACTTTGCGAGGATACTACTTGGCGGTGAGGCGGAGAGAAATACGCCGATTGAGCTGGCGGCCTTCTTCAGTCTTGTTGTCGCCAACGGGATGATCTTCGCCGTAACCCTTTGCTTCCATGCGGGAGGGGTCGACACCGAGTTTGGTCAATTCGGCCATGACGTTATTGGCGCGGTCGTCAGACAGCTTCAGGTTCGCGGCCGGGTCGCCGGTGTTGTCGGTGTAGCCGCCGAGCTTGATTTTCACTTTCGGATAGGCCTTCATGATGGCGGCGATGTTCGCCAGTTGTTCATGCGAAGCGGGTTCCAAAGTGGCCGAGCCAGTGGCGAACAGGAGACGGTCGAAATCAAACCACGTGTCGGTGGTGACGGGATTGGAAGATTCGATGAAATCGATCAGCTTGTTTTCGACACCGAGTTTGGGAATGTTCAGCGAGGTGCCATCGGGGAGCTTGCGGCTAAACAAATCGCCCAATTTGGCCCAAGCGGCTTTGGTGGCATCGGAGATGGAATTGGCGGTATCGGTGGCCGCGGTTTGAGTGGCGACAGCAGCAGTTTCAACGGGCTTTGTCACATCAGTCCCCTTGTTGAAGTACCAAACAAGGCCGCCAATTAAAAGAGCGCCGAGCAACAGAACCGGCCAGAGCCAGCCGCCGCCCGCTTTCTCTTCAACGGCCGCTTTGGCCGCAGTGGCCGAACCTGCCATGTTGGGCAGATGAATACCGGGCAAGCCGGCGGGAATTAAGCCGCGCAGGCTAGGCAGTTCACTGGTGAGAGCGCTCGCCAAACCGGCAGTGCCGCCACTTAGTTTGCTAGCGAGCGTACCCAGCACCAAAGGAGCCGCAGAGGCGAGAATGGTTGATCCGGTGGTGGAGCTAAGGCCGGAGGCTTGCGCGATTTTGCTTTCGACGGCAGCCTTGTTGGCGCCGAAAATTGTCGTCAGAAAATTGGAACCGGCTTCACTCGCCGCGGCGGTAGCAGCGCCACCAGCTCCGGCAGCCGCGCCCAGCGTCTGCGTGCCGTAGCTGCTAACGAGTGACATGATTTGGCTTAAAAAGCCAGTGTCGCCGGCTTTGGTGGCCAATGTACCCAGCATGGTCGCCGCAGCAGTTTCAACACCTTTCTTGATGCCATCCGGCGATTCGCCAGCACTGGTGGCGACCGAGCGGATCATGTCCGGGGAAATCGAATTCTTAATTGAGTCCAGTAAGGAACCCATAGTGTAGCCTCCTAAGTTTTAACCTGTCGTTCTATAACCTAGATCACACCGGGGCCGAGGAAGTCACTCCGATTGTCCAGGATTCGTTCTTTTCTTGCTCGATTGAGTATACAGGAATAGGTCGTGACCTGAGAAGGCAAAGTCAGCGGTTTTCGGCGCGTGAGGGTAGTGTTTTTGGGGTAGGCGGTTTGGGGAAAAGATAGTCGAGCGCTTTTTCCAAAACTTCGTCCTTTCCATTGCGAATGCCAGGTAAGGTGGGCGTGACGTTAACGTTGGGTTGGAGACCGAGGCGCTGGAGCTTGCCACCATTAGCGTGACGAATATCCTGCCCCGAAAACGAGACAACAATGCCGCCCGGAAGAGTGAAATTGCTGAGAACGGAATGAGCACCTGCGGTGGGAGCACCGACAAACTCAGTTTTATTAGCCGCCTCGAAAAACAGCCCGGCCTTCTCTCCCGCGTTAAGCGTTCGCTCGTCCACCAGCATGACGGTTCTGTTTTTGTATTTCCAGTTTGTGGCGTTGCCAATGGTCTGCACAAAGAAATAGCTGGATGATTGGCTGGCGATGGAGCCTTGCGACCAATCGGGCGTAATGACGACGGGTCCGGTGACGATAGCGGCGGGTACATCGGACTCGGTGGTCAGGCGAGCGGCAATGGCAGCGATGCAGTCTTCTGCCGGTTCGCCACGCATATCAAAGATGATGAAGGGAGCAAGGCGGAACTTCTCAAACATGGAGTCGACGTTGCTGGCTTTCAGACGCGTCAAATCGGCATAGCCAACTCCGCCGCGCAGGAGTTTGACGGATTCGCCGGCAGGCTGAGCTTTGAGCAAGGCGGCAAACCGTTTATTGCGTTTGAGGCTAACGTCCTTACGATTACCAGCGGGGTCTTCGAGGGTCAAGGCGGCGTTCGAATCATCTGGCCCATTTAGAATCTGCGCCACGACGTCAATGGTGAGGCGTTGCGGGGTGGAGGCGGGGACATAAAGTTCCTGGCGTTTGAAGCGATTGACCAGGGTTTCGCCATCGACGGTTTTGACAACGTCGCCAATTTTGATGCCAGCTTGCGCCGCGGCGGGGTCGAGCACTTCGGTCACGGTTACGTGCTTTTCGACAACACGAAGGCGCAGGCCGACGCGCGCTTCGCCGAAGTATTGGTTGAGGGTGGCACTTTGTGCGGTAGTGAAGGTATCGGCGGCGTGGGTGAGCCATTCGGCAATGGCGAGATTGTATTCCAGCGCGTCTTTGGCAGCGATGACGCGCGGAAGAAATTGGGTGAGCAGGCCGTCCCAATCTTCGTCAATGAGATCGCGATACGCAAAGAAGTAATGCAGCACGCCCCATACTTTGTAGGCAGCTAGAATGCGGAGTTCGGTGGATGGATAGGCGTCGGGATATGTGCGCGCAGCCAGTGTTGGCGGAACAGGAGGGCCCGCCGTGGCAGGTTCGGACAACGGAACGGTGACATTGAAACCGCCCATGGGAACCGACACTTCTTCGGAGGCGATGGTGGGCTTATAGAGGAAGGCGGAGTAAAAAGGACTGTTTGCGGATTCGCCAGATTCGGGCGCGAGGCCATGATGGACCCAGACACGTTGACCCGCACCTGCGGCTTGAGGGCTGGTGGGCACGATTTGCATCATGGATCGGATGGCGGTTTCGTATTCGGCCGTCGTGTGCGCAGCGCGGACTTTAGGAAGGGCGTCGACCAACGCCTGATCCCAATCGATGTTTCGATAGGCTAACGCAGGGTCGAAATATTTGACAGTGATCCACAGCTTGCCGGTAGAAACGAGGCGCTCGGTTTCGGACGGAAGGGTTTGAGCGCCCGCGATGGAGAGGGCGAGACAGGTTACAACTACTGCACTTTGTATGAATCTTGTGAATCCGTGACGGCCGGCCGCCTGGAAAGGCGGCTTGCAGGCAGGAATGCCCGCCCTACGGATGTCGACTAGCAGCGGGTTTGTGAAGGGCGAGTTAGTAGAGAGGCAGCGCAATTTAGACGGG
>PMQB01000313.1:0-2330 GCA_003169195.1 Bryobacterales bacterium
CGCCACCTGTTTTGATCACCAAGGCGCCATTTACAAAGCGAAGGTTCTGCACAATGTTGAGAAACTCAACCAGATCGGCTTGGCCGGTTATACCGTGTGCGGCTCAACCGCCGAAACGCCGCTGCTGAGCGTAGAAGAGCGCATCCAGTTAATGGAATGGGTGAAGCAGGCGGCCGGAGATGGCAAGACGCTGATTGCCGGAGTGGGCGCGGAAAGTGTTTTTGAAACAGTGAAGGTGGCGAATCGCGCGGCTGAGATCGGCTTTCATTATGCGCTGGCGCTTACGCCGTTTTATTACCGAACGCAGATGCACCGACCTGACACACAGGCGCTTTACTTCCGCGCGGTGGCGGATCAATCGAAGATTCCCGTTCTGATTTACAACATTCCGCAGGTGACGGGCTACATGCTGCCGGTGGAGACAGTGGCGGAGTTGTCGCATCATCCGAACATTGCCGGTATGAAGGATAGCTCCGGCGATAACGAGCGGATGAAGCAGGTGGTGGCTGCGGTGAAGCCAGGATTTCAGGTTTTTTCAGGATCGGGCGCGGGTTTTGGCGAAGCGATGCAACTGGGTGCGGCGGGTGCGATTCTGGCAATTGCGAACGCGCTACCTTATGCGTGCGTGACGGTGTGGGAAGCGTTTCGGACGCGCGAGTTCGAGGCGGCGAATGACTGGCAGGGGCGGATTCTGCCGGCCGCGAAATTGATCGCGGGGAAGTTTGGCATTCCCGGGTTGAAGCACGCGATGGATTTGAATGGGTATTATGGCGGGCCGCCGCGTTTGCCTTTTGTGCCGCCGACGGCCGAGGAGAAAGCGGAGATTGAGAAAGTGTTCGACGGGTTGAAGAGTTAGGTCTCGAATTCGGCCATGACGGTGGGAGCTATGGCATCGCAGCTCATCACGAAGATTACGAAAGAAGAATACCTCCGGCTAGAGCGTGTGGCGGAGTATAAGAGCGAGTATGTCGGTGGCGAAATTTTTGCCATGTCGGGCGGTTCGCCTAAGCATTTGCTGCTGGCGGCGAATTGGTCAAGGGAATTGGGAGACCAATCACGAGGCGGGCGCTGCGCAAGAGCTACCATTTAGCTAGATCTTCATGAGCCTTGACGAAGTAGCCAAGCGAGCAAGAGTCTCGCCGGCCACGGTTTCTCGAGTATTAAACAACCTGGACGTCGTCAAAAGTTCTACCCGCGCGCGGGTCATGAAAGCGGTCGCGGAGTTGAACTACCATCCCAACCTGCATGCGCGCACGTTGGCGGGCGGACGCAGCCGGACGCTGGGGATTGTTGTCTCCAATATGGAGAATCCGTTTTTCTTTGATGTGTTCCAAGCTCTGGAAACGGCTGCGTTGGCGCGCGGATACGAAGTGGTGGCGGCGAATACCAGTTATCAACCGGAACGTCTTGTCTCCAGCATCCGGCTGATGATGGGACGGCGCGTAGCTGGGCTGGCGGTGATTGTTTCGGAGATGGACCCGGCGCTGCGCGACGAATTGGCGAATGGCGACATGCCAGTGGTTTTTTATGACGTGGGCGCGCCTGGCAAACACATTACCAACATTCGCGTGCAGTACCGCAAGGGGATCGAGAAGACGGTGCAGTATCTGCACAATCTCGGCCATACGCGCATGGCCTTTATCGGACATCACGCGAAGCTGGCGCCAATTGATGAACGGAAGAAGGCGTTTCTCGAAACGGTGGCGCGCTATTCGCCCCACTTGGAGGTGACGACGGAAGCGGATGCGGATGGACCGGAGGGTGGGCGGAAGGCGGCGCGGCAGTTGTTGGCTTCCGGATTTACGCCGTCGGCGATTCTTTGCGTGAATGACTTTACCGCGATCGGCGTTTTACGGGAACTGCGTGACCAGGGGTTGCGGGTGCCGGAAGACGTGTCGGTTACAGGGTTCGACAATATCAAACTTTCGGAGTTTTGTTACCCGTCGCTGACGACGGTTCATATTCCGCGCGATCGGATTGGGCAAAGCGTTTTCGAAAGTCTGGCGGAACAGGGCAGCCGAGAAATTCTGATTGATCCGGAGTTTGTGGTCCGGGATTCGACGGGCGTGGCTCGCGAGGGCTAAACGAGCGCGACAGAAATGCGCTTGATGGCTTCGTCGATTTCGGTGGTACTGCCGAAGCCGATGGTTACGCAATCGACGCCGGCCTTGCGGAAGGCGTAATTCAACGCGGCTTGACGATCATCGGCGGTCTTAAACTGACCTTCGCCTACGAGTTTCATACTGATAATTCCCGCGCCACCGGCTTTAGTGCGCTGCATGTGATCGACCACGAATTCGACGTCGCCTTTGTCGTCGGTGTCGCGGAGT
>PMQB01000313.1:2390-19327 GCA_003169195.1 Bryobacterales bacterium
TGGTGGGCATCGTACTTGGTCATCAGGCGGTAGGAATCGCGGGGAATGCCTTTTAACGCGACGGCCAGCATTTCGGGCATGCCCTGGTAGGCGTCGGCGGTTTCAAAGAAGCGGATGCCGTTGTCGTAGGCGTAACGGATGAGACGCGTGAATTCTTCCTGGCCAAGGTGGCGCTGTTGGGCGCCGGAGTGGGTACCGGTTCCGAAGGCGAGGCGCGTCACTTTCACGTTCGATTTGCCGAGGGTGACCCAATCGGAAGCTGCGCCCTTTGTGGAGGCGGCAGCAACGGCGGGGAGCGCGGTGGCGGCCAGGCCAGCTTTCAGAAAATCGCGTCTGGATGATGACATTGCTGTTCCTCTTTCGAAACGGAATCTAAAAGATCTGGCTCCCCGACATGGATTCGAACCACGATTCACGGCTCCAAAGGCCGCTGTCCTACCATTAGACGATCGGGGATCAAACTAGGAAGGAAACAAACTCCTTTCAGGATAGCAAGTGCCCGGAATGGGTCTTACCAATCGGCGTAATTGGAACCGTCCAAGGCTTTCTTGTCGGAGCCGCTGTGGACATCGTACAAGCCGGGACTACCGGAAGAGCCAGCCACTGGCGTCTCTTCCATGACGGTTCGCCAAGTCTGATCGGAGTTAGTCATCGGGTCTTGCGGGATCTGCCGCAAGTAGCCTTCGGACACCAGTTCCTGAAGCGATTCAGGTGCCTTTTGTTTATCGATCGTATACTCGTCGATCATCTGGCGGATGGTGAATAGATTGTGATGTAAGACCGTTTCCTTGGAACGAAGGATGGACTTCTGATACACGGGAACTGCAATGGCCAGCAGCACCGAGATGATGAACATCACCACCATTAACTCAATCAGCGTGAATCCGCGCTGTAGGCCTTTACCGAACTTAAAAGCTGTTATCCTGACCACCGTCTCTAGCCTCTCACTCACCACTCTGAATAAGGTGTCCCGTCGCTGGCCTTATCCATGCTTTTCGTATACACATTAAAGACATTCTGCCCACCCCAAGAGTTCGAGGTTGGGTCATCTTGCATGCTGCGCTTGCCCCAATCGGTTTCTCCGGTGAACGGATCTTTCGGGATGCTTCGCAGTAACTTCATCTTGTTGCTCTGGCCGTTACCGCTCAGAGTGCTTGTCATCTTTACGCCTTCCACCAAAGTTTCAAGCTTGGTGGGATAGCAGAACGCATCGGGATCGCCGGCCGGAATCTTGCCCTGGTCACAGAGATCTTTATACTTATCGATCGCATGACGCATTTCGCGGAGGTCGACCAGCAGATCTTTTTCGCGCTGGCGACGGACCTGATAACGGGCTAGGGGAACGGCCATGGTGGTGAGCACCAGAAGGATGCTGAATGCCACGATCAGTTCTACTAGTGTCAATCCGGACTGGGTGCGACGCCGTCGTCTGAGAGCACTGTCTGCTTTAGAACGAAACATCCCGACGGCACCTCATAATACTGACTTACTTCTGCTTCGGGTTGGCCGGGGCAGTTGAGGACGAATCCGGCTCCTGAGTCAGATGACCTTCCAAAAGTTGAACGGGGGCGCTTTGTTTGGGCGCCACGGCGGCGGGTGTTGTTGCTGCTGGCTTAGCCAGATGCGCGCCTGGAGTGGCAGCTGAGGAACTGGTGCCGCTGGCTAACTGTACTTTGACCACATTGGCATTGGTGGGTTTGGCTTTGGCAACCACCTGGGTCCTGGGCGGAGTCTGGACCGATGCTTTCTTAGCAGCAGGCTTGGTCTCCGGACTGCTGATGGCAGCGTAGGAAGCGTTGTCAGGGTTTGTACTCGCCGGTGCGGGGGCCGGTTCGGGAGCAGGCCTGAATTGCTCCGGCAAGCCAGCGGGTAGAGGCGTTACCGACACGGGCGCCGGGTTGGATTCGGGCACAGCCTGGACTGGTTCTGGGAGGACTGCCGTGACACCTGAGGTATCAGGGCCTTCCGCCACGGTGAGCTGCGGCGTAGGATTGTCTTGGCCAGTGGCCGGGCTCGCAGCGTTCGAAGAACTATCGTTGGTATCGGGCGTTGCGGTCGGAGTCGGATCGGGGGCAAGACCCATCTGCTGCATGCCGGTTAAAGGAGTGACGTCGGTACCGGGCGGAGTCTGTGGCGCGGGGGCTTGGCTCGCCACGGTCTGCGGCTGCTGCACAGGCGCGGGCTGCCGCATGGCGCGGGACATTCCCTTAGCATCGAGGGCTCTAGCGTCCACGACAGAGGGAGAGGACGGTTGGTTCATGGCTCCGGAGATCACCATCTTGGGATTGTTGGTGGGCGGCAACATCATCTCAGATGTGCCACCGGGGGGAGGCAACTGAGGAGTGGTCCGGGTACCGGGGTTGGGAGTCGTGGGCGCGACGCTCATGGGAGCCGCCGCGGGCTGTCTGCGTTCAACACGAACCATTCTTTCGGTACCAGCCAAAACGCCCTCTGCCAACTGTTCATCCACTGCCTGGGCGCGGATGATGTGGGGAACGAGAGCGATAAGGATGTCATCTTTCTCGCGATCTTTGGTACGGGTTCCAAACAAATAGCCCAAGACAGGTATGTTGGAGACGCCGGGAAGGCCCGAGACCGATTGGGTATCGCTGTCACTCGAGAGACCACCTAAGAGGCTATATTCTCCATCGCGCATCCGCACGTCTGCTTCGTTGACCTTCTGGCCGATAATCGGTTGAGCGACGCCAGCAATTGTATTGGTGCCAGTCACGCTGGAAATTTCGACCTTTATATGCATACTGACGTCGTTCGGGCCGTTAACGTGGGGTTGGACGTCAATATTGACGCCGACGTCGATCTGCTGGAATTGGGTGGTGGCGTATGGAATGGATCCCGGGGTGGCGACGGCGGAGTTGAGGGAGCCGGACACATAGGGAATCTTGCTACCGATCTTTAACGTGCCCTTGCCGCCATCGGTGACGCGGACTTGGGGATTCTGCAGGAGGTGAGTATTGGAATCGTTTAAGAGCGCCTGAGCGACGGCACCGGGCAGAGCAACCGAGAACTGATTGATGGAGAGATGGCCTAGCTGTGCCGCATTGATGGAAGTGCCGGTTGTTGTTGTGGTGGTTGTACCGCCCGAGTTGGAGGTACTGGTACTTCCAGGGCTCAAAGTCAGAAGATTTGTACCGGAAAGGGCGGCACCGAGATTCAAGACCTTCGATTTTGAGACCTCCCAAACCTTAACGTCTATTAATACTTCGGCCTTGGGGCGATCGAGATCATGGACCAATTTTTCAACGAGAGCCATGGTGTCGGTGCTGCCGCGCGCGATGATGGCGTTCTGACTGGCTACCTGGAAGATACCGGTGCTGAGCTTAGCGCCAATACGAACGCCGTTAAAAATTTCGGTGAATTCGTTAGCGGTGCTGGCGTTCTGAATATAAAAGACTTTGACCACTTCATCTTGATATTCCTGGCGCTTCGGCTCGCTTTCCTGGGTGACAAAAATCGCGTTGCGGCTGATGGGCTTCCAGAAGGTATGGGTCAACAAGGCGACGTATTGCAGAGCTTCTTCGAGCGTTGCATTGTTCAATTCAAGATTAAAATTCCGAGTAGTGCTGCCTAACGTATCAATGCCCGCGGGATCAAACAAAACGTTGATGCCGGCCGTTTTACAAATGCTTTCATAGATGACCCGCGAAGTTTGGTTATTAAACTTCAAACTGTTCATTTGATTATTGAGGGGCTTGAGAACAGGCGGCCCTTCCAACGAATTAATGCGCAGTTCGACTTCGTGCTGCTGGCGTTCGGCGGGGGTCAAAATCACGGCGCCTTCCGGCGCTCTGGCTTTTTCCTTCACCATCTCATTCGCCTGCAAAATCATTTGCAGCGCAACTGGGGAAGAGGGATCGGACATAAGAGCTTTCTGGAATTGGACCAGAGCCGCGTCAATTTTCTGCTGCTGAAGCAGTTTGCGGCCTTCGGCGATGTGCTGCTCGGCAGCCTTACTGCGGACGCGCTGGACAGCGAGCAGATAGGCGGGTTCACGCGAATCTTCCTCAAGCGCCTGCTCATATAAAGTGAGGGCACCATCGTAGTCTTGCGCGGCCTCAGCCTTCTGGCCATCTTTTAATAATTTGTCACCCTTTCGGGTGCGAGCATCCACTGGCGGGGTGATTAAAGCAACCGCACAAAGGATCGCGGCGATGTGCCGCCATGAATTAAGAATTTTCACGGTTAGTTCTCAGGCTAAGCTAGTTGACACCCCGGAGGCAATCCCCTATGGTTGGAGTGCCCGGTTTCAGTACTATACCCTATTCCTCCGATTGACTGTTTATAGGATAACCCCAGCCGGAGCGGATTAACCTGCACTGTTTTCATAAGCTTTGACGCATCTACCTTACTTCTCGTGTACCTTCTGCCAAAGGATTAGGAGAAACTGGAAATAAAGGCGAAAAACCCTTGGCCGACCAACCAGCAATTAAAATACTAAGCGACAACCGTTCCGCCGGCCACGATTACCATCTATCGGACCGTTATGAGGCAGGACTCGTGCTCACGGGAACCGAGGTAAAGGCCGCGAAAACGGGCAAAATCCAGCTCAAAGAGAGCTATGCGGAAGTGAACGACAACGAGGCTTGGCTTATGAACGCTCACATCAGCGAATATTCCCATGGCAATATGCAGAACCATGTGCCGGTGCGCAAGCGCAAACTCTTGCTACATCGCTCAGAGATTGAAAAGCTCAGGGTGGAGACCCGGGAGAAGGGGTTAACCATCGTCCCAACCAAGCTTTATTTGAAGGCGGGAAAGATTAAAGTAGAGATTGCCGTTGGGAAGGGCAAGAAGTTTCACGATAAACGGGAAGCGACGAAGGCCAAGGAGATGCAGGCCGATGCGAAAGCGGAGATGGTGAGACGGGCTAGACGGTGAGCGCATGGCGCCGCCCCACCAAATGATGGAACTTGAAAGAGTAGGAATGCAAATTAAGATTGAGACGACGCCGGTTGAGCGACTGAGTGTGGATGCGCTGGCGCTGATTTGTTTTGAGGCGGATGAAAATCCGCCGGCGCTGCTGGCGGCGCAGAACGGATGGCTGCAGGAGATTCTCACGTCGGGCGAGTTCAGCGGAAAGCTGTATGAGACGGCGGTGCTGCACCGGCCACAAGGGGTTGCGGCGAAGCGGCTGGTGGTGATCGGCGGCGGGAAGCGCGCGACATTCCGGACAGTAGAAGCGCGGCGTGTGGCTGGCGCGCTGGTGCGCACGTTGAAAACGAAGGGTGTCCATAGCATTGCGTTGTTTTTGAGCGGTGCGGACGAGGCGATGGTTGCGGCTGTGGCCGAGGGCGCGATTCTTGGCAGTTGGGAAGCGGACAAATATAAGTCCGATCCTAAGAAGAACGATAAGCGCATTGACACGTTCGCGCTGAGTTTGAACGGCGGGGGGACGCCGGAGTTGGAAAGCGCGCTGGACCAAGGGCGGATTGTGGGCGAGGCGCAAAACCTGACGCGCGACTTAGTGAATGAACCGGCCAACAAACTGGTGCCGGCGGACTTAGTAGCGGCGGCTCGCAGCATGGCCTCCTCCTACGGGTTGGAGTGTGAAGTCCTGGATACAGAAGCCATGACGAAACTGGGCATGGGTGCACTTCTGGGCGTGGCGCAGGGGAGCAGCAATCCGCCGTTTTTTATCGTTCTTAAATATAAGCCGGCACGAGCGACGGGCAGCGATCACTTGGCTTTGGTTGGCAAAGGCGTCACCTTTGATACAGGCGGTCTTTCGATCAAGCCCGCCGACGGCATGGAGAAGATGAAGTACGACATGGCCGGGTCGGCGGCGGTGATTGGAGCGATGCGGGCGATTGCGCAACTGAAGCCGGTGATTCCGGTGACCGGATACATTGCGACTGTTGAAAACATGATCAACGGGAATGCGCAGAGGCCGGGCGATATTGTGACGGCGCTTTCCGGCAAGACGATTGAGGTTCTGAACACAGACGCAGAAGGACGATTGATTTTGGCGGACGCGCTTACATACGCCAACCGCAATGGCGCGACGCATATGGTGGATGCGGCCACGTTGACGGGAGCGATCGGGATTGCGCTGGGTCATTACAACATTGGCGCGTTCACGAATAACGAAAGCTTTCTGGCGAAGTTCATGGCGGCCGCGCGGGCGGCTGGTGAGAAGACATGGCAACTGCCGATGGATGAAGAGTACAAAGAGTATTTGAAATCGGCGTTTGCCGATTTGCCGAACATTGGAGGACGGCACGGCGGATCGATCACAGCGGCTTGGTTCTTGCGTGAATTTGCCGATCCTACACCGTGGATTCATTTGGACATCGCGGCCACTGCCTGGCTGGACGATGGGAAAGCGTGGCTCTCCAAAGGACCGTCGGGTGTGGCGGTGCGTTCTTTTGTGCAACTGGCTCTGGATTGGACTCACGCGTCTTAAATCGGCCACTTTCGACGTCTTAATTCCGTTGCGGTATACAATTCTTTTGGTCCACGGAGGGCTGCATGCAACTTCGAGTTCTGGCATTTGTTCTAGCAGGCGGAAAAGGGACACGACTTTACCCCCTTACTAAGGAACGCGCGAAACCGGCCGTACCATTCGGCGGACGCTACCGCATTATTGATTTTGTACTGAGCAATCTGATCAACTCTGGAATTTTTTCCATTTACGTGTTGACGCAGTTTAAGAGCCAGTCGCTTTTGCAGCATTTGCGAGAAGGCTGGGAGGTCAGCGGGTTGTTGAAGAACAACTTCATCATCCCGGTACCGGCGCAGATGCGGTCGGCGCAGGAGGACTGGTATCGCGGCACAGCGGATGCGATTCATCAGAACATCAATCTGATTCAGCAGGCCGATCCGCATGTGGTGGTGATTTTTGGCGCGGACCATATCTATCGCATGAATATCCGGCAAATGATTGAGTATCACGTAGAGAAGCGCGCAGGTGTGACGATTGCGGCGATTCCGGTGCAGAAAGAACTGGCGTCGGAATTCGGCGTGATTGAAACAACGGACGATGGAAGCATTATTGGCTTTCACGAAAAGAGAGCGGATGCGCCGACGATGCCGGGAGACCCGACGCGGGTGCATGCCTCGATGGGCAACTATGTTTTTTCGACTGATGTGCTACTGCGTGAATTGATGGCCGATGGGGCGAAGGAAGATAGCTCGCACGATTTTGGCAAAGACATTTTGCCGAGTTTGATTGGCCGCGCTGACATGTACGCGTACGATTTCCAGACGAATATTATTCCGGGCGATCCGATTGGTTCGCCGCAGTATTGGCGCGATGTGGGGACGCTGGATGCTTACTACGAAGCCAGTATGGATCTGCGCGCGGTGTCGCCGGAGTTGAACCTTTATAACAGACAGTGGCCGCTGCGGACGGCGGGTTACTTTGATGCGCCGGCGAAGTTTGTGTTCGACGAAGAAGGACGGCGGGGCATGGCTATTGACACGATTATTGCGGGTAGTTCGATTGTGTCGGGCGGCAAGGTAAGCGGCTCGGTGTTGGGACGCGGGGTGCGCGTTCACACGGGGGCGAGCGTGGAAGACTCGGTTATTTTCGATAACTGCGATATTGGACGGCGAGCGAAAGTGAAGCGGGCGATTTTGGATAAGAACGTGAAGGTGCCGCCGGGTACTGAGATTGGGTACAACTTGGATGAGGAGAGGAAGAAGTATCACGTGACGGATAGCGGAATTGTGGTGGTGGAGGGGCATCATACGACGGTGGATATTGCGACGATTCAGGTATAGCAGCACTGCTGACGACGGGACTGCAGGCGGACCTAAAGTTCCGCGCCCGACTGAAGTCTGACTGAAGTCCAAAGCCGTGGATTGGCAAATATTGCCAATCTTGGCAAACTGAAGCAAGAATCAAACATGCCTACACGCAACGTCAATCTAACTGAGCACTTTGATCGCTTCATTGAAAGTGGCATTTCCTCCGGGCGATTCGGTAATGCGAGCGAAGTGGTCCGCGAAGGCTTGCGGTTGTTGGAACAGCGCGAATTGGAAAACAAGGCTAAGTTGCGGTGGTTGCGCGGGGCTGCGAAGGAAGGCTTTGACGCGGCCGATCGCGGGGACGCTGTGGCCTTGCGCTCTACGCAAGAGTTGGACGCCTTGCTCGACGAAATTCAAGAAGAAGTGTCGTCCGAACTCGCCCCACGCCGCCGCAAACGTGCCTAACAGGAACGCTTGACCCTGCGCCCGAGCGGCCCAGCACGACGAGACATAGCGGCCATTCTGAAACGGAGTTTTCAGGAATTCGGTTTGTATGCATCTTTGCGGTATCGCGCGCTGATTCGGCAAGCCCTGCTTGACATTGAAGCGGATTCCCAACGGCCCGGATCGCGGGAGCGGCCTGACATCATGGCGGGTGGTGTGCGCACCTATCACATATCGCTCAGCCGCGCGAGAGTCAGCGGTGAAAGAGTCAAGGAGCCGCGACACTTTTACTGTATCGCCGCAGAGAGCATGGCGTGGTGGAGGTTGGCCGCGTTCTCGTTGAGTCGCGTGACCTGGTTCGACATCTACCCGAAGCATGCAGGCTGAAGCGGAAACAGCCGGATTGAGCGTGGCCCGCTTGCTGGCAGGGTTACAGTCGGATTTGGTTGGTGTTTTCTCGTTGGTCCACGTCACAGAGTAACTTGCGCGGTTCTGGATTACGGGGAAAAATGCGGAAGTGGTTGAAGAATATGGGCGAAAATATTTCTTGAAAGTCTGCTGTGACCACCAAAATGGGTAAACAGACACGCCCGCCCCAGGAAGGGGATGAAAAACGCGACGCTAGCTAGCGAGGCTTTCGGTGGAGAGCGCAAAGTGGTACATGCACCGGTGTCCACGGAGTGGGGATTCGGACGGTGGCGCGTTCTACGTTGGGGACACCGGAGTGCACCTCACCAGTTTGCCGGAGAAATGGGAGGCGTCATTTTGCGGCGGCGACTTCGCGTTCGCGATCGAGATAGGTTTGGCCGCCGGTGATCCAAGCGGAGGCGGGTTCGCCTTTTAGATAGTGACCGAACCAGGCGAAGATGCGGCGCTGGTAATCGATTTGGTCGGCCTTTTTGCGGAGGCCTTGGTCTTCGCCTTGATATTCGAGCAGCACCACCTCTTTGCGGGCGCGGCGCGCGATGTTATAAAGCTCGACCCCTTGATGGAAAAAGACGGTGCCGTCGCTATTGCCCACTTCTATCATGAGTGGGGTGGTCATGTTTTGCACGTTGAAGACAGCGGAGTTACGAATGTAGGCCGGGAGATCCTCCCATAGAGGAACTTGCATCCGCTGTTGGCCGGTTTCAATGTGGTCGGTTTCGGCGATGCCGGAACTCCAGTGATGATTGCCGTAGTTACTCACCAGGTCGGTAATCGGTGCCCCGGCAACGGCAGCGGCGAAGATATGGGTGTGGGTGGCGAGATAGACGGAATCGAAGCCGCCCCAGGAATGGCCGATGATGCCGATTTTGTGGGGATCGATGGAGGTGTTTTGGAGCACCTTATTCACAGCGGTCGTGACACACTCGGCGACGGAGACACCGGGTTCGCGCGGGCGGAAGCGGATGTCAGGCTCGAGTAGGAAGTAGCCATGGCTGGTGAACGCGGTAGGGTCATAGTAACTGCGTTCTGAGAGTGGGCTGTAGCGGTGGAGAGAGTCCGACAGCTTCTCGTACATGTAGACGACCATCGGATATTTGTGTCCTGGTTCGAAGCCGGCCGGGTAGTAGAGAGCACCCTGCAGTCGCTCTCCTTTTGTGTCTTTGTATTCGATTAATTCGGAGTGGCTCCAGGCGTATTTTCCTTGGAACTCGTTAGTGACCGCGAGTGTCTTGGCGTCTTTCCAATCGGGGGTGGATACCAGCATGAGTTTCGGAGATTCCTCGAATGACTCGGTGGTGAAAGAAACGACGTCGGCATGGCGGGCTTTGGTGAGGTGGGTGATGTTCTTATCGGCACAGATGAGGTGAATGTCTTGCCCGGCGCCGGGGTCGATCCGGGCGTAGCCGGACTGCTTGCTCCAAATGCCGAAGAGACTGAGGTAGAGGGGCTTACTAAGATCGATGAATTCCTCCTCCGGATCGAGGCGGAGATAGCGATGGCGGATTTCGTGTTCGGCGCCATCGGTGAGGCGCACGGCTTGGCTGCCATCGGGAGCGACTTTCCATAGATCGAACTTGTCGTAGAGAATAACGGCTGCCTCGTCTTTGGTCCAGCCGGCCAGGCCAAAGGGGGGGCGTGATTTGCGAGGTGAAATCGGATTCGCGATCCACGAAGGATGTTTTGATTTTGGAGGTAATGTTGACCGCGGCGTGCGTGGCGGTGTTGACGGTCCAATATTGATTGTCTTGCAGGTAGAGGAGATAACTGCCGTTAGGGCTCGCTTCCAGTTGGCGATCTTCGATGAGGCGATCGTGAACCTTCGTGCGGGTGCCGGTGGCCGTATCGATCAAATAAATGTCGGCGGCGGGGCGGCCAATGGAGCGTTCGAGAGCGTACTGTTTCCAGTCGGCTGCCCAGGCGAGGGATTGATGGCGGAGGGGAGAGACGGACTCATCGAGCAGGCTATGGCCGAGTTGGGTGAAGGCGCCGGAATCGAGATGCCAGGCGGCGAGCATGGTGCGGTCGGAATTGCGACGAGCACTGAGTTTCTGGTGCGGCATCACTTCGGTGTCGCGCCAGTGCCAGACGCTGACGGCGGCTGGTTCGTCTTCCTCTTTGTCTTTCTCCTTTACGGCGTCTTTCTCTTTGGCGGGAGGTTTGTCACGCCAATCGTTGAGGCCGAGGAAGATGGTTTGGGCGTCGTCGGACCAGGTAGGTGTGTGGGAGGAAGCGACTCGAACACCAGCGGGGAACGGCGCGCCGGCGGTGGTTGGATCGAAGCGATGAGCGGCTTCGGAGGGCTCCGCGAGATGAGTGAAAGCGATGGCGATGTTTGTAGCGCCTTGGTGTTTGTCGTCGGTTTTGGAGCAGAGAAAGGCGAGATCGTTGCTGTCTTTGCGCCAAGCCAGGCCGCTGTAGGAAGCGGAGGCGGAGTCTAAGACGCGGAGCGTGCCGGCGGGCTCGTCGAAGAGTTGGACGCTGTTGCCAGTTTGCTCGGTAGCGGCGGTGTTGATGATCATGGCAAGCAAATGACCCTGGGTGCGCCAGTGTTGCCAAGCGAAGGCGGAGACATTGCCAAAGGTGAAATCACGCGCATTGGCGAGTTGCCGAACGATAAGGGTGGCGCCGGTGGGCGGTGGTTCGTCCTCGACGGGGGATGGTGGCGTGGCAGGCGCATCTTTCTTTTCGGGCGCGTATTGACGCATGGCGAGGAACTGGCCATTGGGACTGAAGGCGAAGGATTCGATGGCGGGGATCACCGTTTCTTGAGCAGACGACAGGTTCAAAAGGCCGAGTTTCTTTTGGACGGGTTTCTTGTCTTTGCGGAGTTTTTCAGTTTGCGACTCAGACAGGCCGATGCTGTAAGCGAAAAAATGGGAGTCTTCCGAAAATGCGGGGTCTTCGCCGAAGGGCAGTGTTGTTACGGTTGCGCCGGTGGAAAGATTGACGACGCGCATTTCGTTATTGCCGTTGGCGCGGTTGATGCCATAGGCGAGCCATTTGCCATCGGGCGAAAACGTGTTAACGGGACCGTACGAAATAAACTGTTCCCACTGGCCATAATCGGCTGGAGAGGGGGGTGCGAGTTTGGCTTGTTGGGCGAGCAGCGTGGCGGCTGCACAGAGAACGGGAACGAAAGACCGCGGCATGGTACAGGAGGATACCACAGAATTGGCGCGGCCTTTTGCCGGTGGAGTTACTTGGAGTGGGCGGCGAACTGCTTTCGAAACTTGGCAATTTCGTCACTGGTTGCGGGCCATTTCGTGTTGCAAGTATTACAGTGGAACAGCAACGCATTGGCCTTCAACGCCGCTTCGAATTCGTCCTGTGTGAATTTAACAGTCTGGTTATGGTTGTGCGGACATACTATTTCGAACGCCAAGCGGTTGTTCATAGTGGGCTTCCTTTGTGTTCGGGACTGCCACCGGTGGCGGTTGCAGGAGCCTTACTGTCAAACATTGATGGTAGCGCGAGTTTTGGAAGCTCGTGTCGTGTTATCGCCAGTACCGGAAAAGCCCACTTGTAAAAGCACCCGGGTTTGGGTAAGGCGCCGCCTTGGCCGCACGAAAGCATGCCCGCGGGTTAGATTGACCTCCAGCGTTGACCAGAGCAGGCATAAGCTTAGACACCCAAGCGAACTCAACGGCAAGATCCTTAGATTGGTGTTGTAACTCGCCACCTCCGATGATCTGGATGGGTTGAGGAGCCAACAATTTCAGGAGGGCGCTTGTCAAACGCTGGGAGAACGAGAGAGCGAAAACGCCAGCGGTGGTTTCGTGTTGTTCTGTGATGACCGGCATTTGCTGAATTTCCACGATGCTTTGGCGGCTCAGGGCCAGCGATTTAAACAAGAGGGACCAAAGATGGTTTTGGCTGCTCTGGCTCGAGCCCTCGTATCCTTTGACAAATACGCCGGATCGCGTGTTGGCATAAGCAAGTTCGGTGAGAGTCAGGCTGGGATCGGAAAGGGGTGAAAGCATTTTAGGAAACCAGGCGAGTCGAGCATGGCGAGCCATGATGGTTAAGCAGCGCACCTCCGAGTCAGCCGGAGTGGTCACACCGGCTCCGCGGATCATGACGGACGTTTGAGCAAAGTTGACCGAGAGGCGTGTATGCTCGCTCGTCTCCGCAGTTGCCTCGTCACAAAAGCGGGCCAAGCTGTCCAAGCAATCTGCTACCTGGTCACTGATGACAGGGGCGATCACCTTTTCAGTTGTGAGACCTAGAAAGACGCCAAGGACCTGCGAGCTTTGCACGCGTTCTGCTTTATGCTTGTCGCGGACGACATTCAGGATTTTCCCCAGTGACTCGCCGACTTTGCTTAAGGCAGGGGAGGTATTGAGATCTATGGTGGCGGCGACGTCGATTCCGCTGAGCGTTAACGCAATGAGAGTGGACAGGATTGCCGGCGGCTGGAATTCTGCGTCGACTTTTGGAGGAGCGGTGCCAGTGATCTCAAGGGAAAGATGACCGTCTTTTAAGACAAGTTTGCGATTCAGGTTTTGGAGTTGGGCCGCGAGGTCGAGGAGCGGCGGAGCAGGAGCGGGCACTCGCTCGGGCGTGCCGCCAATGACTGCGAGAAACTCGCGAACGTAGCCGGGGTAGAGCGGCTCCAATTGAATGTAGGCCGACTGCACATAGCCGGCTAAAACCGCCTGAAATCCCGGTGCGTCGAACGTGGCAAACGGTTTTAGGAAATCGCCCGCCATGGATTGAGGAGACAGTTTGACCTCCTCTTTCTGCCAACTTAAGAGATAGAAGAGACCTGTTCCGGGTTGTGGAGAGAGCTTACTTGCCTGCAAATTTCGGTTGGCAATGCCGTCACGATGCGCGATTGCAAGGAGATAGCCGATGCCAAAGAAATAGCCGTAGCGTGGATCCAGGTCTAGTTCACTTAGACGATGCGGGTGGTTGGTTGGGAACAGCGGCAGGGAGGCCGGGGTTGGTTGGGTAGACGCCATATTTTGAATTTGCCTTGTCTCAAACGCTGGGTGCGCAGGACCTCTTGTCTGGATGACTGGGAGGCTTTTCGCTCTAGCTTAGCGTTAGGGGTGGCAGAGTGACAAGTATGGTTAGACCTATTGACGAGGCAGGAAATCAGTCTGACCAAGGTGCTAGCTGAGCAATTTACAGAGTTTCTGTTGTGACGATCACTTTCAGGTCGAACCAGCCTTCGTTTAAGGGGGCCTTCCGATCGCGCTGCTTGATCTGCGTCAGCAGAATGGATGTCAGGGAGGGCGGGCGTAGATCAGCGGCGTGAATACGAAGGAAATCGGCGATGGCCGTAATGGATCTGTCTCTTTCGTGTACTTCCAATTCAAGATCAAAGTCGGGAAAGCCGGGAATCTGCTTTAACTCAAAGGCAGTCCAATCTGCGATGCGAATCTGCTGGAGACCGGGCTGGCGTATTTGCAAATGCAGCTTGGGACTGGGCACACCTCCAATCACCCGCGTGAGCCTTCGGGCATATGGATCAGTCCGTTTTGCAGTTCGCCTTTTCGGGTTATGTTCAAGAACGGAGTCTTCGCATGGAAGTGGCCATCTTGCCAGCGCTCGAAGGTACCGATCACTTCGGTGCAGGCAAGGGCGTGTAAGACGCTCTCACGGAAAGTGGGAGAGATGAGCAGGGGAGACGGGAGATAAACATGAGGAGATTTTCCGGCCGCGAGCATACCAGCCGGCGACAGGGGGGCGTTGGCATCCAGGAAGAGGTTGCGTGTCACTCGACTGAGGGTGTCGCTCTCGGGCGTTGTCCAAATGGGTACGAGATGGTGGAGTAAGATTGCGTGATCTGGTTGAAGTTCAGCAGCCCAGTCATGCAGGGCACTCGTCTCGCCTACTTGCGCGAGGGCGGCGACGATAAAGCCATAGAGGTAACCGCGATTCCCTGAGACCTTTAGCTGCTCTCGGAGAGTCTTGATGGACGCAGGTGGGTCGCACTGAAAGAGCAGCAACGCGAAGGCGTTTGCCCAAAACGACTCGGTGAATGCAGCAGCCCGCTTGGCAAGCAGTTGCGAAACGGAAGGACTGGTCCTGTCGCGCAGCAGGTCGACGCGAAGTCCGGGGAAGTTATCGTTCGGCGAGAATAGGGTTTGGACGCCTGCAAGCCAGTGGAACTCATTCGAATCGTCGGCCGCCAACAGATCAAGGGCGCGTTCGGCGATCGACTTGTTATGGATGCGCGCAGATCTTCTGGCGGTTGCGTTGCTTAGCAGGTTGCTGCTCACGCCGCAGTTCCATAGAATTTCCTGGGCGGCTTCACTGACCGAAACGGGATGAAGCTCGTGGACACTCCTAGGCAGCGAATAGGAGCGTGTTAAACGGTCGTCGTGTTCGACTGCTTGCAGCAGCGGATCAATGGCTGCGGCGCCCTCGTGGACAAGCGTTTGGTAGATGGGCGACGCCCTGATTCCGGAGTTGATGGGCTCTTCGGAGATGTCTTCGAGCCTGGCGATCAATTCCGCCATGCGAGCGGCTGGCGTGATGCTGAGCAGAGCGTTGGGATGGAGCGGCAAGCGCGGCGGCTGGTGCAAACGCCGACGGGCATCGGCGAGCAGATCGGTTGGGTTCTGAATGCGGATACGAGGGAGCGCGCGGGGTAACTTGGCCTCTTTGGCTCGCAACTTGGGCAGCGCGCGGAGTAAGAACTCGCATCTATTCATGGTGAAGGAATCGTCGGCACAGGCATGAGCCGCGACGGCCTGATTATAAGCAGTGCGGAAGCAATCGTTGGCGGCTGATTCGAACCAAAAGCAGTTGCCGTATGGCTGTGGTTTGGATTCGATAGCACGTCTGCTCTCTACAGGGAATTTAGAAAACAAGTGGCGCGCCGGCTGTTGTTCATCGAGCCGCAACAAAAGGAGGATTGCGATCACCAGAGAAGGTTTGAGGGTGGGCGTATCACAGACGGAGACCCACGATGTTTCCGACGCGGTAGAAACGTGGGCGCCCAAATCCACTTTCGTTCCCGGGCGCGCCACTGGGTGGGCCAAGCCATCCCAACAGACGGCGAATCCGGCCGGGAAATACGATCCATGGCGAGTGATGGTAGTGCCAGGCCCAACATAGTTTTTTAATTCGAGGCTTTGGTATTCGCCAGTGCGGGGGTCCGCCAGACAGCAATCAAATAGGTCGGATACCGCTTCCGGCAAACTGTCTGGGATGCCGACTACTGGCTTAGGTTGCCAGAAAAGGTGCTGCGATGGCGGTTCGAGAAGCATCGGCCCACTGATTCTAGCGTAGTTTGAGGGCGGAGGCCTTCTTCACTGGAGCTACAAACTTCGGAGGATATACTGAGTTGCGCAAGGAGTTAGATGGGTCATGAAAGAGCGCTTATTCTTTTTGTTTTTGATCGGTGCGGCCGTCTCGCTGCCGTCATGCGCGGAAGTGAGTTACAGTATCAACTTCACGACTGTGGCGACCTCCTACGATGGATCACCGATATCGCCATTTCCGATAGCTGGATCATTTATGTATGATCCGATCTCGGGTCTTAATAATTTCGAGGTGAACTGGGACGACAGCGTGGACGATGTAGTGTTCCACTTTACTGCCCCGTTGCTGGCTGTGGACGATGGCTGCAACAATCCATCGACCCTTGCCTTCGACCTCATGAACGGAAGCATTCCTCTCTGCCATGGGTTGTCGGCATCAAGCTCGGAATGGTCAATCGGTTACTCCGGTAATGCGGGCAACCCGCCTTACTTTAGCGACACGGCCGCTATGGAATTCGTCACATTCTTTAATAACCCTGGTTGCAACAACTGTGGGGATGACATTGGAGCAGGAACGGGTCAGACTCTCCCGGTACTCACGAATGAAGAAATAGCAGTGTATGGTACATGGACGATCACCGAGGTACCGTAGCCTTCGCTCTTCCTACCAACGCTTGTTTTGGCACTTGCAGAGAGCGCGCGGAGACATCGTGGAAGAGATCTGTTCTGACAGAAGAACTCTCCGTCAATTGATGGGAGTGGCGTTGGTCTGATCTAACTTTAGAGAGTTTGGGCCGGGCTTCAGTTGAACAGATTGCCCCCAGATGAGGGACTGGTTATTGTAGCGAGCGGAGATCATCAGGTAATAGGTTCCGGGCGGCACGCCAGGCAGGGTGGCTGTTCCATTGGCGTCAGCGCGGGCGGCGGAAATGGCATTGGCGTTGACAGCGTCCAATACCTTCTGACACTCGGGTGTCCTGGCAGTACAGACGGTGCCCACGTACTTATAAGGCGACATTCCCGGCGGAACGGAGATACCTGCTTTGCTGAGTCCGTCGCTGTAACTATCGCGCAGCAGAACGTAGGGACGGCCGGCGAGTGGATTAGGAACGCCCGGTTGTGAGGGAAATCCAGAGACAAGAG
>PMQB01000414.1 GCA_003169195.1 Bryobacterales bacterium
CACTTTCCAACTATCATTGAAGAAGAAGTTCAGATCCTTCATGATGTAGTGGCGGTAAGCGTTAGCCGTGGTACCGGTCGAGGGATTAACCGACAATTCAGAATAGTAGGGGTAATCGTTCTGGAAGTTGCTGTTATTGCCGATCGCCAATTGTCCGGCACCGGTTGCACTATAAATAGTGCCGTTTGAGGCAAGCACGCCATCGGACTGCGGCGTTGGACCAACCGTGTTGGCAAATTCGTAATAACCCGGGCTACCCAAATCCCAGTTGCGATAGAGGATGGCGTATTGTCCGCCGCCGCCGAACTTCATGGAGTGCTTGCCTTTCGTCCAGGCTAAGTTGTCTTGAAGCTGCCAGCGGTCTTGCACGAAACCTTCGACTAAGCCGCCCTCACCCTGGCCGTAACCAAAACCTAAGCCGTCGTAGTTGGCGCCATCGATGATGATTTCTGGTCCAGTACTCGTGCCATTTCCTTCGACGGTCTTGGAGTAGTGGCGGTTGTGCGCAATGGTCAATTCGTTCACGATCGAAGGGCTAAACACATGCGTGTCGATCAAAGAAAGATTATGGTAATGCTCGGCATCGACAGATGGAATATTCTGCGCACCCGTGGCGTAACCGCCGCCAAATTTGTCGCTATAGTTGTACCACTGAAAATTAGCGGTGAACGACAGGCGATTTTTTTCGTTGAAATTATGTTCAACTCTGCCTGTGTATGAATTTTGCATCGTAAGCTGGGGATCGGCTTCCACAATGCAACCGATATGGCCCACGGCATCGGGAGCGTTTTGCGCTTCTGCCGGACAGAGCGCATTGGAAGTAAGCGGCTTGTACTGCGCCAAAATGGCCTTCGCAAGGGGTCCAGCGCCAAGTTGCATGGCAGTCAGTTCGCTCGTGGTCGGAACTTGAACAACCAATGTGCTGCCCTGATGAATATCGACGCGATCATAGGCGAACGCGAAGAACGTTTTGTTCTTGATAATGGGTCCGTCTACCTCGCCACCGAATTGGTTACGAATGTATTCCGGCTTGGCCGTTTCACCAGCGCGATTTGAGAAGAAGTCGGCCGCGTTGAAATCGGTGTTGCGATTGAATTCATACAACGCTCCATGGAACTTGTTGGTACCCGACTTTTGGATCGCGCTAACTAACGCGCCGGCAGCATGACCGTATTCCGCGCTCATGTTATTGGTGAGCATGGTGAATTCGGCGACGGATTCCAGAGGGGGCGTGATGTTGTGGCTGCCTTCGGCAAAGTTGTCGTTGTTATCGGCGCCGTTTAGCATGTAGGTGGTGCCCGATTCACGAGCGCCACCGGAGGCTGCCTGCAGGTTCATGCCTTGGGTCACGCCAGGCGCGGCGAAAGCCAAGTCAAACACATTGCGCGTCAACAGAGGGATACCTTCGATGGTTTTGGTGTCGACCGTAGTAGAAAGATCGGAGTTCGCCGTTTGCACTAAGGCCACAGCTTCTGTCACTTCCACGTTGGTGGTCGCGGTTTTGATCGACAGTGTGACATTCACCGGAACCGTAGTGCTGGCATCAACCTTGATGTCTTTCACTTCGCGCTCGGTAAAGCCGGCCGATTTAATCGTGACCGTGTACACACCCGGAGGAACGAGAGGAAAGCGGTAAGATCCGTTTGATTCGGATGTGGTTTTTTGCTGAACTGTTGTGCCTTGATTGAGGAGCACCACTTCAGCGTTGGGAACGCCAGCGCCGGTTGCGTCGGTTACCGTTCCGGTTACTACGCCTTGCACGGTTTGAGCCGTGAGGCAAAACGTCGCAGCCAATAACAACATCGCTGCAACGAAAATGTTTTTGATCATTGTTAGAAAAACACTCCCTGTTCCGTTGGCTCGAACGTAGTGCCAGCGAGCAATTAAAATCTTAGTTATCAGCCACTGTAACGGGTTTGAATTAGGGAAGTCAATTTGCAATTGTGGGAAAAGTACCGGAAATGGGACAAACAAAATGCAAAACCGATGACATTCAACCCAGGGCGTTATTGTACTTCTACTAGATTCTCGGGCGTTAGATCAGCCGATGGATGGTCCCAGTAAAAACGGCAGTTGGGGTTAGAAAACCCCAACTGCCGTTTCAGTAATGCAGCTTACGTTTGGCGCGCCGCGAACAAAGGTCGCAATGCTTTAGAAGGTAAAGTGAGCGAAGATTTGCAGCGTTCGTGAATTGCTGCTATAGAACTGGTCGAAGCGCCCGAAAAGCGGATCGCTGGCAACCAAGTCGTTCCGGGCGCCGGTAAAGCCGCGGGATGCGACGTCACTGAGGTAGCCGCCGGTATATTGGGCGTGGTTCAACAGATTGTAGAACTGAGACCCGATATCGAAGGAAAAACGTTCAGTGAAGTTGAAACGTTTTTTGAGACCCATATCTATGTTATCGGTGGGGTGGAGCGGGAAGGTGTTACGTCCGCCAGTGGCGAGCGCACCCGATCCGGCTACAACGTAACGGGCGTTAGCGCTATTGGCGACATAGGCCACAATCGACGCGCTGCCGGACTTTTGTGCAACCCCTTGAGCGTTATAGCCGGTGACTCCGGTACCGGAGTTCGCAGCGCCCGACGGGTTGACGATGGTGCGGTCACCGGCGGAATCACCGTTGAGATTGGAATCGATATTACTTTGCACAGTGGCGTATTCGGGAGATTCATACGTATATGTGGCAGAAACATTCCAGTTGCCGACGACGTTTTTCATGATCCAGTTGCTGTTCTGGAACGGACGAAATTCGTAAATGGGCGTAAAGGTGAAGCGCTGGCGGCGATCCAGAGCGGAGCTGGACCAATCGGCCTTCAGGTTCTGGAAGTCTTGAGCACGCCGGGGTGAGAGGTATGTGGAGAAGTTGGTAGCCGTAGCATCGT
>PMQB01000138.1 GCA_003169195.1 Bryobacterales bacterium
CATCCGGAGATTGCATCCTAACGTTGAACGCCAGCGGCGGAGGCTTGCTGAAAACGCAGCCGATCAACCTAACGATCCCGACGTCTGCAACACACTAATTAGTGGGTCGTGAGAGAGACGGCCAGAGCAATTAGAGACTTGATGCCGGGCACCATGCTGCTTGCTTCGGCGAACTCTTCGAGCCGGTGCGGCTGGTGCTCCAAAACAGCGCCCACCGCTACGGCGGGCAGTCCCAAGGCCACCGCGTTATTCGCATCGGTGGAGCCTACATCGGCAGGTTTGATTTCGGCTGAGCCGGGCCGGCGAAAAAAGTTCGCCACTGCTACCGCGGTTTGCACCACGGGCTGGTTCAGCCTGACACTTTGCGGCAGCCCCTTGGAGTAATCGATGGCAACGCCGGTCTCTTCCGCGTGGAAGCCAACGCCTTCCTTCTCAGCCGCTTGCTGCGCTGCAGAGACCACCGCGGTGGCGAGTCGATCTTGGGTCGCGCTATCTAACGAGCGCAGGTCAACCGTGAACCAAGCTTCGCGCGGGATAGCGTTGAAGACGGTACCACCTCCGATCATGCCGACATTGATCACGGGAACTTTGAACGAATCGATACCCTGAGCTAGCGGCGGCAGTGGAATTTCATATAAAGCCGTGATGGCTTTCGCAACCGCTTTGGCAGGGCTGGGCGCGCCGCGGCTTTCCAGTGTGTGCGCGCCGGGCGAGGTGTAGACGAATTTGTATTGCGAGATGCGAAGCGCTCCGTACCAGACTTGGTTCGAGGCCAAGTCAACAGCGATGAACATATCGGGATGATAGCCGCTATTAGCGAGCCAGTGCTTCGCACCCAGCAAGCCGACTTCCTCCTGGGAGGAAGCCAGGAAGATCAGGTCGCCTTTGGTTTCGACACCGCCGCGATTGAGAGCGCGAAACATTTCCAGAGTCGCCATGAGGTTCGCCGTATCGTCACCAATGCCTGGCGCAGTGAGGATGTCTCCGTCGCGCCGAACATGAATCGGCGTGCTGGCAGGAAATACCGTATCGGTGTGCGCGGCGAACACAACGCTGGGTCCGCCGCCGGTGCCTTTTCGCACGCCGGAGACGTTCAACTGATCGTCTACGCGAATCTCCGAAAGACCGAGTTTCTCCATCTCCGCGCGCATGTACTCGGCGCGGGCCTGCTCCTTGTGCGACGGAGAGGGAATCTCTACCAGGTGCACCCATTCGTCAACGATGGCAGAGGAACGGGCGTCGACGGATTCGAGCGCTTTGGCAACAGCCGGTTCCTTAAGGATGGCGGGCGTAAACCAATTGTTCTGCGCTGGAACAAGCGCAGCAGAGATAAGAGCAACAGCGGCGAGACGTGGAAGCATGTCGACCATCGTAGCGCGCGTTAAACATCACTCAGCACTTTGGGCCGCTCCTGCTCCAGCTTCAAAATCAACTCGCCAAAGAGCGTGTTCGCCCACGCAAACCACTTGCGGGTGAAGTGGTTCGCATCATCCTTGTTGAAAGACTCGTGCATGAAGCCTGTGCCAGCGTCGGTATTCTGCAGCCATGCCACACACTGCCGGATCTCGTCGTCGCGGGTGCTCGTTAACGCTCGCATCATGATCGACATCGGCCAAATCATATCGAGCCCCTCGTGCGGACCGCCGATTCCCTCCGCTGCCGACCCGGCAAAGAAATAAGGATTGTCGTTGCTCCAGACGCGGGCGCGCGTCCGCTGATACAGCGGATCGTCTACTTTGCAACATTCCAAATAAGGCAAACTGAGCAACCCCGGCGCATTCGCATCATCCATGAACAATTGGTTGCCATAGCCATCTACTTCGTACGCCCAAACATCATTCATGCGCCCATACTGTTGTAAAGCCTCGGAGACCTCTTGTGCCAAAGCTGTGCACTCAGAAGCCAGATCATTATCTGCCGCCATTTCGGCCAACTGCCGCAAAGAGGTAACGGCAAAGAGATTCGCCGGTATGAACAGCGGAAAAAGACAGGCGTCGTCCGATGGTCGAAACATGGAATGAATCAAGCCGATTTTGCGCGTCGGGTTGCCATACCCGTCCGTGAATTGCGTCTCGGTCGCCGTTTCTGATTTGCGTTGGAACTTGTAAGGCCCGGGTGAAGTCTTGCGCTGCTGCTCGCGAAAGGTGGCCACCACCCGCTTCATAGCACGAGTAAACGTTGCGTCGAACGGGGCGGTGTCGCCCGTGTTCTTCCAATAGCCGTGGGCCAAACGGATCGGATAACAAAGTGAATCGATCTCCCATTTACGTTCGCCCACGCCCGGTTTCTTGTCGGTGTTATCGTTTACGGCCCATGGGAGAGGCTTCGATTGAGGGTCGGGCATGAACGCATTGGCGTACGAATCAAGCAGAATGCACGCGGATTGCCGGCGGATCAATCCTTCAACCATTCGCCGCAGCGGCGCGTCGTCCTTGCTCAGTGGCAGATACGGCCAGACCTGCGCCGAGGAATCTCGCAACCACATGGCATCAATGTCGCCCGTGATGACAAAGGTGTCGGGTTTGCCATTCACTTCGCGAAATTTCACGGTCGTGTCGAGCGTGTTGGGAAAGCAGTTCTCAAACATCCAGGCGATGCGCGGATTGCCAATGCGCGGCTTAACGCGCGCAATGGCAGCATCCACCGATTCACTCACGAAACGCCGCTTTTCTTTAGGCGGACGTCTTGAGATTAATAGGACCTCTCCGGCCAGCAACGAGCAAGCAGCAGCGGCTGCAATGCCCTTCACGATATTTCGGCGTGTGGTCATTCGCAATTACGCGGCAACCGCATGTCTGATCTTCGATCCAACAAGGCCGTAGTAAGCGATGTATAAATAACAGATCAAAGGCAAGATAAACGCATGGTGGATACCAACGCGATCGGCGATCATTCCCTGCACCACCGGTATCACAGCACCGCCCACAATGGCCGTAATCAGCAAGCCAGATCCCTTGCCTGTGAGCGGTCCCAAGCCGGCGATTGCCAGGGTGAAAATCGTCGGAAACATGATTGAATTGAACAGACCTACCAGCAGAATGCTGTTCACCGCCAAGTGTCCAAGTGTCAACATGGAAACCGCGACGAGGACCAAGGCACCGGATGCGACAATCGCCAGCAATAAGCCGGGCCGCATTTTCTGCAACAACCAAGCACCCACGAAGCGACCGATCATCATGGCGCCCCAGTAGAAGGTCACCAGTTTTCCGGCCGACTGTTCGGACATATTGCCAATCTCAGGCTGGTGAAAGTATTTCACTAGAAAACTACCGATGGACACTTCTGCCCCGACATAGACAAAAATGCCGATGACGCCTAACACGAGGTGGCGGTGTTGCATGAGTCGCGCGAGGCCCGACGCCGTGGGATCTTTGACCTCCGACAAGTCTTCTTCTGGAGTGATCTCAGGAAGTTTGAAAAACCAGATGACCGTGGCCAGTACCAGCAGTGCCACGGCGATTTCCATATAAGGCACTTTCACGGTGGCGGCTTCGTGCAATTGATAAGCACTGCGTTCTTGCGGCGAGAGACCGCGTAAGACCTGCATGGTCAAAGGAGCGGCACTTAAGATCACCAGACTGCCGAAGTACGGTGCAATGGTCGCGCCCAGTGAATTGAATGCCTGCGTTAAGTTGAGCCGGCTGGATGCCGTGGCCGGCGGACCCAGAATAGACACATAAGGATTGGCCGCCACTTGCAGCGCGGTGATACCTGCAGCTAAAACCAGCTCAGCGCCCAGGAACAAATTGAAGGAAGTGGCAGACGCAGCCGGCAGCATCAGCAGCGATCCAACGGCCATGATGCCAAGCCCGAGAACCATTGTCCGTTTGTAGCCGATCCATTCGACGAGTTTTCCGGAGGGAATGGCAAAGATCGCATAGCCCGTGAAAAAGACAAACTGCACCATCATGCTCTGCGTGTAGTTCAGATCGAAAATCGATTGGAGATGCGGGATCAGAATGTCGTTCAGCTCGGTCAAAAACGCCCACATAAAAAAGAGCGTCGTGACCATCGCCATCGCACCGGGATTGGTTCGGGTCACAGGCGTCTGACTGAGAGGTGTACCGGTGGAGACGACCGCCATTATAGTTCTGTGCTCATTTCGTGATTCAATTTGCCGACCTTTGGCCAGACTATCAGACGGCGAAGCACGATTGGGCGTCTTCGACGATCAGCGGGCTCAATGTTTGCTGCGTTTTGCGGAATGCTTGTCCTTTTCTTTTTTGTGCTCCATTTCCAGTCCGTTCACGATCTCCGCCTCAATCACTGAATGGCCATCCACCATGAGCTTTTTCCGGCCGCGCCCTTCCACTCGCATACCAAGCTTCAGTTTCAAGGCCCGCGCCCCCTCTGGCTTGACGTGAAGGAAGTCGCCGGAATCCAAGATGCCGCCATTTACCGCGCCATGCAGCGCATAGTTCAATCGCTCGATGCAGCCGGAGAAGTGACCGGTTCCACGATGAGGAGCGTCAGCGGACACGCTCTTCGTGCCCGCCAAATCGACTAACCGAAATACCTCATGCGCGGGTTCGCCATGTGGTTTTTCCGGCTCCAGTTCAACGGTGATCTTTTGCCCCTGCTCTAAGCCGGTTTGCGATAGGGCATGGTCGTGTTTGGGCAAGTTGATTTGCACGAGTTGTTTGCCGGCACGCAGCAGGAATCCTTCGTAAAAACCCTTAGGGCTGACATTCAGCGATTCGATGATACCCGTCTTTTTCACGGCCAAGTAGTGTGCACGCAAACCGCCAAACATCGGAGACCGCAAATCAAGGGCTTGCGGTGTCGAACCGACGATATCCGGTCAGTCGACCAGATGCGACCGCGAACCTAGCCCCGGTAATTTCTTCATCTATGAGACGATACGCGGATGACTCCGGAAAAGCTCCAGCGTTTCTTCCCCATGACTCAATTCGGAGAGATACGCGATGTAGTTTCTGTCACGATGGGGCAGTCCGGCGCTAGCGTTTTTTCCGTTACCACGGAAAGCGGGACATACATCCTGCGCATTCACGGCGAGGACCAAATTTCGTGGGAGCGGGTGCTCTCGGCGCAACAAACCGCTTCGCAGCAAGCCATCGCTCCCGCCATCGTTCACATTGACGCTGCTGAACGCGCGGTGGTTTCTGTTTTGGTTTCGGGCATTTCGCTCGGTGCCGCTCTATCGCAGACGGAAACGCGCGTCGCCGCTTTGCAGAGCTTGATAGCGATTCTGAGGAAGCTGCATGCCATTCCCGCCGATGCCTTCGCCGCTGTTGACCTTCTCGGATTTGCGCATTCAGTGTGGGACGAACAGTGCAGAAGACCGAATTTCCCGGAATGGGCCATGCCACTGGGAGATAGGATCACGGAAGCGGAGAAGCTCCTAAAAGAGGACGGGAGGCTGGTCTTGAGTCACTGCGATCTTCATCCGGCGAATATTCTTTGGGATGGTCGACGGGTGTGGTTGGTTGACTGGGAGCGAGCCGGCCTAGCCCATCCTTATCTCGACATGGCAACGATTTGCAATTTTCTGACGATGCCGGACGAAGCGGCGCTGAACCTGCTGGAACAACAAGAGCAAGCAAAGATCGAAGAGAACCAGAAGCTTCTGTTCACTGCACTCCGTCATCTGTGCAGAGTTGTTTACGGCGCGGTGTTTTTTCGCTTGGTAAGCGACTTGGGTTCTGTGCAGATTGCCAGCCGGGAAGAGACGCCATCTCTTGCTGAGTGTTTCGCGATGCTGTCCACAGGGAAACTTGCTTTAAGGGAGCCACAAGGGAGAGCCTTGATCGGAGCCGCCTTCTTAAAGCAGTGCGCCCTTGTTGTCTGAAGAGAAGCTTTGGTGACTCCAAAGAAAGCGCGACGGATGAGTTCGAACCTCATTCCACAAGGCGAGCAGAAGCTCTTTGCGGCCACTGGTTTCCAGATTCCTGGCGCGCACGGCGAGCCACAAACCCAGCGCGAACGACACACTGAAGTTCAGGACGCCGGTGGCGATTAAGCCAACTAAGGCCCACAGCACAGCGGCCCACGGAACCACGCCTCGCCAAGCCAGCGAACTGACATCATAAGCAACCGACGCGCTGGCCAACGTGATGTGCCGGACCTGCAGCGGCAATCCGGCAAACACACCCACGAACGGAAGCAACCCAAGCAAGAGGCCTAGACAGACATAGCCAGCCACACCACTCAGATGGTGCTTCACGATTTGCGCCAGTTGCAAAGCACGATCGGAGCCGAGAAACGCTCTGATCCTGCGGCTTTGCGCGATACCAGCTGGAATTCGATTGAGTACCATCCAGTTGGCCGTCCAACCCGCGCAAAGGCTCGAGAGCCACAGGAAGCAGCCGGTAAGTGCGGCGAAAGGAATGGTCAGAGACTCGAACGGATGCATGGATTCCAGCCCGTGCCGCGCCACCTCCACGCTAAGGAAAGGGGTCCCATCCATCCAGCGAAAGAGC
>PMQB01000317.1 GCA_003169195.1 Bryobacterales bacterium
GGCAGCGGCTGTTTGCGGAAAAGCCTTCTGCGTTTCATCATCGATTGGCCGCTCTGACTGTTCCCGCTCGCAAACCGACCGCTGTTGCACTCTTAGGCGTTAAATCCGCGGTAGCTTAGGTGATTCTCAGCGGAACCATTCGCGCGCTGCTGTTGTTTGATATCTCGGAAGAGATCGATCTTGGCTTGCTGCGTACTCTCGTTGGCGCGGGCGCGGGCAAGCGTGAGCCTGCCTTTCGCGGACCGTCGCCCGACTACGTGCGATACGAACAGCCCCCAGTCGCCGACAACGTGGGCATCTGCGAATCATTTGGGGACTGGCCTATGCAAGGCCGCATTCGCTATTTCAATTACGGCATNNNCTGATCACATCATCTTTGGTGAAGCCCTACGATCACTGGCTCGCCGAAGATTACTATGTCATTCAAGTTGATCCTGTGGCGCTGAGCGCAGAAGACCTCACGCGCGATTTCGGCAATCAAATCGCGCAGATTGTGCGCGGCGAAGAGTTGCCGCTGTCTTCCAATGAGCGGCAGGAGGTTTTAACGTCCAGCATGTCTTATTACCCGCAAGATTTGCTTGTTGTGGGTTGGGTGGCCGCATTCGTGTACGATACCGCAGACGGCGCCGCGCCTACNNCTTGAATTTCGTCATTACGACGAAGTGCTCACGGGCGTGCTGGCCGACGTATACAAGCGCCTGGAGAAGAAGCGCCGCCTTTGGGCGCGTTGGACGCTCGTTCGGCAAGCGGAAGATCTTAACACGCTGCGGCTTGACTATCGCGAAGTGGTAGAGCGCACTGAAAACGCCATTAAATTTTTGAGCGACATGTTCTATGCGCGCGCGTACCGCTTGGCCGCTTCGCGCATTGGTGTGCCTGATTATCGAAATCTGGTGAATACGAAACTGAGTGACGCTCGCGACTTATACGAATCTCTTGTAAATGAATTCCATCAAAGCCGCGCTTTCTTTTTGGAAGTGATGGTGGTGATTATTCTGCTGATTGAAATCGGGTTCCTTTTTAGAGGGAAAGGTTAGGCGCCTTTCTCGCGCCCTAGCGCCAGGACAAAATACGTTGCAGGAACACTGCCCACATTTTTCCAACTGTGCTCTTCATTCGAATTCACATAAGCGACTGAGCCTGGGCCGATCTTTGTTGCTTTTCCCAGGATGGTTACTTCCAGCGTTCCTTCTTTCAAGAAAATGGCTTCTTCATGTGCATGATGATGTGCTGCGTGCGGCATCATACCTGACGCCAGCGTTGTGATGTGAACGTCCACTGGATAGGCCGTGTGCGTGTAGCCATCAAACACCGCGCGCGTTTCGTTGTGGGTTTTTGGATCAATCTTCACGGGCAATTCGGTGAACTCGTAGCACTTCGAAGGAAGCGCCGGTTTACTTGTTTGGGCATTTGCTTCGCATGCCAGTAAGGCAGGGAGGAGCAGTCTGAGATCTCTTCGTGTTGGTTTCATCCCTTCAAAGATATAACTTCACGCCATGACTTCACCTCCCGGCATGTAAGATGAAGTCCATGTCCATGGAACTTTTTAATTTGTCCGGCCGTGTCGCCGTCGTCATGGGTGGAACCTCTGGCATTGGCCGCATGATCGCCGTCAGCCTTGCACGAGCGGGTGCCGACGTCGTCGCTAGCGGCCGCCGCGAAAACCTGATCAACGAAGTGGCGGCCGATATTGAAAAAGCGGGACGCAAAACCCTGCGCCAAGCGACCGATGCCGCCAAGCGCGAATCGATTGATGCGTTGCGCGAGGCGGTGGTCAAGCAATTTGGCCGAGTCGATATTCTGCTGAATGCGGCTGGGCAGATCTTTCGGAAACCGACGATCGCCGTTACGGAAGCTGAGTGGAACAATTTGATTGATGTGAATCTGACCGGCACCTTGCGCGCCTGCCAGAGCTTCTATGAACCGCTTGCGAGCAGCGGTCACGGCAGGGTGATCAACATCGCTTCGCTGAATTCCTTTGTGAGCCTTTTTGAAGTGACCGCGTATGCGGCGTCAAAGAGCGGCGTTCTTGGCCTTACTCGCAGCCTTGCCGTGGAATGGGCGCAGAAGGGAGTGAACGTCAATGCGATCGCGCCGGGCGTGTTCCGCACCGAATTGAATTCGGGCCTGCTGGATGGTACCGATCGCGGCCGTGAGTTACTCATGCGTACGCCCATGAAAAGATTCGGTAACATACCTGAGTTGGCCGGAGCCGCTATTTTTCTTGCATCCGATGCGGCGAGTTTTATCACGGGGCAATGCATTGCAGTGGATGGTGGATTCCTCGCATCCGGTGTAAACGTTTAAAAGGAGATCACGGAAATGAAAGTCAATCGCAGGCAAGCCTTAGGTTTACTCGCTGCCAGTGCTTTGCCGATGGCCGCGCAACAAGCACCGCGCAGCGAATTTCCCGCAAATCTGGAAATAGAAAAGGGGCCATTCCAAGGAACGCGGTCCTCGTTGAGCGAATACGAAATTCCGGAGTGGTTCCGCGATGCGAAGTTTGGCATCTGGGCACATTGGGGCCCACAGTCGGCGGTGGAAGCGGGAGACTGGTATGCCCGCAATATGTATATGGAGGGAAGCCCGCAGAATCTATATCACTGCGAAACCTACGGTCATCCTTCGAAGTTCGGATTCAAAGACACTATCCCTCGCTGGAAGGCGGAAAGGTTTGCGCCGGCCGAACTCATGAAAATGTACCGTCAGGCAGGTGCGAAATACTTCATGAGCATGGCTGTCCACCACGATAACTTCGACATGTGGAATTCGAAGCACAATCCTTGGAACGCAGCGAGCATGGGTCCGAAGAAGGATATCGTCGGAATGTGGCATAAAGCCGCTACCGATGAGGGCATGAAGTTTGGTGTGAGTGAGCACCTTTGGATCACCTACAAGTGGTTTTCCACCAGTCATGGCGCCGATAAGTATGGACCGCTTGCGGGGGTGCCTTACGATGGCGCGAACCCTGATAATTACAGCCTCTATTGCGATTCAGACGAGGTATTCACGAAGCTTGATTGGAACGAGAGCAATATTCCGGAATGGTGGAAGCGTCACTGGTACGCTCGCATGCGTGACTTGGTAGACAACTACCAGCCGGATTTACTCTATACAGATGGGGCGCTCCCTTTTGAACACTACGGACTGAGTCTTGTCGCGCATCTATACAACGAAAATGCAAAGCGAAAGGGCGGCAAGACGCAAGCCGTGTATACGAGTAAGCGGCTGGAAGATACGGAGAAGGGAATTGCTTTGTTCGATGTGGAACGCGGCTTAGTGGACTCGATCTGGCCCCGTCCCTGGCAGACCGATACGTGCATCGGCGATTGGCACTACAAACGCGGGGTGCGGTACAAAACTCCGAAGACTGTGGTCGATCTCTTGGTCGACATTGTGAGCCGCAACGGAAACCTGATGCTCAATTTCCCGCTGCCGGCCAGCGGCTATCTTGATCTCGAAGAAATGAATGTCCTTGCGGGGATTACGAGATGGATGGGAGTCAACGCAGAAGCCATACACGGCACTCGGCCTTGGAAGATTTTCGGCGAGAGTCCGGCTGTGAAGAAATCTGACACCCAGAGTGCATCGTTTAATGAGAATAAGCGCAAGGACCTCTCCGTGGCTGATATCCGCTTCACCACTAAAGGTAACTCGCTGTATGCGTTTGTGATGGGTTGGCCCGACTATGATGTTTTGATCCGCCCGCTTGCGCTCAATACTCCGCTGCGCGTGGGCAAGATCCAAAACGTCGAACTTCTCGGTTTCGATGGGAAACTGGAATGGTCTCAGGACGAGAAGGGGTTGAAGATCCTCACACCTTCGAAGGCACCGTGCGAACACGCTGTCGCCTTCAGAGTTACTGGCGTCTAAGAAGGGACATGCTTAGGCGACATTTCGTACGGTCTCTGGCTTCCGGAATTGTTGGCACTCTTCCACTGCAAACAATTGTGGCCGCGGCTGACTTCACTTTACGTATACAGCCGGTGACCATAGAACTTTCGCCTAAGCACCACGTCAAAACAATCGCTTACAACGGCACCTCGCCTGGCCCGCTGATCCGCGTAACTGAAGGCAAGACTGTCACTATCGACGTCTTTAACGAAACCAACGAGCCGGAAATTGTTCACTGGCATGGATTGCACCTTCCATCCAATGTCGATGGGGCGATGGAAGAAGNNCGGTGGTATCACACCCATGTCTCGGCTGGCCGCAATCTTAACCGCGCTCTCTATACAGGCCAGTTTGGGTTCTTTTATATTGAACCGCGGCGCGAACCTGGCGACTACGACGCCGAATTCTTTGTATCTCTCAAAGAGTGGGATCCTTATTGGACCTCCCAGATGAGCGACTCTCTTGATGTCGCTTATCAGCGGTTCTCCATCAATGATCGCTCACTCGGTTTCGCTGAACCGATGCGGGTTAAAGAAGGGCAACGAGTTGTCTTTCGCATACTAAACGCGAGCGCTACGCAGCTGCGCCGTATCGCGCTCGCGGGTCACCGCTTTCGCGTGCTCACTTTGGATGGGAATCCTGTGGCCACACCGCAAGAAGTGGAAGTGCTCGAACTTGGCCCTGCCGAACGTGTGGATGCACAGGTAACCATGGATGCGCCGGGTGTCTGGATTCTGGGCGCTACGGACGATCATGATCGCGAGGCAGGGATGGGTGTAGTGATCGAATACGCCGGAAAAAGCGGACCTCCAGTGTGGAATCCTCCCGTACATGCAAGCTGGAATTATGCAGTCTTCGGCACGTCCGGCCTGTCATCCCCTACCGCAACAACAACACGCGTACCACTCGTCTTCCGGCAAAAGTTCGTTAGTTCACATTGGCAGGACAAATGGACGATCAACGGCAAACAGTTTCCGCATACTGATCCGATCCGGGTCACGGAGAAGGGAGTGTACCGCCTCATTTTAGATAACCAAAGCCAGGAGGCGCATCCCGTACATCTTCACCGACACACGTTCGAGTTAGTGAACCTTGGAGGTGTGGAAATTCGCGGCGTTCGAAAAGACGTAGTGATGGTAGGCGCTAACTCCCAGGTGCATGTTGAATTTGCCGCCAACAATCCGGGATCCACTTTGTTCCACTGCCACAATCAAATGCATATGGACTTCGGCTTCATGGCTCTGCTGCAATACAGCTAACGTGAGTGCTGTAGTTCAGCATAGAAACGATCGAGTGCGACTCCCGAGAAATCAAACTGCCAGCCGAGATCATTCGTATTGAGCCGACTCATCAATTGATCTTTGCTTACGCCATTCTTCACTAACTCCGTGGCATGAGCCACCACTGTGTCCAGCTTTGCTTTAAACGCTTCGAGATCTGCCCGACTCATTACTGTCCCTGTTGACGGTACGACTGTGTCGAAGTCTAACTTCAATGTTTCGCTCAAGACATGCGCCCAATTCACCAAACTACCGCCGGCTGAGTAGTCGGCTTGCGGAGTTCCGAGTGTGAAGAGATCCCCGATCGCGACCACCTTGAGATTGGGGAAATAGACGACGCTATCTCCGTTGGTCCGCCCGTTCCCGTAATGCTCTACCTGGACCTCGATGCCACCTAACTTGATAGTGATGTGCGTATCAAAGGTTTTGGTTGGGCCTCCGTTCGGCCCTAATCTTTGACTCACATTTTCCTGTGCGAGGATCTGGGTGCCAGCCTCTAGAAACTCGGTGTTGGTTCCGGTGAGTTCGGGAGAAGAATCGGTATTAATCAAGGCTCGTACTGGTTGATTCGAGATTGCCTGCGCCTGCCTCATGAGCATGGAGTAGTTTCCTGGAAGTTTGCCGTCGACGATAATCAAGCCATCGGCGCTTAGGCGTAGAAGCGAATTGCAGCCACCTCCGGGAATTAAGTATAAGCCGGTCTTTACTAACTCAGCGTGAAGCGGAACGGCTTCGCGGGTTTGCGCGAAGCCGTTCAGTGCTAGAAGCAGCAAGAGACTAATAGAGTTCAAATCCGTCCTCCTAGTGGGCGGCGAGGTGTTAGTGGTGAATGGTGCCGAGCGATCCGCAGGTTCTTAGTGATCGTGGTCTGGGGTTGAGAAGGCGTAGAAGGTGGTGTTCGAGGTGAACCCAGGTAAAGCAATATGGGTGTAGCCTGAACCCCAGTAGACATTGCCATCCACCACGGTGGCGCCGGCAATGACGGACGAGCCCGCCGTGAAACTCCAAAGAGTATTCCCGGTGGCGGCATCCAACGCAAGCATAGTGGGAACAGTCGCCGAGGTCTTTCCGCCCATGGACGGCGCAAACAAAACACCGTGCGCCACGGCTAGCGGTCCGAGGTCGATACCGCCATTTGGATCGGCCTTCTGCCACAAGATAGCGCCGGTCGCCGGATCAAGGGCTGCCCATGAACCCGCACTGCCAGCCGCATAAGGAATTCCGTAGAAATTTCCAATCGCCACATAGATGCGGTTGCCGTCGGTGGCTGATCCCCACTCCATACCGCCCAGTGACGAACCAGGACCAACTTGCGTCTGCCATAACTGCGCACCGGTGTCAGGATTGAGTGCATAGTAAATGCCGCTCTTTTGGCCTGCACCTAAAATTGTTTTGGGACCGTGGCTTGTCCAATAGGTGATTTCATTCGGACCGGAACCGAAATCGTAGTCAGGGCCGGCGTTCGCGGGGCAGTTAGCGGTCTTAAACGAACACGCCACGTTCCACGAATCACTGTCATTCGTAATTCCAGTCTGATTCCAATTCATTAAGCGGGTGGCCCATTTGATGGCACCGGTGTACATATCGAGTGCGAGAATCGAATCCGTGTGGTCATCGGGAGATAGGCAAGTTGGCTCCGTGCCTCCTTTGTTAATGCAGGCGACATAGGTTGGGTCAGTGGGAATGCTGTAGTTATTGCCCGTTCCCACAAACACAGTGCCGCGCTCTAGATCTACCACGGGACTGCTACCCCAAACGGCTCCGCCCGCGTAACCAGTAGGTACGGTGAATTTCTGCCATAACACGCTGCCGCGATACGCATCCACAGCCACGACACTGCCCCGAGCTGAACAACATTGATAAGCCGGATTGGCGGCCGCGAATTCTTCGTTAGACGTCATGCCGACATAGACGATGCCGCGTGCCACAACGGGCGACGAGGTAATGACGGGAAACGGATTTGATTTATCCGGTTGCACTTTCCAAACCAAGCTGCCTGTTCGCGCGTTTATGGCGAGCAGCCAACCGGTAGGTGGTTGCACGGCTGGTATGCCGGCGGGTGCGACATATTGTGTTCCCAGGTAAACAATCTCATCGATTACCGCGGCACTCGTGCGTGAGACCGTTTTTGGAGCCAGTCCGTAATCGGACAACTGATGCCCCCAAATCTTTTTTCCGGTTTCGGTGTCCACGGCCCAAAGATTGCCGCCCCAGTCGGGAAAATAAGCCACGCCATTGACGACGGCGGCGCGCGCCGATACGTCTCCTCCTGTAGTAAATGTCCACTTGGTCTTGAGCGAAGCGGCTGTTTTGACAGAAAGGTTGCCGCCATCACCGATACTTGCGGTGTTTGCTGAATTCTGCCCAAACATGGGCCAATCGCCGTTCTGTGCGTCATCGACGGCAGCAGACAACATCCCCATTGCCAGACAACAGCCAAAAACCGCAATAAATCCGAATCTCTTCAAATTGCATCTCCTGAACTAAAAACTGCAGCCGAACGTATTGACGCTCACACTTTGTGAAAGGATTACAAAGAAATTCATATAGGTGGTTGCGATAAATTGGCGTTAACCTAAGTGAAATGAGCGGTAACTTTCGTAATCGAATTGAACAATTCATTCGTGAGCAAGCGCGACCCATTGAGAAATTTGGTCATCAGCCGCGCCTCTATGCACTGACACAACAGATTGGAAAGAGCATGACTTACGATGACGATGTTGTCTTTGCTGCTACTTGGCTGCACGATCTCGGGGTATTTACCGGGCACCGGCCGGAAGATCCGGAGGCGCTCTCTGTTTGGGACAACACGGCTTACGCGATAGCGAAAGCGCCGCAAGTGCTTAGCGATTGCGAGTTCCCTATGACGAAGCAGGCCGCCGTTGTGGAAACGATCCGTACGCACCAGCCATCCTCGAGGCCCACTTCACTCGAAGGAGAGATCTTGCGCGACGCCGACATTCTGGAACAGTTGGGAGCGATTGGCGTGATGCGCGCCGTTTGCAAAGTGGGCCGCGATACTCGTTTTCCTGATTTCACTTCGGCCGCCACCTCTCTTCGGAAAGCGCTCGCTGCGTTGCCTGCGCAGATTCACCTTGATGTGACTCGTACCCTGGCTCAGCCGCGTATCGCTCTTTTGCAAATGTTCCTGGCACAACTCGATGCGGAGTCTTTGCCGGCATTGTACTGACAGCGATTACCTTCGGTGAAAACTTGCTTGCATCAATTGAACAAAGTAACCGTGCCCCTCCGATTGGGCAGATAGCGTTAATTCGAGCGCATGGCCTCCCTGGCGTGTGAAAGTGAGCCGGTACGTGGGTAGTGCGAGTCTTTGATCGGTTGAGAACGCGACGAAGTTCTTGTCAACTGAAACGAGATGGAAATCTCGAAAGTGCTGGTCTCTGTCGACAAAGTGGAGGCGTACCTGATGGAACGTCGCGTCATACTTTGCAAGCATGGCCGATTGAGCGACACACCACGGACAACCCGCTTCGTAGCCCGACCAACGCCTGCCCACCAGAACTGGAGCGCCTTGGCGGGTGGACCAGTGAAACTCTAGATTTTCGCTTGTTCCGCTGGTATGGTCGAGAATCCAAACGCCCTGTAAGAAAGTAAGCGACCGCAGGGATTCGAGTCCAAAGTTCTGAGGGTGCGCCACGACGGACTGCATGAGGAATAGAGCGCAAATGATTAGAGTTTTCATCTTTTGCCGTGCCTCTTTGAACATTCTAAGACGACCGCGTATTCGTTTTACTGGATAATTTCCTCCGGCAGGTGGGATGCGGGAGTGGCTGGCGATTGCGGGGCGTCTTGCGGTGGTTGTGGGGCGCTTTTTGGGGGCGAAGAAACGGCGTTTTTTACGGAGCGGATTTCGCTATCTGCTTTGTTTGCATTGTTGGTTTCGCGAGTTTGTGATTTGGCCGCAAGCCTGGCTTCGCGAGTTTTGGCGAGTTCGAAACGTTCGCGTTGGATCGCGAAGTTTTGTTGGCGGAGTTCGTGGAGTTGTTGCCATTGACGGGTGCGGACGTTCTCTTTGTGGAACGCGAACACATTGTGGAGAGCGCGTTGCAGGGATCGCTCGGCTTGGGTTTTGTAGCGATCAAATTTGTTGAGACGGTCCATGTNNCATGTCTTGGTTGTTCCAATCGCCGACGTCGGGTTTGGTGGTGTAGTGATTGAATTCATGTTCGCTGTGGACACGTTGGACTCGCGCGAAGTGCCAGTGCGCGGAGGTGGCGTCTTCAACGAGCGCTGCTTGTTGTTCGGTGACGGGTT
>PMQB01000227.1 GCA_003169195.1 Bryobacterales bacterium
CCGGCCATGGCGCCGGGGTTGCCGTATGCCATGGAAGAGCCGCTGGGCGCTGCGCCGTTGGCGTTGCTGGTGGTGCGAGCGTCGCTGGACACGGCAGAGATGGGTGTGCGCAGAAGCGCGTCGAGCGAATCCATTTTGTACTGCGGGGTTTGAATGCCGACGTTGTAATTGACGCCATTGACCCAGTTGACCCAGAAGTTGGGGGCGAGTTGGCCGTTGCCGCTGAGCGAGAGCAACATGCTGCTGGTTACGTCGCGCTGGGTGAGGCCGAGTTGCGCAGCTTTGATGCGATCGACATTGAGGCGAATGAGGGGCTGGTCAACAATTTGATGGACGTGAACGTCGGCGGCACCGGGGATGTGGGACATGCGTTCGGCGAGCTTCTGAGCGATTTCGTAACCGGCTTTGCTATCGCGGCCGACGACTTGGACATCGATGGGAGCGGGCAAGCCGAAGTTGAGAATCTGCGTGGTGATGTTGGCGGGTTGGAAGAAGAAGGTCATGTCCGGAAACTTGTCGTGGAGGCGCTTGCGGAGAGCGACTTCGTAATCGCCGGTAGAGCCGTGGTTTTCGGTGAGAGAGACGTAGAGATCGCCGTCGGCAGAAGAGATGTTGGGCGGATCGCCTTGGGCGATCGCGGTCCAACTGTTGGGGATGCCGATGTTATCGAGAATGCTCGAAATTTCAGACGCGGGGATGACGTTGCGCACTTCATTTTCGACAGCGGCGAAGCGAGCTTCGGTTTCTTCGAGGCGAGTGCCGGCGGGGGCGCGGACGTGGAGGCGGATTTGGCCCGCGTCAACGTTCGGAAAGAAATCTTCGCCGACGAGAAAGATGAGGCCCAGAGAGGCGAGCGAGAACGCCATGAAGGAAGAGAGGACGATAGCGCGGCGGCGGAGACACCAATCAAGAAGGCCGACGTAGCGATAACGAAGCGCTTCGAAGCCTTTGTTGAATTGATGATGAATGCGCCAGAAGATGCCTTTGGAAACGGCGCTAGCTTCTTCGCCCAGGCGATAGATGCTGATTTCGGAGCGGAGAAGATAAGCGACCATTGTGGGCACGAGCGTGCGCGAGAGGAGATACGACGCGAGCATGGCGAGGACGACGGCCATGGCGAGCGGAGTGAAGAGATAACGCGCGGCTCCAGTGAGCAAGAGAACGGGCACGAAGACGATGCAGATGGCGATGGTGGCGACGAAGGTAGGGATGGCGATTTGGCCGGCGCCATCGAGAATGGCGGTGACGAGCGGTTTCTGCAAGCCGATATTGCGGTGAATGTTTTCGATGGCGACGGTGGCGTCGTCAACCAAGATGCCGACGGCGAGGGCGAGGCCGCCGAGGGTCATGACGTTGATGGTTTCGCCGAAGAGGCTCAAGATGCACAGCGAGGCGAGGATGGAGAGTGGAATGGAAATGCAAACGATAAGAGTGCTGCGCCAACTGCCGAGGAAGAGCAGAATCATGAGGCCGGTGAGGCTGGCGGCGATAAGAGCTTCGCGTTCGACACCGTTGATAGAGGCACGCACGAAGACGGATTGATCGCCGAGGGAAACGACTTTGAGTTCGGGAGGAACGGTGGAGAGCACGCGCGGGAGGGCGGCTTTGACGGCATTGACGATATCGAGCGTGGAGGCTTTGCCGTTGCGAGTGACGGTGATGAGAATGCCGCGGAGACCGTTGGAGCGGACGATGTTGCCTTGGACGCTAAAGCCATCGTGGACTTGCGCGACATCCTTAATATAGACGGTGGTGCCGTTGACGGTTTTAACGGGGAGGTTGTTGAGCTCGTCAAGTTGCAGAGGGCTGGAGTTGACGCGGATTTGATATTCGGTTTGGGCGATCTTCGCGGTGCCGGCGGGGAGGATGAGATTTTGCAGAGTGAGGGCGTTGGAGACATCGATGGGTGAGAGCTGTTTGGCATAGAGCTAATCCAGCTCGAGATCGACCATGACAGCACGCTGCTTGCCGCCGAAAGGATAAGAGACGGACGCGCCTTGCACGGTGCCAAGCGGGGTGCGGATAAAGTTGTTGGCGATATCGAAGATCTCCTGCTCGCGCAAGGTTTTGCTGGAGAGGCCGAGTTGGAGGATGGGGACGCTGGCGGCATCGAATTTGAGGACGTTGGCGGGGAGCATGCCAGGCGGCATTTGGCGCAAGTTGGACTGCATGGTGGCAGTGACTTGCGCGACGGCCATATCGATTTTGACGTTGGAGTGAAAGTAGATGCGGATGGCGGCGTAACCGTTGTAAGACTGGGATTCGATGTGTTCGATGTCGTTGACGTTGCCGGTGAGGCTGCGTTCGAAGCCGGTGACGACGCGCTTTTCCATTTCCTCGGGAGCGAGGCCGTTATAGGACCAAAGGACGCTGACGATGGGGATATCTATATATGGAAAGATATCGACCGGCATGGTGGCAATGGCGGTACCGCCGAGGATGGCGATGAGCACAGCCATGACGACGAAGGTGTAGGGACGGCTTAATGCTAGGCGAACGATCCACATAAAGATGTATGGACTCAGGAGCAGGACACAACGGCTGCTGCTTGGCGAGTCGATTATGGTCTGGAAGTTCAAAGTATACTACCGCCGGGAAGAAGGAAACAGTAAACGGAAAACAGAAAACAGAATGGCCACGGATTTACACGGATGAACACGGATAAAACGAAAACAATTTCACTCCTTGGCTGGGGGTTGGTAGCACGGGTGACCGGGAGGGGCGGTGCGTTTTTGGCGGATGATTTCGGCGACTTCTTCATGAGTGGCCGGGTAAATTTCGAAATCGGGCATGGGTTGGGCTGGAGCGGCGGTTTCTGGTTCCGGGGCTGGGTCTGGATTCGGTTTGGGTAGGAGGTTGTGGATCTTGTAGTGCGTTTCGAGAGCGCGGTATTCGCGGTGGAAAGAGCGCTCAGCGTTGCCTTTGTAGCGCAGGAGAAGGTCGTGCATTTTGAGCTGTTCGGGCGTCCACGTGGTGATGGAGTGGCCGCAGGTGGTGAGCATGAAGTCGTCATATTCGCGGACACAGCGCAGGCGATACCATTCTGCTTGAGCGGTACGGAGAACGAAATCCCATTCGAGCGAGGCATCGCAGGGTTGGTAGCGCTGAAGCCAGGTATCGTGGAGGATTTCCCAGCCTTCGTGGGATTCGACGGGAGGCAAGATGAGGGTGCGGGCACAGGCCCCGTGGCGCAGGGCGTTAAGGGAAGATTTGCGTCGACCTGCCTCACTCGTGGGCCCGCAGCGGCCACAGTTGCGCTTTTTGGGTGACTCCTGTTGCGCATCCTCATGATCGGGGGATGGAGAATTTTTTTCGTCGACGTTGGGAGGTGGCGCGGCGGCCGTGTTGTCGTCGATTGTCTGTTCGTTGTTCTTATTGGAAGGCATGCAAAACCTGAGATGAGTTTGGCTTACGCGCGTTCGTGGCTGATGGGAAAAAGTGAGTGAAGTGGTTGGAAAGAAGGGAGAAAGATTTTTTTCAACTTTTGTGATCGGAAAAATGAGTAAACAGAAAACAGAAAACAGAAGGGAGCGAGAAACGCGGTTTGACGAAACGAACTTCGCGGTTTGACGAAACGAACTTCGCGGTTTGACGAAACGAACTTGGATTGGGTTCGTTTTTTCAAATTTAGGGAGGAAGGGAACGGGGGCTGGTTTAGGAAAGTTGGTTTTCTATGTTGGTGAGGAACTCGCGTGGGGAGCTGAAGAAGCCTTCCACGATCTCTGGCTGGAAGGGGCGTAGAAATGGCGATGCAATTCGGCGTCTTCGGGATGGTGGGCCAGGTAGGAACGGATGTCGTGGGCGACGGCGTGGAGGAATTCGGCGCTTTCGTGGATTTTGCACTGGGCGATGATTTGGGGGAGGGTGGGGTTGTTGATGCATCAATCCTGATGGAAGGTTGCGCTGAGGAAGGAGGCGAGATGGGGGTAAGTGCTCAAAACTGGGTGGCGCTACGGTTTGGATTCTACTGCGGCGACTAACTTGAAGCTGAGGCCTACTAGCTCGTAATCGTAAGTGCCGTTTCCCTTCTCATTGCGGCTTCCCGTGATGATGAGCAACCGGCTATTGGGTTTGTAATTGAGCGGTTCGGTTACGGCCAGCGGCCAATTTGAAACTGTGAAGGGAAGGCGGATGACTGCTCCGGTTTTTGGGTCGATGGCTGCTGCCATGAGGCAGGATGCACCGCAGCCCCAGGTGGCTAAGATATAACCCGGCGAAGTTAGGGGTACGGTGAGAGGCTTCGCGGAGTTGGGTTCGATAGCGGCGAGTTTCGGGGTCGGAGAGGCGGAGGGGTGCGGGGGATTTGATGGTTTCGATGGCGGCGGGGTAGTCGGAGAAGGTTGGGGTGGAGGCGAAGGCGTTGGGCGGGAGGAGGGTGAGGGTGAAGAGAAGAGCGGACAGGCGGCGGGTTCGGTTGAGGGGGGTTGGTGGCAATGGGTTGCTCCTTGAGGGCGGCCGATGGGGCGGCGTCTTTAGATTAGTTCGAGGCGGATTTGGCGACCGACTGCGAGGGCGGCTTTTGGGAGGGTGGTGAGGGTGATGGCGTCGTTGTTGGGGTCGAGGAGGCGGTTGTTTCCACTTTTTCACTTGCGAGTTAACGGATGGCTTGAATCGGTTTTCGCCTTGTCTAGTCGAACTCCTCAAGTTCGGATGTGTCGAACTCGATCTCTTTGCCACTCTTGTCCCTGACGATCCACGCGGACGGGTAGAAGGTATCGCTCGATTCGGGCCGCTCGGTCGGTTGGCCGTGTAGTCCTTCCAGCGCTTTCAAGATCGCTTTCACTGGTGTTGAGGCCGTCACTTTTACTTCGTAGTCTTTAATGAGGCGCTTCGTTACGTAAAAATTGGGCATTAGGCTTTCTCCTGCGGAAATTGAACAGTTGGTATTGTGGGCCGCAGTTGTCGTTTGGGCGAATCGCCTCGGTTGGCCGCTCTACCATTTCGTCAGCCTAGCATTGCCGTCATTGGGCGTCAAACGCCTGGTGTTGGCGGCCACGCAATTACGCTTGTGAGACGCGGATCTTCGCACAGATTGGGCCGGCCACAGTATCGGCGGAGGCACCCATGGGCACGGCAGTTAGCCAGACTCGGACGTGGCGACCGCGACTTTGTATTTCAGCTTGGTGGAACAACCGGTCGCGTTTCGTAAGTGACGCCCACGTTTCTTCAGAGCACGGGTAGACCAAGCAGCAGACCACATTCTCCGTGTTAGAAAGATTGGCATATGCGAGCACCTGTAGGAGGTCGGCCCGGTGGCTTTCTTGAAGATTGGTGTTTTGCTCGTGCCATGGGCTTTGCTGGAGTTCTTCAAAGTGCCTTTTGTATTTTGCATCCACGATATACGTTGTGTCGTCGATCTCCAAAACCACATCTGGGATGAGTGAGCGTTGCGATCCCAGATAGGGTGGCTCCCAGGAGATAGGAGAAACCGTTTCACGCTTGCGGCCTGACTTTAGATTGCCGCCGATCTGTCGGGCAACGCAGAGCATCACGGTCTCGACCCAAGCTTCGAAGAACTGCTCCATTGGCATCTTCCACGGTATACCTTCCAGATCGCTGAGCCCAGCAAGACCTCGATCTTCGACAGTCCAGTCAATTGCCTGTAGACCCTCTACAAAAGATTCCGCCCGCATCGGCCGTCTTAACCAGCTTGCGGTGTCCCGCGTTTCCGGGCGGCGACTCGGGACTGTGTCCACTTTCCGCAGCAGCGACTCAGCATACGCCGTTAGGCGAAGGATGAATGCCCCATGCCCCTGTTGGGCTTCGAGAGACGTCCGTTGCTTCTCCAAAGTAAATCGGATGGCGCTTTTTAGTTTCCGGTCGTCACGAAGATCAGGGAAGGTGCAAGGCACAGACAAGAAATTGCCTTGCGGCATTTGTCGGGTAGCGTATTGGGTCCAATCAACGTTTCCCTTAGGGGACGAGCGCACTTCGGTTGTAAATTCGAAGCGCCGCTCAAGTCGATCTAGCAATGCTTTCAGTCTAGCCAGCACCATCAGCGAAAGGACCCATGGTGGAACCCGTCGCTCAGAGCGCTTCATTAAGGGCAACCGGAGACGCGTAGGAGTAATCAGCCAACCCATCTCAGATAACATTGGTCCAATGCCGGCCCATTGAAATCGGGGTTGGATGACGAGGCCAAAATCAGGCTTGGCCGTCAGGGGCGATACGAGCGGTACAGCGCCGATAGCGCTACCTGATTCGATGTGGAGCAGGAGGTCTTTGCCGTCGTAGTCGCGCTGGATAGACACTTCAAGTAGTTGGAAAAGCAGAGCGTTTTGCCCTATAAATTGTTCGGCCAGGCGGGCCGCTTGGGCCGAGGGGTCAGAAGATAATTTGTTTCCGAACAATGCAACAGCTGACTTGGTGACGCAGCTGTGGTCCTCGAGTTCAAGGCAGATATCGCGGGCTAGCGCGATTGTTTGGAGCGGTGTGCGTGCAGTGGTCCGAGGCTGGAACGCACGATGGCGGGTTGCCTTCATAGACTTGCGAGCCATTGCAGGTAGGCGCGGATGGCTTCTGCGAAGCCGCTCACGTAACCTTGTGCCAAATACTCGGTTAAAAGAGGGGCCAGGCTGGTCCTTAGGTTGGTCCGGGCCTGTGCTTCTTCCTTGCCTAAGAAGTAAGAGTGACCTGGTACGAGAGGAAGCGCATCCTCAGTTGCATGCTCAATGAAAATGGATACGAGCGCGTTGAATGCCTTTATACTGAGTTCGCAACCTTTGTCTTCGACAACCTTTAGGCTTGGCCAAAGGGACAAAAATGCAAATCGTCGGCGCACC
>PMQB01000652.1 GCA_003169195.1 Bryobacterales bacterium
GCGGAACAAAATGGAACTTCCAGTCGACTGCAATCGACTGTGGTGGGTAGCATCGCCTATCGTCACACGCCTGGAAGTTGAGTCTCCCGGACGCTTTGACGCGCGCCTCCTTATCCAGGCAAAGCTTTTCGAACAGTTGGTAAAGCGAGGGCTGGGTGGCGCTCAAAACAGGCTTAAGAACTAACTCCCTGGTGAGACGAAGACTGCCGACATACACGGGTAGCTCTTCCACCTGAAAAGAAAACTGTTTTAGCTGTGGCTGAGGGTACGCAAAATCATTCTCGTACCAGCACGACGAAGGGTCCATTTTCCAAGAAAGGCCATGATAATCGTGACCAACACTGGGTCCGTAAATGTGAAAGCCAGAAGGTATCTTCAATTCCAAACCGATGATCAGTCGATTCCCAAGGCCCACGTCGGTGTTGCTGGCAGTGGACACAACTTGGATTCGACCGCTTGGTAACTGGAGGCGGCTGGCGTCTGCGATAGAACTGAACGCGCGTTCGAGAATGGCGGTACCCGTGAGTCTCAACTCGTCGGCTTCAGAAACAAACCGCCAAACAATCTTGCCACTGGGGTCGATCACGAACACCGAAGGATAAGCAACGCCGTAGACGGGCACATCGCCCAATGCGTTGGTGATCTGCTCGGAGTTGACATCGAGGAGAGCCCCCTTGGCGTAAGCCTGGTTCGTGACCGCAAAAGTGCGGATCACTTCCGATTCATGGTCGGCCAGCAATGGGAAAGTGATGTTCTTTCTTGAGGCGAACTCATGCAGAACGGCAGCGCTGTCGTAACTGATGGCGGCGAGACCATAACCCGCGCGCTGTAAGATCGGCAAATCGTTTTGCAACTTGACCAGTTGCCCACGGCAATACATTCACCAATCGGCCGAACGGAAGAACACGAGGATGGTGCCTTTCGGCCCGGCGAGCGATGGCAGACTTCGGGCGCGACCGTTTTGATCTTTGAGTTCGAAGGCGGGTGCTTCTGTTGCGGCGGGCAAACCAATGCTGGAAGAATCGGAAAGCAGCTTGTGAACGGCGTCGGAGTTGCCGTCTGTCTGTGCACGAAGGGGGCAGGCGACGCAGAGAACAAGCAGTGGCAACCAGCGGGAGCGAAGGGGCGCGGTGTCTCCGATCATCTTGTTTGCATTCAGCGGCTCTTAATTCATCTGCGCGACTTCAATCGCATTCACTTCCGCATAGTTTCGCAAGGGAACAAATTCCAGAACAATATTGCCTTGGGCGTTGGGTTCGACGTTTTCAAAGACTTTGACGATCGCTCGATTCGGACCGCCCGCTTCTTTGGCGACATCAAAATCATGGAGCAGAGCCATGCCGTTGCCAAACACATTAAACAAACGGGCACCTGTTGCGTCGGCTGCAAAGGGAAGTTTGCTGCCGAAGAACGTTTCAGCGAAGTAGAGCTTTACACGGTAATGGCCCGGCGGCAGAGGAATGCGGTAAGAGAAGTTGCCGTAGTGTTCGCCGGCAAAAAGCATTTTTAGGCGTGAGTCTTGAATACTGTCGTGCCGTTCGACCAAAACTCCACCTAGGGCATGCTCGTCGGCTAGCCAAACGGAACCATCGGAATCCACGACCGATGATTTGGCCGCGACAATGCGGACGGGGCGAACGCGGCCTGGTTCAGATGACAGAACTTCTATTGCGTTGACAAAGGCTGGGCTGGCTATCTGATCAAACGCCAGGTGAATTTTGCCGTCGCTGGCGGGTGAGACATCTCGCAGAACGCGTGAGTAGAGGCGATTTGATCCGCCGGCATCAGAGATGGGGTCGAAGGCGTCGAGCACCGGATGATTGTTTACCGATACGCGAAAGGAAGCGAGCGAGGCGGGGTCGGCCAAATCCCCATGCCTCGCGCAGATGAAATGAAGATGCACTTCATAAGAACCCTGCCTGGCGGGAATGGCGTAGCGGAACGATCCTTCACGGCGGGTTCTAATGAACTTCGGATCGGGAAGACCATCTATAGGTTGATCGGCGGGGGAGGGAACGGATACGCCACCATCGAAATACGAATCGGGTTGCCAAACGCGGCCTTGCCGATCAGTAAATGGATTGCCACGATAACCAGCCAGGAAACGGAACTCCCCGGGTACTGGATCGAGGTACGATCCGTGCCAAACCTCACGTGCCTCGGCGGAAGCAGCGACGGTGCGATGAATCCGTGCTTCGGCGAACCAGAAGATGAGCAAAAATGTGAGAGTGGAGACTACCAGGTACATCGTACGCCGATTCCCCGGGAGCGGCGCACGAGGCGCTTGTATCAAGGCTCGCTGGGGCGGGGTAAAGATCTGAGTGGTGGTCGGAACGATTGCAGCCGGAACGGGAACTGGTGCTGGCAGATCTAAAGCATTGCGGACTTCCCGAAACTTAGGCGAATATTGCCCGTTGGGAATTTCGATGTGGATGGAGTGCGACGCACCCGCAGCTGCGTAATATTCGGCGAGTCGTTTGCGCAGCCGATGTGCCTCCACTCTAACGATGGAATCCTGCTTTGGGTCGAAGTCGGACTGTCGGTTCAGCGCTTCGACCGCGATGCAATATTCCTTAACGTTGTCGGCTTCACCCTCAAAGTGTCTTTCGCAAACGTATTTGAGGAAGCTGGCAAGGTTCGGGGCGCGGGCGAAAATTCCAGACTGTAGAACCGCGTCTAGTTCGGCTCGTTCTTGATCGAGTTTCGTGCTTACGGGGGACATAACCTCTAAAATGCTTGAGTGGATCATATCAAATCGTTGTTCTAGGAAGCACGGACTTCCGTTAACGTCACTGATAAAAAAAGACTTACGTCGTTAACGTGCGCCGTTAGCTGGCAGTTAACCCTGTATATCTTCTCTCCACCTTTCGATCTAGTTATACTCAACTAGTTCCAAAGGGCAGTCCAAGTTGATAGAGAGGCTCAATGTATTCCACCTTACACGCCATTAAAGTTTTTGTGATCGCAACGCTCCTTCTGAGCGCCAGTTCGCTCCTTCCAGCGCAATCCATCTTTGGCACCATTACCGGCACGGTTACCGATGCAACTGGTGCCGTTGTTCCGAAAGCTACGATTACGCTAACCAATAAGACTTCAGGTGACGTTAGGAAATCGACGTCGAACAGTGATGGGTATTTTTCGTTCTCGTCGGTGCCAGCTGGTCAATATGATTTATTGACTGCCGCGCCCGGTTTTAAGAAATATGAGATCACTGGCATCGATATGTTGGGCGCTGCGAGTCTCAATTTTCCGGTGAAGGTCGAGATCGGCACCTCGAAGACGGAAGTCGAAGTGGTGAGTCAAGCCGACCAGATTATCCCGGTCGACTCGGGTGAGAAATCGATTGTTTTGACGCAGAAACAGCTGCAGGATTTCAGTGTCGTAGGCCGAAACGCCGGCGAATTCATCAAGATCCTCCCTGGGTTTGCCATGCGGAATAACGGTGACAATTTAAAGTCGGGAACGGACTTCAATGGCTCAGTTATCGGCATCAACGGCAACGGTGATGGTGGCAGTCAGAGTCCTTTGAATGGCGCGTTCGTGGCGAACGGAACGGGTGTGAATAACATCGACATCACGGCGGACGGTGCGCACGTATCGGATCCCGGTTGCAACTGTGCAACCCCGGTGAACCCGAACACGGACATGATTCAGGAGTTCAAGGTGCTGACGTCGAACTTTAGCGCCGAGAATTCTAAGGGTCCGATCGTCATCAATTCGATCGCTAAGGCGGGCGGTAAGGACTACCATGGCGAAGCGTATTTTTACGCCCGCGATTATGTGATGAACTCGAATACTTGGCTGAACAACTATGTAGGGGTATCGCGGCCGGAAAGCAAGTATTTCTTCCCAGGCGGCAACATCGGCGGGCCGGTGTTAATTCCGGGAACCAACTTCAACAAGAAGCGGGACAAATTATTCTTCTTTACGGGTTTCGAGGCTTATGCCCAGACCTTGGACACGGGTTTATTGGGCGCAACGGTCGCCAATACCGGCATGCAGCAGGGTAATTTCTCCGCAGCAAACCTAGCTCTACTCGGTCCAACCACCGCGAGTGGTGCTGCGCCATCGCCCGTGAGCTCAACGTTGTATCCCGGCGGAATGATTCCCGCCAGCGCAATTAATCCGAGCGGATTAGCCATGATGAAGGCTTACCCGCTGCCCAATGCGAATCCGGCTACGACGTTCGGCGACAACTACGCGGAGGATGCAATATTCCCACAAAACTCTTATCAATCGTTGTCGCGGGTTGATTACAGTATCAGCGAGAATACCAAGCTTTTTGTGCGCTATAACCTGCAGTGGGAAACACAAGAGTTTCCGGTTACCCTCTGGTGGAGAAACGGAACTTCGGTGCCGTATCCGACGCCGGTGTTAGGTAAGAACCAGTCTCAATCTGTGTCAACAAGTTTGACGCACGTGTTCAATCCGACGATGTCGAATGAGTTCGTGTTTGCCTATACCTATATCGATTTCCCCAACGTGTTCCAGAATCCCGCTAAGGTGAGTGACAAGGCGCTCGGCATTACGTTCAAGGGAATCTACAACAATGGTGTCGACCAGATTCCGTCCATGACAAGCTGGGGAGGCGAACTGGCTACATTGTTGAATCCCTCTGGGTTCCAGATCGGCGGACCGAGCCAAGGTCTGTTCGCGAAGAAGGATCTGCCTTCTTTCAGCGATAACTTGTCCAAAGTGTGGGGGACGCATACGGCCAAATTTGGCGTCTTCTACGAGCACGTGATCAACGACCAGCCGACGAACGGCTATGCAAACGGCGAGGTTGTGGAATCGAATTGGGGTGGACCGAGCGGAAATCCTTGGGCTGACTTGCTGACTGGAAACACGTCGCAATATGCGCAAAGCAATAAAGACGCTTTGAACAACGAAGGTTACAACAGCGTGGAGTTTTTTGCTCAGGATAGTTGGAAGGTGAGTAAAAGACTGACCGTTGATTTCGGTTTGCGCCTGTCGCACCTTGGGCCTTGGTATGACCGCCAAGGGCTCGGTTTTGCTATTTTCAATCCTGCCGCGTACAGCAAGACGGCAGCGAATGGAACGCAGCCTGGGTTCGAATGGCACGCGAATACGCCGAGCGTTCCATCAGCGGGTTTCGCAAGCCGAGCACTGTTTTATGCGCCGCGCTTCGGTGCTGCTTATGATGTCTTTGGCACTGGCAAGACTGTGGTTCGCGGCGGTTGGGGCCAATATTATTATCACAATGCCCAAGCAACTCAGGGACTCGCGCCTGGACAAAATATCCAAACACCAACTGTGTCAGGCAGCTTTGCGCAAATCGAGGCAACCAACCCGGCTCTGCAACCGTTTGCTACGGCAGGCGTGAGTTCGACCGATGACCACAGTCCGCTTACGACCAGCTACAGCTTTACTGTTTCTCAACGCTTGCCATTCGCATCGATGTTGGAAGTGTCCTATGTCGGTAACAAGAGTAAGTATGCATTCAACACAACTGGCGTCGGAACGAACATCAACGTAATCCCCTACGGCGCTCTGTTTAATATTGGCAAGGATCCCAGTGTTCTCGGGCAAAGCGGTGGCGAGTATTTGTATGGCCCATATCCGACCTATCAAGCCGTCAATATTGCGCAGCACAACCTATATTCCAATTACAACGCGTTACAGGTCAGTTGGGTGCGTCAAAAGGGCAAGTACGACATCACTCTCAACTACACCTACGGCAAGTCGCTCGGAATTGTGGGTCAAGATCAACTGAATCTATCGCAAGACTACGGCGCTGAACCGTACGACCGCCGACAAGTGATTAACGCAGCATACTCTGTGGAATTGCCTAATCCGATTGCAGGCAAGGGTAACCGGCTCCTGGCAGGTACGGTTAATGGCTGGCAATTGTCGGGCATCACGCAGATTCAAAGCGGCGTTAATCTGACTGGCGTGACGAATAACTTCACGAACAGCATCACGATTAACTCCGGATTGCTGACTAACAATGCATACAATTCGGCGCTATCGTCCTATTCAATCAACGGAACGGACCAGGTGCCTCTCGATCCAATCATCACTTGTAATCCAACTGCTAACCTTGCGCCCCATCAGTTTGTCAACGGCAGTTGCTTTAAACTTTCGACGACACCTGGTGTGAACGGGCCCATTGTTATGCCTGAGTACTTCGGGCCGTGGTTCTTCAATAGTGATTTGTCGCTCTTCAAGAATTGGCAGATCAGCGAATCGCGGAAACTGCAGTTCCGGTTCTCGGCTTATAACTTCCTGAATCATCCGGTTTGGAGCTTCTCCAGCACTGGGCCGGGTGCCAACAGCGGTTATCTGAACTTTGGGCCAGGGGACACCAATACCAATACCGCATTCGGCTACACGCCGATCAAACTTGGCAACCGGATCGTCCAATTGGCGTTGAAGTATTACTTCTAAAGTGGGTCAGCGTGATGCGCTGGCAAAGCGTGGGGGCCTTCGCTCCCACGCTTTCGTTGTCTTGGGCGTATTATCATCGAACAAAGCAATGTTGCGCCTTGCAGTACTCGTAATCGGTGCCGTAGCACTCTTCGCGCAAGCCACCCAATCACCGCAAGAGCTGCTGAGGCAGGCTATCGCCTCGCATCAGGCTGGCAAACTGGATGAGGCGGTACGTGGCTATCGGGGCTTTCTCAACTTGTACCCGGACGTGGCGCAAGTGCGATCGAATTTAGGGGCCGCACTGGCTGCGGAGGGCGATTACCAAGCGGCCATTCTCGAATACAAACGGGCTCTGAACATTTCACCGAACCCGCAGGTCCGCTTGAACTTGGCGCGCGCTTATTACAAGGCATCGCAGTATCCGCTGGCAATCGAGCAGTTAGAGGGTGTGCGGAACTCGTTGCCGGGAGATTTGCAAGTAGTGCAGTTGCTGGCCGATTGCTATTTGCGGAGCGGCGAAAACAAGAAAGTTGTGGAGTTGTTAAAGCCGCTGCGGCGTGCTGATCCTGATAATGCGGCGATCACCTACATGTTGGGAACGGCACTGGTGCGCGATGGCCAGACGGCGGAGGGGCAACTCGTTATCAACGAAATTCTCAAGCAGGGTGATTCGGCTGAGGCGCGCGTGCTCATGGGGACGACAAAATTCGGAGTGAACGATTTTTCGGGCGCCTTGGCGGATTTGAAAAGGGCAGTTGAGTTGAATCCTACGCTGGCGGATGCCCATGCTTACTATGGATTGGCGTTGCTGGGAACGGGCGATCAACAGGCCGCGCGCAAGGCCTTTCAGGACGAACTGGCAATTAACCCCAATAATTTTGAAGCGAATTTGCGGCTGGGATTTTTGCTTCGTTCCGATCAGGATTATACGTCGGCGATGCCGTATCTGACGCGTGCGCTCGATGTGCGGCCAGGAGACTTTGGCGTGAGATTTCAGATTGCTTCGGTGGAACTTGCGCTGGGACAAACGCAGAAGGCGGAGGCGGAGTTGACGTCGATCTTGCGGCAAGCGCCAAACTTTGCAGAAGCCCACGTCACTTTGGCGACGCTGTATTATCGCGAGAAACGTAAAGCGGACGGCGACAAGGAACGCGCGATTGCGG
>PMQB01000704.1 GCA_003169195.1 Bryobacterales bacterium
AACAACGAGCCTTCTGGGCTTTCCGGCCCATTGCCAATCCCACGCCCCCCGCAGTGCATGACAAGAAGTGGGCGCGCACTGAGATTGACCGTTTCCTCCTCGCCAAACTCGAAGCGCAGAATCTCAAGCCCGTGGCCCCCGCCTCCAAACGCACCCTCCTCCGCCGCGCCACCTATGATCTAACCGGACTTCCTCCCACCACGGCGGAACTAACAGCGTTCGAGCATGACAACTCTCCAAACGCCTTCGCCAAGGTGGTCGACCGTCTGCTGGAATCGCCTCGCTACGGAGAAAAGTGGGGCCGCTTCTGGCTCGATATTGCTCGCTACTCCGATGATCGTCTAAACTCCGAACGAGATGACCCGTACGAGAATTCGTTCCGTTATCGCGATTGGGTCATCCAAGCGGTCCAGCAAGATATGTCCTTCAACCTCTTCGTCAAAGCGCAGATTGCGGGAGATCTTCTGCCGCAACACGAACTGTACGAAGCAGGCTTGGGCTTTTATTCCCTCAGTCCCGAATTTCAAGATGAACGGGTAGACGCCACCACCCGCGGCTTCATGGCTCTCACCGTGGCCTGTGCCACTTGTCACAATCACAAATACGATCCCATTCCCACCCAGGATTTCTACTCCCTCCTCGGCATTTTCAACAACACTGAGTTGCATGAGTCACCGTTAGCCCCCAAAGAGGAAGTCGAACGCTACGAAGCGCAAAAGAAGAAACTCGATACGCAGGAGACGGAGATCAAAGAGTTCGTCGGTCGCCAATCCAACGAATTGGCAGAGATCCTGGCACAGAACACCGCCGCGTACATGCTGGCGGATGGCAAAGTGGAAAATCCCGCTCTCGATAAAGAGACACTCACGCGTCTCACAAAATATCTGACCGCCGGCAATCACAAGCACCCCTATCTCAAAGCCTGGGAGAAAGACAAGTCCCCGCAAGCGGCGCACGAATTTCAAACTCTTCTGTTGGATGTCAACAAAGAGAAGAAACACATTGACGACGAAAATCACATTCGTCTCGGCCTCAATCCCAGCCGCGAGAATCTTTCCGATGCCAACCTCGTGTCCATGCCTCGCGATAAATACGTTCTTTGGGAGGACTTTTTCGGAGACAAAGGCGTCTTCCATTACGGCGACGGTGCCATTGATCGCTTCCTCACCGGCGTCTGGAAGAACCACCTCGACGCGCTCCATGCCCAGCAAGCTGAACTCAAGAAAGAGTTGCCGCCTCACTATGCTTATCTGCAAACCATCGCCGACAAGAAGAAGCTCGACGAAGCGCGTGTTTGGCTGCGCGGCAATAAAGACAGCCCTGGCGAACCAGCGCCGCCGCATTTTCTCTCGATTCTGAGCCAAGGTCCTCCTGCGCGTTTTACGCATGGCAACGGACGTCTCGATCTCGCCGAGTCCATCGTAGATCCCAAGAACCCACTCACCGCGCGAGTAATCGTCAACCGCATTTGGCAGCAGCACTTTGGTCAAGGCATCGTGCGTACGCCCAGCAACTTCGGCAAGCAGGGCGATACCCCCTCCCATCCCGAGTTGCTCGATTACTTGGCCACTCGCTTCATAGAAGAAGGCTGGTCACTCAAGAAACTCCACCGTGAGATGATGCTCACTTCGGCGTATGCATTGAGTACTGAAACCGATGGGACGAACTACGCCGCCGACCCGGAAAATCGTCTTCTCTGGCGCGCCAACCTCCGCCGCCTCGATATCGAGTCCATACGCGACTCTCTGCTTTTCGTCGCCGGCGATCTTGATTTGAAAGCAGGCGGCCCGGCTACCGCCTTTGGTCCCGAAAACCATCGCCGCACTGTCTACGGCTTCGTGAGCCGCCGTCGCCTTGATCCGGTCTTAGCGCTTTTTGATTTTCCGAATCCCATCGCCACCAGCGAACAGCGCTTGCCCACGCTCGTCCCGCTGCAAAAGCTTTTCTTCATGAACAGTGATTTTGTGATGGAGCAATCGAAAGCCCTTGCCAAGAAATTGCTCGAAACGCCGGGCGACGACAGTACACGAATTACCAGCGCTTACCGTCTACTCTTTCAGCGTGAGCCCTCTCCCGGCGAACGAAAGCTCGCTCTTGATTTTCTGCACAGCTCGCAAAATGCTTGGCCGCAATATACGCAAGTCCTGCTGAGTTCCAATGAATTCAGCTATTTGAACTGAGGATTTTTCAATGACCAGACGCGACATGTTACGCACCATGGGAGCCGGCTTCGGCATGACAGGCTTGGCCGGTACGCTTTCCGCCGCCGGTGCCGAGACCAATCCATTAGCGCCCAAGAGCCCGCATTTCCCTGCCAGGGCGAAGCATGTGATCTTCCTTTTTCTGAACGGGGGCCCGTCTCAAGTAGACACATTCGATCCCAAACCGCTCCTCCAAAAGTACAGCGGCCAACCCATGCCGTCGGGCAATCTCAAAACCGAACGCAAAACCGGCAGCCTGCTCGGATCTCCTTTTCAATTTCATCGCTGTGGCAAAAGCGGTATCGAAGTCAGTGAGATCTTCCCTAAGCTCGGCGAGTGCATCGATGACTGCTGCGTCATTCGATCCATGTACACCGATATCCCGAATCACGAACCGTCGCTCTTCATGATGAACTGCGGCACGCGTGTTCCCGGCCGCCCGTCTATGGGTTCCTGGCTCACCTATGGCCTCGGGTCAGAGAATCAGAACCTCCCAGGCTTCATTGTTCTCTGTCCAGGCTATCCCATAGTAGGTCCCCAACTGTGGACCTCCGCTTTCCTCCCAGCCATCTATCAAGGCACCTACATTCCCAATAGTGAGAAAACTCCAGACAAGCTGATTCACTACATTCGTAATACGGAGATAGCTACCCCGGCACAACGCCGCCAGCTAGACCTACTCGCTAAACTCAATGGTCTGGAGATGGAGCGCGAGGGTGCTGATCCTATCCTTGAGGCCAACATCCAAACCTCCGAAATCGCCTTCCGCATGCAAGCGGAAGCGCCCGACGTCTTCGACATCACCAAGGAGCCCGAAGCCGTACGTGCTCGCTATGGCGACAATGACTTCGGCCGCGGCTGCCTCATGGCGCGCCGCCTTATAGAGAAGGGCGTTCGCATGGTGCAGGTTTACTACGGCAACGGCCAGCCCTGGGACAACCACGATGACATCCTCATCCACCACGAACTAGCCAACAAAGCCGATGCTCCCATCGCCGCACTCTTGCAAGACTTGAAAGCCAGTGGTCTTCTCAGTGAGACGCTTGTCATTATCGGTGGTGAGTTCGGCCGCACCCCCGTCGTCGAAGTCAGTGGCTTGGTGAAATACCAAAACGGTCGCGATCACAATAGCTGGGGCTTTTCCACAGTGTTAGCCGGCGGCGGCGTCAAAGGCG
>PMQB01000040.1 GCA_003169195.1 Bryobacterales bacterium
CGCTTATCGGCCGTTGTCACGGGCCTCGGCCGACGCCGACCCGGTTTGTTACGAGCTCGTCTCTTGGATGGCAGACTTCAAATGCAACTTGAGGGTAACTTGTTTTCCGCCGATTCTGAGATGTTAGAATTCATAGCGCCTTGTGAACCAACTCAATTCCCGATTTCGGAATCGCCAATTCTGTCACGGAGCAATCGGGTGGGTATGTCGTTTTCAGGATCCATAAGCCTTACATTTTGCGGCCTACCTCGCTTGTTCAATTCCTCAATGCGCACGAAAGGCGGGTGCCCGATGAACCAACTAGGACACGCAGGCTCGCGGCGACATTGACAATCCGAAAAGGTGTGGGGCAACGCGGAATCTCCTGGCTATAGGTATTGCTTGGACATCCGCGGTGTTGGCAGGCTGTTGAACTTCAGCGAGAATGCTAATGAGGTTCGTAGAAGCAGTAGCTGTGCCTGTCCCAAAGGGTGCAATCGCTGAGGGACGCTAAATCAGCGAGACTGCGGAACGCAAACGAACGATTTATCTGAGACAGGGGAAGTCGATTGATAACATTTCCAGTTCCGCTTCCGACGCATCTCGCATTGGTTGCAAGACGCTACAACAGCCTTGGGCCCGCCCAAACTGCCGACAGCTTCTTACTTGCGTCGTATTTCTTTGAAGCATCCATCAAGTCTGTCGCAATCGCACTTGTTCACGGCCTGCGGGGCAATGCAGCAGATATCGCTTATCGTGTGGGCTACGTGTTGGTCCGCGCAGACTCACTTGGACAGTGGGAGGCCGCGATTCGCGAAATGACTACCCCGAGCATCGCAGGTTTTCTCCCAATTGACTTCCGGCCGCTAGTGGCTTGGGCCACTAAAAAACGAACAGCGGCAGAAGATCCGGAGTTCCGCGCAGGGTATAACGCCGCAATGGAAGTTCTCAGATTGGCGGGTGGCAGCTGGGACTCGGAGAAAAAGCCATCCGTGCTAAACCTCGCGACGATATTCGTCCAGATACGTAATAGTACGAAAGCTCACGGCGCTCTTGGCCCAGACTTCTTTGCTGCCGCTAACGAAAAATATGTTACAGCGATTAATTCGATATTCCGAGACTGCCCGATCTTTCACTGGGATTGGATTCATCTGTCCATTCCGTCGAAGACGACCAAGCGCGCGGTACGGTGCATCTCCGAAAGTCCACAATATCTGCCGGAATCAGAATTAGAGAGCATTGCCGGCGGCCCGGCAGGAATGTATTTTTCGACGGCGAATCGCTCTAAGCCCTACAATTGTTCCACGCTTTTTCAGACTGACCTGGAGTGCCGCCGATTTTTTCTGCCTAATGGTGGCATCAGGGACCCCTATGACGCCGAGTTTATTGATTACTCAACAGGCGAGAAGCAGAGGACCGATGTAAGTTTCTTTGCTATTCCGCCTTCGCCTCTGCCTCCTAGCGAAACGGAGGGACTGGAGGCGATCGACATTCAAACAAACATTCTCGGTAATCTGCCACTACCTCCGAGGGATTACGTTGAACGGCCGGAGCTACAAGATGAACTGGTAACTCGTTTGTTGGACCGGAATCACAACGTCATCACCTTGCACGGATTTGGTGGTATGGGCAAAACCAGCCTTGCGCTTTTTGCTTTGTACTCGATTGCAACGATTGAGCCTTCTCCGTTCGAATACATTCTTTGGTTCAGTGCACGCGATATCGACCTTAGAGTAGCCGGTCCTACACGCGTCCGGACCGCTGTGATTGATCTTCAAACGGTGACTAAAACGTTTGGACGATTATTCTCTACCCCGACGACGACAGAGTCGTTTGCAAAAGTCTTGGCCGATCCTGGTGAGGTGAGTGCGAAATCTATTCTATTCGTATTCGATAATTTCGAAAGCATCCGGGATTTGGTCGGGCTCCACAGCTTTCTCGACACGCATACTCACTTACCTAATAAAGTCCTTATGACGAGTCGGGAACGGCGCTTCAAAGCCGATTTTCCGATCGAAGTGCGAGGGATGGAATGGCCTGAGGCAAAGCAAATGCTAAACCAGCAAGCGGAGGTATTGGGCATAACAAACATTGTTTCAGATGAAGTCATAGAAGAAATCCATGAGGCTACCGACGGTCATCCATACGTCATGAGGGTGCTTTTGGGGGAAATTGCAAAAGAGCGGCGAGTTATCCCTCTCCGCCAGTTAATTCCAAGGCGGTACGACGTCGTCAATTCCGTCTTCGAGCGGTCTTTTGATAGATTGACTTCCGACGGCCGCAAGGTGTTTTTGGTTGTATCTAATTGGAAATCAGTGGTTTTTGAGATAGCACTCATAGCAGTGCTGAGTTCGGAAAACGTCGACGTCGCTAGAGGGGCCGACGAGTGCGTCCAACTATCCATTTTGCATCGAGATTATACCGAGAGTGGACAAGCCACTTATTCTGCACCGGAGCTCGCCCGAGCGTTCGGAAGAAAGAAGCTCGAGGGTGATCCTGATAGGATTGAGCTCGAAGAATGTGTTTCATTGGTACAAAATTTTGGCCCACTTGCGTCCGCGTCCGTTGCCAGCTCTCAAGGGCAAGATAAAGTAGTCCAACGTTTTGTAAAGTGGTGCTTTAGAGAAGCCGCGCAACGATTCGAAGAGTCGCGTGAAGTCAAAAATGCACCTGGGACACGACGCGTCGAAATACCTCGACTTGATGCTCTTCTCGAGTCGATGGCCACCGTGGTGCCAGTGATATGGCTTGAAGTGGCGACCTTCAGGAGGCAGTTTGGATTGCCCCGCACAAGCATCGAATCTGCGTTGCGGAAAGCGGTGGAGGAAAATCCTGCCTCCAAAGAGGCCAGGGTGATGAGAGCTGATTTTGCGAGGAGTATTGGAGACGATATTACCCAGGTGTCATCTTTGATTTCAGCCGTGGAAGTGGCGCCTGCGGATTTGCCGTTAATCATGAATGCAGCGGCAGCTTTGACAAGCTTTATAGATCGACGTAAAGAGGCGCTTCCGCCGGCGCGACGGGGCATTTATTTGGCCAGCGTGAGATCTAACATGGAACGCTTGTGCGACAAGTTGGATGCTGTTGGTTTGAGCAGACTAGCTTGGCTTTTCTTGCTGGAGGGAAACGAGGCGAAGGCGCGGGAATACGCAAACATGGGGCTTCGGCGAAATCCACAAGATCCGGACTGCAAAAACATATTGGCGCGCCTAGACGGAAATAAACGTCGACGCTGAGGCACTCGCCCACAACGGGCTGCCCTCGGGGACTGGAGTTGACCCGCTTTCGTAGACACCCCAATGTTAGTTTTGGAGGTGTTTTCGATGGCGACCAAGAGTGACCGCTATACGCCGGAGTTTAAGCGGCAGATGGTCGGATTGGTTCGTAGCGGGCGCAGTCCCGCGGAACTCGCGAGGGAGTTTGAACCGACGGCGTGGACGATTTCGCTGTGGGTGAAACAGGCCGAGCGTGACGGCGGCAAAGGCGATGGCGGTTTGACGACGCCGGAGCGCGAGGAGCTCGCGCGGTTAAGGCGTGAGAACCGTAAATTGAAGGAAGAGCGGGAGATCCTCTCAAAAGCCGCGGCCTGGTTCGC
>PMQB01000393.1:0-10073 GCA_003169195.1 Bryobacterales bacterium
CAATTTGGGGGGCAAGTCCAAACGTCCACCAGTGATTTTCCTCGAATATGTGCGGTAACTGATAAACAAATATCACAATAAAGAAGGCAAATATAGCCGCATCCTTCCAGCCGAATTTATCTCCGAAGTCAAAAGGGCTTCTCATGCCGCCGATTCTATCGCAGAATCAGGCTTTGTTTTTAGGCTTAGGTCCGCGCTTGTTCGGGTTGAGTGCGGCTTGTTTCTTGTGCTCTTCAATGCGCCGTTTTACTTCGGAGTGAGGCACGCTGAGAACCTTCTTCATTGCCGTTTGAAACCGCGTGAAGGCTTCTGTGCCTTCGATCATTTCCGGCTGAGACTTCATGAGTTTATAATGTCACAGAATCACTGGCGATCTCATGCTCACGCTTATTGGGTTCAACGGCTAAAACACGAAGAGACTCGATCTCTTTCATGTTTATAGCCAACCGAAACCAGAGCCAGCCTTCGTGAGTGACATTCTTTTCAAGGATAGTCCCGGTATCGAGCGGAGAACCTCGTCTACCGTCCAGCACCGTTAGCCAATCTGAAGAATCCCTTTTGGAAAGAGTGAACCTGTGGGAGGACCCATCGGAGAACTTAATCGCGGCGACCCAATCCATTACCGAGGTTCTCGCCGTGTTGGCTATTTTCACATAGACGAGCAAATCGCGAATATCCCACCCACCGTTTAGTGCCGCCTCAAAGTCTGGTATCAGTTCCCGCTCGGCGATATAACCTTCAATCTTTGGAGGCCAAATCACTTGCAGCACCGATTGCAGGAACTTGCCAATACCCAAGGCTTCGGAAATGGAGACCAGCATATAGCGCAACCGAAAGCGGCTAGAAAATTATACATGGGTAGGCAAGTCACTACTTAAAGAGCAACACGGACTACCCGTTAAAGTCAACAGCACCAACTTTCAACAACTTACCTCTGTCAAGAGAATATCCTCAACAATTTAGCATAAACCTGTCAGCCAAGTATATTATTACCACTGTGATGAATTGGGCAGTTTGCTATGGTACGGAGGTGCGCTCGTATGTTCGACAACCCCCAGCCCCACCTACTTTCGCGCCGTCCTGGAATGTCCACATAAAGCCGACGCCCACGGGAGAGCCATCGAACGCTTTCGTGGAAACGCCGCGGTATTCGGCACAATATGGTGTGGGATTGGAACAGCTTGTTTCGCTGTTTTGGCGCCGGAAGTACAACCGTATCTTCGTTGATCCAGGATTGGATTCCAAAGGTCTATACGATGTCATTCTCGTACCGCCGGGCGAACCGACGGAAGAGGAGAAATTCAAGGTTTTGCGTGCCGCGGTGGTGGACTACTTCCTGGTCCAAGTCGTGAAGGAAACGCGTCATCTTCCCGTTGAGGTTTTACGTGCGCCTCATGGTAAGAGCCCCGGTTTAAAGGAACTCAGCGACATGAAAACGCCGGAGGGATTCGGAAGTATTAGCGGTGGTGGTCTTGGCGGTACTAGTCGGGAACTCTCGGGCGGCAACGTCGTGATGGATGACCTGTGCGAACTGATCGAAGGGTTTGAAAATACCTTGGTGATAGATGAGACAAATTTGCGCGGCCACTATTCGATTGCCGTTAAGGGTGACGGTGATTTTCGCAAGATGTTGAAAGAGCAGCTTGGGTTAGAGATCACCCAAGAACAGCGCGACGTTGATGTGTTGCGGATTGCAAAAAGATGATCAGGAAAAAAAGAGCCGATCCTGCTTAGCTCAGTCAGCAAGCGGGATCGGCTTGAGGGAAGAAGTCGTAATTAGCGGTGATGGCCGCCGCCACCGCCAGCAGAATGTCCGCCGCCACTGGCATGTCCACCACCACCGCCTCCGCCGCCCTTTGGTGCACTGTAATGCGGTGCGGGCTGCGCACGTGGAGCGTTGTAGTGGGGAGCCGCGGGCGCGCTGTAACGAGGAGCGGCACTTGAAGGTGCGCGGTAGTTTCCGTAATTCGGAGCCGCTGGTGCGCTGTAGCGAGGAGCTGCCGGTTGGCCAAAATTATGCCAGCCACTTTCGNNACCCGGCTGAGCGTGAAGCACCTGCACCGCCGAACGACCCTTGTGGGCGGCTGAAAAACGTTCGCGACTGGGCTTGTGCGAAGCGCGGATTGGCCGTGACGGCTCGTTCAGAAAAGCGATAGCTTGACGCATTCGGCGAGACGGGAACTGCGCCGCGGTAGATGGATGCGGACCGCAACACTCCGGCGTTGGCGATGCTATAGCGATGCCCTGTTCCGGCGAAGGAGTTGAAGCCGGCCGTTAGCGCTCCGCCGCGAATGCCCGCGTTGCGGAAGCCGTGAATATCGTAACCGCCATACCCGCCGAAGCCATGGCCCCACCACGGATGGAAAATTTCAAACGGAGCAAGTGAGACCCATCCTAAGCCACCGCCGAAACCAAAGAAACTGACGAGGGCCGGACTCCAGCGAAAACCGAAGCCCAACCGCGCGCCGGGCCACCAGCACCAACCAACGCCGGTGTTCCAAAACCAGCGGCCGTAGTGATAGGGCGCCCAGCCCCAAGGTTCGTAACCAATCCAAGTCCAGCCGTAGTAATCGGCGTAAGTCCATTGGCCGTTGCTGTAAGGCGACCAATCGGAATTGACTCCTTGCGGCGCCCAAACTTGCCCATATTGCGAAGGCACCCAATTGCCATAGCGGTCTAAATCTTCGGCGCCGTAGACGTCGGCACCCACGTATTGAGCACTGCGCGCCGGCATCATTTCGGCATCGCGTGAAGTACTCCAATCTTCGAACTGATCGCGCGGCAGGTTTGCGGTCTGCTGAAATTCAGGATCGGCAGCATCACCACGGACCATCAACGATTGTCCCTGCTCAATGGTTTGCGATCCGCGAGGGCCAGACATTTCCACGCGGCCGGAACGCACAGTGATTTGCGAAGTACCGTTATCGAAAACGGAGATTCGATATTCGCCGGGGCCGAGCGGATGGAAGGCCACGCTGGGTGTATCCAACTCCAACTGCGCTGGCGAATCGCGCAACACTCGGACAATGACGGTTCCAATCCCCAATTGCATCTGCGAACGGCCGAACGCCAAGTTGGCAAACGCCAGATCTGTATCAGGCGCGAGCCGGACCACATTGACGGCATCCAGTTCCACTTCGGCGCGGGAGCCCGGGCCGGTTTCCAGATGGTCGCGGGACAGCAGAGGCGCGTTCATAATGGCACCGGTCAGCATGCCATTGTCACCGCGTTTCACATTCACATCGCCTTGGGCCACCCGTAATCGAGCTACGCCATGCTGCTGATCTGTAGCGAAATCGCGACCCTGTTGATCATCTTGTGGCGGCTGTTGACCTGGATACGGCTGTCGAGCTGGATACGGCTGTTGTTGCGGCTGCTGGGTTGGATAGGGCGGATAACCGGCTTGCGCGTCTTGCGGATACTGTTGCGGCGGATATTGCTGCGGGGGTGGGGCCGTTGGGTACTGCGCCCAAATAGGGAGAGTCATCAGCAGCAAGGTGAGAGAGCGACGCATAACGTTCGCACTTACCTAGTACACGTTAAGAACCAAACGGTAAGTAACTGAAACGACGAGGCTTTTGAGCGCAGCCACGGTAGCGAACGGTGGTTGAAATGCACCACTCCTGCCCGGATTGAACCGAGCCTAGGCGGGTAAGGTGAAATTAACCGTGGTGCCAACTTTCCCATCGCTCTGCAGCCAGATGCGTCCACGATGGGCGCGCAGAATTTTGTGGCAAATCGCTAAACCCAGGCCACTGCCGGGAATGCCGTTGCCATGCAGCCGTTTGAATGGCAGCAGAACCTGCTCACAGAAGCGCGGATCAATGCCGAGACCGTTGTCGCTTACCGTAATGGTGCAGTCGTTAGTTCCCTGCTCCGCAGTGATCCTGATCTGGAGAGGGGTCTCTGAGCGAAACTTGATGGCGTTGCTGAGAATGTGCTCAAAGAGCTGCATGATCTCCGTTTCGTTGGCAATGGCTTCGGGTAAAGACTCGCGTACGACATGCGCGCCGGACGATCGAATCTCGGGATCTAATTTCAGTAAAGCCATTTGCAAAGGCACGTTCAAGTTGACCACCTTCTTATGCTTGGCCGAACCGGCGCGCGAGTAGATGAGCAGTTGCTGCAGCAGTTCACGCATACGCAACGCTCCGCCCAGAATGAAAGTGGTGAATTCCTGGGTGGCGGGATCGGCGACAAACTGGCGGTCAAGCAATTGCGCGTATGTGATGATGGCGCGCAGCGGTTCCTGCAAATCGTGGCTGGCGGCGTAGAGGAACTGCTGGAGTTGCTCGGTGGCTGAATCGGCGGCGGCCATTTGCTGGCGCACTTTTTCTTCAGCGGCATGGTAGTCGGCTTGCATTTGAGCCAGGGAGCTACGGAGCTCCTGATTCTCCCGAAGAGCCTCAGCGAGGGGGTCGGGCGCCGGTTGCGAGGGAGAGGCCATGATGATGCTGGTATGTCGAGGCCGAAACGTTATGCGGCGGTGAGCAGGCCCAATCGCTCGAGCAGCGCGTTGGCATCGGGATCGCGTCCCATGAATTGGCGGTACAGGAGCGCTGGGTCGTCGCTATCGCCGCGTTCGAGGATAAAGCGGCGGTAATCACCGCCCGTGGTGGCGTTGAAAATACCTTCGCGGCGGAAGCGAGTGAAGGCGTCGGCATCCAAAACCTCGGCCCATTTGTAACTGTAGTAGCCCGCGCCATAGGCGACGGGGCTTGAAAAGAGATGCGTGAAACCGGCAATCATGCCGTAGTTTTGTGGCAGCGGTGCGGGGGAAAAAGAAGCGTAAATGTCGCGCGCGTAGGCCATCACGTCGGGATGAAGGGCGGGGTCGTATTCGCGGTGAAGCTTCAGGTCGACCATGCCGAAGGCGAGTTGGCGCATTTGCATGTTGGCGCTACGGAAGTTGCGAGCGCGGCGCATTTTCTGGAAAAGATCTTCAGGAATAGGTTCGCCGGTCTGGTAATGGCAGGCGAACTTGTTTAACGCCTCACGTTCCATGCACCAGTTCTCCATGATCTGCGAAGGCAGCTCGACGAAATCCCAGGGAACATTTGTTCCCGATAATGATTTGACCGGAACCAAGCTCAAGGTGTGATGCAGCAGGTGTCCGAATTCGTGGAAAATGGTTTCCACTTCGCGATGGGTGAGCAGCGACGGTTTGCCGGCCACCGGCGGTGTGAGATTGCCGCAGATCAAGCCCACATGGGGTTGTCCGGCGGTCGGGTTGCCGGTGAACAGCGAATCCATCCAGGCGCCGCCCCGCTTGTTTTCGCGCGGAAACCAATCGGTATAGAAGCCGCCCAGATTGGTGCCATTGGCGGCGTCTTCTACTTTGAAATACTTGACGGCCGCATCCCAAGCGGGCACGCCGGGCTGTTCGATCACTTTAATGCCCAAGAGCTGGCTGAAAATTTCGAACATGCCGGCCACCACTCGTTCCACTTCAAAGTAGGGGCGCAATTCTTCTTCGTCGAATTCGTAGAGTGCGATGCGCTGCTTTTCGGAGATGTAGGCGACGTCCCACGGTTCGATGGTTTCGTAGCCCAGTTCCCTGCCCGTTTGCGCCAGGCTTTCGTTTTCCAATTTGAAAAACGGCAGGGTCTTGGCGTGCAGATCTTCCAGGAAATCTTGCGCGCGTCCACCGGTGTGCGCCATGCGTTCGTCCAGCACGAAATCGGCGAAATCTTTGTAGCCGAGCAGTTCTGCTTTCGCGCGGCGCAGGCGGAGGATTTCGGCAATCAAGGGTCGATTGTCGAGCGGCCCATCGACGGCGGCGCGGGTGTTGGAGGCGAACCAGAGATCGCGGCGGATGTCGCGATTATTGAGATAGGTAAGGGCGGCCGTGTAGCTGGGGGCCTGGAGGGTGAGACGCCATCCTTCCCTGCCCTTGCTCTTGGCGCTTTCGCGCGCGGCGTCGATGGCGGATTCGGGTAGGCCGGCTAACTTGGATTGATCTTCAATGATCAGTTCGTAGGCGTTGGTGGCGTCCAAAACATTTTGTGAAAACTTTGTGGTGGTCTTGGTTAGAGCTACGTCGAGATCTTCCAAGGCTTTCTTGCCGGCTGCATCGAGATCGGCGCCGGCGCGGCGGAAGCCTGTTACGGTTTTCTTCAAAAAGCGGCGGTGGACGGGTTCGAGTTTAGACTTGTCAACCGTTTGATCGACTGCTTTGACCGCAGACCAGAGTTTTTCATCGAGTGCTATGGACGTGTAGAAGACGCTGACCGGTTCCTGCACGGCGTTGTGCGCGTCACGCAGGGCGGTGGTGGTGGCTACGGATTCTAAGTGGCGGACGATGCCCATAGCGAAATCGAGCGGCTCCGTGGCGGTGTCCAGAGCCAGGATAATGTCGCGATAGGTGCGGGGCACATTGGCCGCGCTGAGTGCTGTGATGCGCGCTTTCACCAGTTCAAGCAGTTGGTGGATGGCGGGTTCGACTTGATCGGCCTGCACGGTGCCGAATTGAATCGGGAAGCGCACCGCTAACAGCGGGGAGTTAATTGTTTCTGTGACCAATTTCAATGATACAAAAGGATGGAGTTTGGGGAATTAGAGGGGCAGCAATGTTGGCAAAGCTAACTAGTGCCTGATGAGTTGTCATTCTTGAGAGAGGCAAGCAAATCGTTTTTTAAGTCTCGTTCAAGACTTCTACAAGTTTCCAAGGTGGATTCCCGGATTGATCCTTCATACTTCAAGATCTGTTGGTCCTTGTCTGCCAGTGCGCTGGGCGCCCAGAACTGTCGCACAGAACCCAATGGCAGTTCGTCCGTCTCACTATCGATGCCCGCGAAATTGATCAGCTTCTTGGTCCATACCGAGTCAAAACGTAGGCGTAGCGAGGACAAGTAGCGGGAGCCTTCGATGATGCCGATACTACCCGCCAGAATCGCCCGGACCACGATCAGTAGAGCTTTCTTGGACTTCGCTGGGTCTTGATCGCCCAAGATGGGTGTAGTTCTGCTATTGTGGGCGGCCGGCAATGCTTCAGTTCATGCCGTTCCGCCGCGCCGAAATCGATGAAATTTCTGCGAGCTTGCGCGAGTGAGATCGCGTTTGCACCTTCTGCGTAGTGGATGTCTTCGCTTTGAACTCAGTCGTCGTCCCAAAAGCATACGGGACAGATTTCATAAGTGCCCGTTTCGGGACTGCTGATTGTTAACAGAGAGCAACAGTTGCATGGATAACTTGCCAGTCTGTTTTCACTCAAGATCTTGTGGCCTTACCAAACGCGGCAAGCTTTCACTGCCACCATCTTGTCTGTCTCCTTGCAATTGAACGCTTTCCCAAACTCCGGCATATTGGAAACCGTGCCATCCACCCGGAAATGCGCAGGCGCGTGCGGGTCTGTTTCTACCTGCAAACGCGCTGCTTCGGGGCGTTGATTCTCACACCACACCTGCGCGAAACCAAGGAAGAACTGCTGGGTTTGCGTGTAGCCGTCTTGCGTCTGGCTCACCGGAATCGATTTCTTTGCCAAGTCATCCAACAGCGCGAGATAGGCCAAACGAAGACCTCCATTATCGGCCGTGTTCTCTCCCAGCGTTAAGCGTCCGTTGAGCTCCACGCCAGGAACAGGACTGAATCCTCCATATTGATTGACCAGGCAATCGGAAAGCTTGGTAAAGCGATCGCGATCCACCTTGGTCCACCAATCCTTCAAGTTGCCATCGCCGTCGAACTGGCGGCCTTCATCATCGAAACCGTGCGTGAGTTCGTGACCAATCACTGAACCTACTGCACCATAATTCACCGAGTCGCGAGCATCGTTCGAATAAAACGGCGGCTGCAGAATGCCGGCGGGAAAATTAATATTGTTCTCGGTCGGGTTGTAATAGGCGTTCACTGTGGGAGGTGTCATGCCCCACTCACTTCGATCCACGGGTTGCCCTATCTTGGCAATCTCGCGATGGCTCTCAAACTGATTCGCACGATACCAATTGCCAAAATAGTCGGCATTATTGATGCGAACGGAAGAATAGTCGCGCCAGTGATCGGGAAAACCGATTTTGCGTGTTACTTGCGCAAGTTTCTCTAAGGCGCGTTTCTTCGTCGGAGGGCTCATCCAAGTGATGGCGTTGATGTCGCGCTTCATCTGCTCTTCAATCTCCATTACGATTTGCAGTGTGCGCGCTTTTCCTTCTTCGGCATGAGTGCGTTCTACAAACAGGCGGCCCAGTGCTTCGCCCAGCTCGTCATCGGTGGCAGCCACACAGCGCTTCCAGCGGGGCCGTAATTGCGAAGCGCCGGTGAGGGTGCGGCTGTAGAATTCAAAGTTTTCGTCGACAAAGCTGTGTGGCAAAAGGCGCGCACTGGCGCTCAGGTAGTGCCATGTCAAGTAGTGCTTCAAGTCCGCGAGGGGCTCGTTCGCCAAAACGTCATTCAGCGCTTTTTGAAACGAAGGCACCGAAACGTTGAGCGTTTTGAATGGAGGCGCATGCACGAGTTCGAAATATTCGGCAAAGGAAAATGCCGGGGACTGGGCTGCCAATTCAGGCAGAGTGGTTCGGTGCACTAGCAATTTCGGATCACGGCGCGAAGTGATATCGAGCGAGCCTTTCGCCAGCGCGGTCTCGATGCGCATGATCTCGGCCGCCTGTTTTTCCGCGAGTGACGTTTCCACGCCGCTTAACTCGAGCATCTTGGCAACGTGCTCGACGTACTTTTTCCGAATCTCCTCCGAATGCGCATCGGAGCGAAAATAGAAATCTTTCTCCGGCAGGCCTAACCCGCCTTGATCGAGGTTGGCAATATTCTGCCGGGCGTTGTCCGGATCAGGTTGGGACGAAAAGGTAAAGAATACTTGCACCTGCAGCGTATGAAGCCGCGCAATTTCAGCCAATAGATTTGACCTGGTAGCGATGCTAGCGATGCGGTCCAATTCCGGCTGCAGCGGTGCCACGCCAAGTTTCTCAATCAGATCTTCGTTGCTGCAGGATTGGTAAAAGCCGCCCACTTGTTGGTCCAGCGGCGAACGCCCTTGGTGCGCCGCTGAGTCATCCAGAATCGAGCGCAGAATCTTTTGATTGTTTTCAAACAGAACATCAAAGCGGCCCCAGGTAGCTTCTTCCGGCGGAATCGGGTTTGCCTTCAGCCAACCGCCGCACGCGTATTCATAAAAATCGTTACAGGGATCAACTGACTTATCAATGGCCTGTAAGTCGACACCGCTCTTGGATTGCGCGAACGCGCTCGCCGGCAACAAAAGGCAAAAGGCCAGCGCGACACGCAGCGCGCCCCCGCTCACTAGCGAGTTACCAGACGCGACAGGCGTTGGCGGAAACCATCGGCTGCCCTTCCGAACAACTGAAGGCTGCAGCAAATTCGGGCATGTTTTGAACGACGCCATCCACACGGAATTCGCCAGGCGAGTGCGGATCGGTTCGCACCGAACTCTTGAGCGCTTCAGGGCGCTGGTTCTGACACCAGATTTGCGCATAACCCAAGAAGAATCGTTGCTGCGGAGTGAAGCCATCGAGTTTTTCCTTTTTGACAGAGCCGTCATCAATGCTACTGAGCAAAGCCATGAACGCTAACCGGATGCCGGCGTTGTCGGCGCCGTTCTCACCCAGCGTGAGACGTCCTCTCAACTTCTCGCCTTCCACGGGACTGAAGCCGGAATACTCATCGGCAATACAATCCTCGCGTTTCTTGAACTGCTCTTTGTCGGAAGCCGTCCACCAGTCGCGCAGATTGCCATCTGCGTCAAACTGGCTGCCTTGATCGTCGAAGCCATGTGTAAGTTCGTGGCCGATGACCGCGCCGATACCTCCGAAGTTCACCGCCATATCGGATTTCGCGCTGTAGAACGGGGGTTGTAGAATACCGGCGGGGAAATTGATATTGTTCTGCAAAGGGCTGTAGTACGCATTTACGGTGGGCGGCGTCATGCCGAATTCGGCACGATCCACCGGTTTGCCGATTTTCTCCAAGTTGCGATGCACCTCGAATTCGCGGGCATTGCGGACATCGGCCACCAAGTTATCGGTGACCGAAACCGCAGAGTAGTCTTTCCATTTTTCGGGATACCCAATTTTATTCGTAACCCCTTTGAGCTTGCCGAGGGCCGC
>PMQB01000393.1:10133-23283 GCA_003169195.1 Bryobacterales bacterium
ACGCAACGTTTCCAGCGAGGTTGGAGTTCGGGGGTGCCGTTGAGATAGCGTTGATAAAAATCAAAATCAGCTTCGACAAAGGGCTTACTTAATTCGGTTGAGTAGTGGCTGATGTAGTGCCAAGCGAGGTAGCTTTTCAAATCGTCCAGACTGCTGGAGTCGATCAGCGCGCCTAAGTTCTTGAAGAAGTCCGGTACAGAGACGTTGAGTGAGTCAAAAGACGGAGCATGACGGTCGGCAAAATAGTGTTTGAAGTCGACAGAGGGCGCGAGTGCCGCCAATTGCTCCACCGTCATTCTGTTGTGAAGAAGGTGCGGATTGCGCCGCGCCGTTCGATCGAGCGACGCTTTCGCCAATGAAGTTTCCAGCTCCAATATCGACTTGGCCTTTGCATCTGCCTCTGTCTTGGCGACTCCTACGAGTTGGAACATCTGCGAAATATGCGCGACGTACTTCTCGCGCTTCTCAGCATCTTTTTCGCCAATGTAGTAGCTCTTGTCAGGTAGCCCGAGTCCGCCTTGATCCACATCGGCAATCGTCATGCGCGCGTTGTCGGAATCAGGTGTGGAATTGAAGCGGAAAAATGCGTCAACACCCTGATTATGAAGGCGCGCGATTTCCGCCGCCAAATCCGCTTTGCTCTTGAGATCTTCAATTCGTTTTAACCCTGGTTGAATGGGCGTATCCCCGGCCTTGTCAATAGCGGTTTCATTCATGCACGAGCCATAGAACGTGCCGATTTTTTGATCCGTTGGCGAACGGTCTTTATGGGCGGCAGAATCCTCCAGAATTTCGTGCAGCACCTGCTGATTATGTTCGGCCAGTTCGTTAAAGCGTCCCCAGCGCGAATATTGAGGAGGTATGGGATTGGCTTTCATCCATCCGCCGCACGCGTATAGGTAGAAGTTCTGGCAGGGATTCACAGCGGGGTCGATAGATTTCAGATCGATCCCGCTCGGAGCAGAAGAGCTTTGCGCGAAAAGAGCCGTCGAAAACAGTACGCCGAAAACCGAAGAAAGACCGTAAGCCCGCATACAACAGAAATAACAGATTTGAAACCGACGAACGGTTACGCGGGTCGATTTGCCTTGGTAGCCAAGAGGTCTGTAAGAATCCGGCTATTCGGCCCAGGGACCAGGAGTGTCAGTTTTCCTGGATTATCGGAGATTCGCTGCGTCTCCAAAACTTCGAACAGGGCGTTGGCAACGGCCGGATCTTGCGCAATTTCTTGCAAGGCCGCACTCAAGGTGCTGGGCCGAATCGCATTCGCTTTGGCGAACTCGACAGATGCTTCGCGTTCGGCGGAACTGGTAATCACGCTCACCTGATTTGCGCCCGCTTGGCGAATGGCGGCCGTCACCTGCCGCAACCGGTTCACCACTTTTTCTTCGATCTGGTGAATCATGGCGGCATCGCGGAAGTGAACTTTGCGAATGTAGACAGACCCTAATTGATAGCCCCAGGATTGGGATTGGCCGGAGACCTCACTACGGACAGCCAAACTCATTTCATGCCGCGTTTGCAGCATGTCAGCCAGCGGCATATTGCTCAGACAACGCACTGTCGCATTGCTGACATTCGCGCGCAGCGAGCCTCGCGGGTCGGTGTTTTTGAAGAGATAGGCCACCGGATCACTGATCCACATCTCGTACCAAATGCCGACACCCATGGGTGCGCCTTCTTCAGAGTTGACCGCTTCACTGCGGCGATATTCCTGATCGAGCCGGAGATCCAAAACGTTGCAGCGGCCAAAAAAGTTAACGATGAAGGCCGTCAGTCCCAAATATTTGGGAAGGAAGTGAAGTCCTGGTTCAGACAGGGTTCCTACCACCTTGCCGAACAACACGTACACTCGACAGGTGCGCTCTTCCACAATCGTGTACAAACCAAACAGCCGGCCAATGAAAAGCAAAATCGGCAAAAGGAAAAACAACGTCACAAATGTGGTTGCTGCGGAAATTAGAAATGGGCTCATCATGCGCGCACGTCCAGAAAAATTTCTTTGCTTTTCTCATAGAGCTTCAGCTTCACGTTTCTGATATATGCTTCCAAAACACCGGGCCCGGCGCGGCGCAGTTGAGCCAATTGCTCGGCCAGCAGTTGGATTGGTTGCACCTCCGCCTGCGCTTTCAATGTTTCGATTTCTACGGCGCGCTTCGATTGCACAATCTTTTGATCGGCCGACGCTTGCGCGAGACTGATATCGCTCGATACTTGGTTATGTGCTGTGTTGATAGCGGCTAGAGCTGATTCCACTTCCGGCGGCGGATCGATGCTTGTGATCAGCGAAGCATCCAGCACCACACCATAACGCGCGGCCGTATTACGGCATTCCAAATCCATGTATTCGTTCAAGTCACGCAGATTCTTGCGCAGGTCATTGATCGAAACACCAATCATCTCGCTGCTGGCCACGGAAGGAATTGCGGCTGTTGGGTCAGCCTTCGCTTCGAAATTGGCTATCTTCTGCCGCAGCACCGATACGAAATAGGCCATCACATGCACCAGCGGTTGGCGAATCCCGAACAAATAAGCGTAGAGATTGTTCTCGCTGACTCGATAGCGTATTTGTCCTGTCAATCCTGTATTGAGCTGATCCTTCGTGACGGCATCAAGCATCGTCCCGCCCGCGTTGGCGCTGGGCTGTTCCGGATCAACGGCCATGTTAAGGGTGTTGGTGGAGATGACAATCTTACGCACCGTTTGCCACGGCATCTTGAAATACGGGCCGCCGGGTGGGATCACGCGAACTTGCGGATAACAGTAACGGTCGCGCTCTTCCGGACGCAAGGCTTCCGCAATCGGATCGTCAAGAGTTGTCTTCCCTTCCAATCGCTCCGCTCGTCCGAAGCTGGTTTTGACCGCACGTTCGTTCTGATCCACTGTGTAGATTCCGAACATTACAACGCGAATGCCGAACCAAACGGCCGCGCCCAGAAGAATGCCAAGTATTGTTTCCACGTCACCGAGTATGTTACTCGCTGCTGCCGTTAGATGCAAGGACCAAGGGTTTCCACTCTCAGCTCGGAAGCAAAACAAGAGTATTTGCGGGAACGAAAAGGCTTCCTGTTGTAGAGCCCTGCGGCGCTAAGCGTTTCAAGTCTTGCGCGAGTTGTACGCTCGTTTGCACACCCGTGACGGTTCTTGAGAAAGCTTTCGTAATGGCGGTAACATCAGCCGCGGATTCATGCGCAAACTCCAGCCGGAAGTGACCGATACCCGCCGCGCGCCAATCTTCAAGCCAAGCGCTGGCTTCTTGCGCCTCTGCCCCGAAAACCGTGTTCCGGCAACCTACATCTGCCACCAGCGGATGTTCGCGTCCGTTCAGATCTCGCAAAGAAACGGTATGCTTCTCACACGGCCGCCCACAATCCTTATAAGACGTACCCGTGGAAAGGAAGCGGCAAAAGACGCAATGCTCTGTGTGGAACACCGGCAAATGCTGATAGACGATTGCCTCGATGAATCCACCACCGATCTGGCGCGCCAACGCAGTGATTTGGGCTGCATTGAGATCGTGCGTCGGGGTGATTCGTGAAAGACCCTGTGCCAGCAGCGCCCGGGCCGTAATCGAATTGGCGGCATTCAGACTGAAATCGCCAGTCAGTTCGTGCTGTTCGTTCCCCTGCAATCGCTCCAGCAGCCCGCTTGAGCGCACAAGCAAAGGCGCATCTAAACGCCGCAAAAAATCAACGATCCGATCTTCACCGGGCTTGAGAATCCGCGGACTCGCTACACGCACTGCAACGCCTGAAGACTTCACAAGTTCCACAGAGGGTTTCAAACCATACAGATCCAGATAGTCGAGTGTGATGCTCGCCGGGGCCAGCGCTAATGCGGCATTCAGTTGTTCGGAATTACGAACCAGCAAATGCAATTGAGCCTTCGCCACATGGTTCACAACCGGCTTACCCAATTCAGCGGCCAGCGCGGACTCGGGGTCCACAACATGCGGCGCGCGAACTAAAGATTGCAGAGCTTGGAGCTTGTCAACCGCTTCGCGCCGCAACTGGTTCAATAGTGAGGCTTGCGCGAAGGGAGTGCCGGTGATGTTCGCTTTGAGCGAGGCAATCTCATAAGGCGTGCTGCCCAGGCGTCCCAATTGAGCGAGCAGGACTTCTTCCGAAATTCCGCGCGTCTGCGCTCGGACCAACGGCTCCGCTGAAGTTGTGGTCACGCCGGCTCCGGACGCTAACGCCCATTCCACTTTGAGCGGTTGGTCTTCTGTTGCTGTCACCGTTACCTGAAGTGGTTGCTTGCTCACAGGCGCAGCCGGCTCTAAATACGGACGAACCAGGCGGTCCAGATCCGGGTCATGGCTGCGCCACACCAGATCTCCAGGCCGAACGCGCGCGAAGTTTAAGGCACTGTTAGCGAACCGTAACTGCCAATCACCATTCGCCTGACGCGCCAATTCATACAACCGGCCGCCTTCTTCCGGTTCCTGCGGACTCCGCCAAGAAGCAGCGTCAAACACTAAACCATCGCCGGGCTTCAGTGGTGCTAACTGCATCTCCTCCGAAAGCTGCACATCTACGGCGTTCCCAAGAACCCGCGTCACACGACCCGCTAACACGCCACGATGACGAGGCGCTCGCCCTTGCACAACGGTCTGATGATTCGTGCCCGATAAAAAATGCGCACCCAAACCCCGCGAATACACCTGTTCCAGATGCACTTTATCGAGCGGAGTGATGGGCGAAGCTTTGTGCTCAAAGGCCGCGTCCACCGCCTGCCGGTACGCACGCGTTGTGAGCGCAACATACTCCGCATCTTTGTAACGGCCTTCTATCTTAAGCGCAGCGATTCCCAACTCCACAATTTGCGGAATATGGTCAAGCGTGCAAAGGTCGCCCGGAGAAAGCAAATAACGCGCATCGGCCAGAGGCTCCACTTCATGGTCAACAACTAACTCATAGGGCAGCCGGCAAGCCTGCGCGCATTGCCCGCGATTCGCACTACGTCCGCCCCAAGCTTCCGACGAAAAGCATTGCCCGGAGTAAGCAACGCAAAGCGCTCCATGTACAAAGATCTCCAGATCGCAATCAGATACGCGCCTAATCGCAGCAATCTCCGCCAGCGACAGTTCGCGAGCCAGTGTCACCCGAGCCGCCCCAAGGCTCCGCGCAAATTCTACCCCGGCCGCATCGCTGATGCTCATCTGTGTACTGGCGTGCAACTCTAAATCCGGTGCAATCTGCCGGGCCAATTTCAGAATGGCCGGATCCTGCACAATGATGGCGTCCGCCCCGGCATCCGCAATCGCAGCAATCGTTCGTGCCGCCTCCGCTAGTTCATCTTCATAGATGAGCGTATTGAAAGTGATGAATCCTTTGACGCCGCGTTGGTGGAGCGTGCGCATTGCCGACGGCAACTCTTCGAGCGTGAAGCCAACCTTCGCGCGCGCCGTAAAATGCGTGAGTCCAAAATAAACGGAATCGGCACCTGCTTCAACGGCCGCATGCAATTGCGGCCAATGACCGGCGGGACTCATGATTTCAGGTTTGCGCAACACTCTATAACCAGCTTAGCGGTCTTTCAAGAAGAAGTCGGATATTCTGGAAACGTGCAAAAATCGAAATCTTTTCTTTGCGTGAGTATGCTTTTCTTATTCACTGCGTGCGATCGTCCGCATGAAACGGCGGAACATCACTCCGCTGATCCGGATAGCGCCGCCGGCAAGGCTGGCCAAGCTGCTTATAAAGTTTCAAAAGAAACTGAGAAAGCGGCGAAAGAGTTGAGCCACAAAGTGGCTGAAGCCGCCAAAGACGCAAAAGCCGGGTACAAGGACGCGAAAGAAGAAGACAAGGCTAAACACGACCGATAGCTGTCTTTTATTTGACTGCGGGGTGAACCAGGTACTTGTCAATGTAAGCATGAAGCTGTTCGCGGTGCTGATCTCGATACGCACGGTCGGCCGCACTCAGCAAAACGAACGGCTCTAGCATTCCATCTTTGCCAATGCTTGCCAAATCGTGCAAGCTCGCATCCAACGACCTGCGCCCAAACAACAGCAAGCCTGAATTTAGTAGCACCGAGTTGTTTCCTCGTACACCAAAAACTAATCGTAGCGGCATGACAAAATGGCAGTTTGCTAAATCAACTTCTTCCTGAAACAGCAATTCCCTCCTACAAAAAGCACATCGTCAGTTCGGTTGCGTTTACGGTGGCAGTTTTCGTCGTTCTCTGGCTACGCCGCCCCGATTGCCTACTGAACGCGCAGTTTTGGGCCGAAGACGGAACGGTGTTTTTCCAACAACAAATTATGCGGGGCCTTTGGCAATCTTGGCCGCAAAGCTATTCCGGCTATATCCATACCTTTCCGCGATTGATTGTCTGGCTGAACACGTTTGTGCCAGTGCGCTGGGCGCCATTCGGCATCAACGCCACTACCTTGGCGCTAGAGGCTGTTTCATGCGGCGCCTTTTTCTGGCCGTGTTACCGCAAGATTATTGCATCCGACTCGTTACGTGCAGCCTGCTGTTTATCCATTTCAGCCACCATCATTGTCGGCGCTGAATTGCTCGGTACCGTATGCAACCTGCAATGGTATCTCTGCATTCTTTCGCTTCTCCTCATTGTGGCGACCACGCGCGACAATGCCACTAAATGGCTGGAAGGACTGCTTACCCTACTTCAGGTCTTGATCGCCCTTACCGCACCCGCTACGCTTCTCTATCTTCCTTTTCTCTTGTGGCAGTTGAAGACCAAACCTGGCTGGTTGAAGGTGCGCCCTGCCATTCACATTGCTGCCCTGCTGTTGCAAGGTTTGGTTATGCATCGCTATGGCGATACCAAGCCGATCCTTCGTTTCAATACTCTGTTCCTGGCTACGTTCATCAGCGGCATCACTCGTTGCGTACTCAGCCCGCTGCTTGGGAATACTTTCTTGACTGAGAGTTCAAGCATTTCGCTCTTCACAAAAATGTTGGCGGCTTTAGTAATCGGTCTAATCCTCGCAACGCTACTCGCCTTGAGATTCGGTTTGCAGCCGCTGGCGAAGTGGCCGTGGGGCGCTGCCTACATTGCCATCGGAACTCTGCTGGCCGCTCTTGCTGGCCGCGCGTATGCCAAGGAATTTTTACATCTTGATGGCATTGTCTTCTTTACCGCTGAACGCTACTTTTTCGTCGGTGCCAGCATGTTTATCTTTGTGGTGGCGTTTGCTCTCGAAAGCGTCTGTCGTCGCATCCATTCCCAACTGGCCACGGTTCTGTTCGTCTGCATGTTCGCGTTCGGAACAGTAAAGAACTATGAATCAAAACCCTTTGCCGATTTCCACTGGAAAGATAGTGCCGTCAAAATCGACGCATGGGAAAAAGAGCGCAGAGATCATCCGCCAGCCCCTGCGATATCGCTACCCATCAATCCTCCCGGTTGGACGATTAGTCTTGGGCCAAACCAATGATCGGCCTTTCCTCATGGGCCGATTCCGAACTGCGCGGCAAATAAACCTCGTACGTTTCATTCCGGAATGCCAACTGGTATTCGCTCATGCGATTCATATCGAACTGGTAGACTTCCGGCTGGTGCAGCCGCGCGGAGTCGAACCACTCTCGATACGCATCAGACAGCACGATGACGTCCGGCTTCTTATCGACGTAATAACCGAGGGCTTTGTCATCGAACACATTGTTGAAGCCCAATCCAAACCCCAATTCGCCACTTCCTACAACGCGGTCGCCCGGTTTCGAGTGTGCGCGCACAAACGCCACGGCCGGCTCGAATTGGGATCGGAACGGGCTCTTCACAATTAAATAAACAGACCCGCCCACTTGTAGCAAAATAAAGCCTGCAAGCAACGCCCCCATAGGGAATCGTAACCAGTTGTTCTGTTTGAAAATCCACCAGCTCAAACTAGCGAGTAGTATCCCGTATAGCGGAAACACATGCACCATGTACGTGCCATTTCGTTGTGCGTCAAAAAACAGAAGCGTCAGTGCCGCACAGCTCCACATCATCAAAAACGGCCTCAAAAAGTCTTCGCGGCGAAGAGACGGGATGAGCCACACCGCCACCATCGATCCAAGGTAGACAATCGGAATGAGCAGCTTTGATTTAACGATCCAAAATGTTGAGCTCAACCCGAAAGGTTTCAAATAGCGCAGCACGATTTCATTGCGAACGCCCATCAACGGATTGAAAATTGTATTCATCCGCCCCGTTAAAGTCGATCCGAAAAAAACGTTTCTGAAAGTAATTGGGTCCTGCGAAATATAGAGACCCCAACCCACCGCACCAATTACATAAGGAGCAGCTGCCAACAACAAATGTGTCCAACTAACTCGCTTCCAATCCTTCCCTGTCACAAAGAAACAAGCAAACATGAAAAGGTAAGGCAACCCGCCCATCGGGTGGGTCAATCCGCCGCAGCAAAGCAGCGTTTGGCTCAAGAGCACGGCCAAACTAAAATTTGTCTGGCGGAATTTGAGGTAAACGGTGACGCCCGCCAACCCAAGACAAGCCGCAAGCATGTCCATCCTACCGTCCGAACCAGCCTTGACCACCGCGTAGTCGGTGGCAATAATCGCCATGGCCAACAACTGCACCCAGCGTGGCGCGCCAAACTTTCGCAGCAGCCAGTACCAGCAATATAAAAGCACCACGCCTGCCACCACAGACAAACTGCGAAACGCTGCCAGCGAAAGACCAAACACTTCGAGCCAAGCGGCATCCACCAGCCAAAACATGGGTGGTTGCCAAAACTGGTAACGCTCAATGCCTTCCCACGGGAATCCTTTTGCGACCAGGATGGTTGTCCCAGTGTGCCCGGTTGTGAGAAAGTTATACACCGTGTCATAAAACCAGCCTTCATCACACCAAGGCAGGTTCGTCCAACAGCGAGCCAAGGCCAACGCGATAAAGACGACAAAGAAGCCAATAAAAATAGTTTGCTTCGGCGGCCCGCTTATTTCGGTTGGCTTCTGATTGAACTCAAGCAAAGCGTTATTTCGCTATCCGCCCGCTGCGCCCGGCTGTACCCGCTTCGCTGCGGCAGGTGCTTCCACGCGTTTGTAATCGCCGCGGCTGAAATATTTTTCAAGCCAAACATACATGCAGATAAACAAATAGCGGCTTCCCATTTCTTTCAGCTTCAATTTCGGAACACCGCTGCGGCGGTTGCGCCACGTAATGGGAATCACTGTCCAACTAAAGCCGCGCACAATTGTTTTGAGCGGTAACTCTACCGTCAAGTTGAAATGCGGAGACAGCAAAGGCCGGCATCCTTCAATGACTGACGCGCGATAAGCCTTAAACGCATTGGTGGTATCGTTCAACCCAGTGTGGAACATCATGCGAATGAAAAGATTCGCCAGCCGGTTCACTTTCAGCTTGAACCAGGGGTAATCAATCACTCCCCCGCCCCTAATGAAGCGCGAACCGAATACGGCATCCCAACCTTCGTTCAACAACTGCCAATAGCGCACAACATCGCGGCTGTCGTCCGATTCGTCGGCCATCATGATCACCACTGCGTCGCCCGTAATGTTGTCCAAACCATGAATAATCGCGCGCCCAAACCCGTGGCGGCCCGTATTCTGCACCGGGTGCAACTCCGGCAAACGATACGCCAGCTCTTGCAATTTCTCCCACGTCGTGTCGCTGCTGCCGTCATCCACCACGACAATTTCGTGTGGAATCGAATTCAGTCGAAGCTCTAAATGCAAATGCTCCACCGTGGACAAAATGCAGCCCTCTTCGTCGCGCGCCGGAATCACAATGCTCAAAAGACGCAATGGCTGCGGAATGTTTGTTTCTTCACTCATATGGCGCCCGTCCTTCTTAGCCAATCAGGATTCATTCCAACGTGCTCAGCAATTTCTTCTAGAATCGAAGTGATAGATCGCTTCGGCGACCAACCCAGCGTAGTGGCCGCAACCTGCGAATCCATTACTAGCCAAGATATATCAAAAGGACGCGGACGATGGTCGGCCACTGGCGTGTGTGGGCCAAACCGCTGGTTGCACCAGTCCGTCAATTGCGCCAGAGACATCGAATTGGCCAACCCTCCACTAGCATGCATGGTTGCATCGGGCGGCGGCGTTTTTTCGAATTGAATGCGCAACAAATCAGCTAGATCGTCAGGGTGCAACGCATCCCGCACTTGGTAGCCCAATCCGCCGAATCCAATAAAGCGCAGCGGCATGCGCGCAGCATGCGCGTGCAACCAATAAGAAAAAATGCCCTGTTCCGCCGTGCCGAACTGCCCTGCCCCGGCCAACACGCCGCAGCGGTTAATCCAAACCGGAAAATCAAACGCGTGCCCGTACTCGCGAGCCATGGTTTCCGATGCTAGCTTCGTTGCGCCGTAAAGCGAGATGGGTTGGCGGGTAGGAAAGCTTTCATTAATTCCTTCTTTCGTCACGCCGGGTGTCTTGATGTTCGCTTCATCCAATTCGAAAGCGCCATTCTTTTCTTTCACGGGTAGCGCCGCTAGATCACGCACTGAATAGACGCGGCTCGTGCTCAACAGAATCAACCCCGCCTTTTGTTGCCGGCAGTAGTCGAGAATATTCAACGTCCCAACCAGATTATGTTCAGCCAGTTGCCGTGGGCTTGAACGCCCATCCACGCCCGCCAACACGCTCGGATGCGCCGCCGCGTCAATTACCCAATCGTTTGGGCCAATTGCTTCCAGATCGCTGGGCATTCTAAGATCGCCGTGCACAAAGCGAATCCCTAAGCGCGCTAGCTCCGCCCGGTTCATCTCCGAACCCGGTCGCAAGAGATTGTCCACCCCAGAGATCTCGATGCCGGGCACTTGCTGTACAAGCCGCTTAGCGAGGCTACTTCCAACAAATCCGCAAATGCCAGTTATGAAAAGCTTCATCCGCGTGGTGCGTCGCCTAGCTTACCGCTTGCGGCAATCGTTGATGCCAGGCTTGCACAATCTCCTCAAAGACATTTTGCAGCGTTCTTGTGATGCCCCACTTCGGATAGTGTGCCTTCATCTTGCGCAAATCGCTGTAGTAGCAAATGTGATCGCCAATGCGGTTTTGGTCCAGATAAGTGCTCTTCTGCTTTTTGCCGGTTAGCTTTTCTACCATGGCAAACGCTTCGTAAATGGAACACGAATTGTCTTTGCCGCCGCCAATGTTGTAGACTTCTCCAACCCGCGGTGCTTTGCTAAATTCAAGAATAAAATTCGCGACATCCTCCGAGTGAATATTGTCACGAACTTGTTTGCCCTTGTAGCCGAAAATCTTGTACTCGCGCCCTTCCACATTGCAGCGCACTAAATAGCTCAGGAAGCCGTGCAATTCCACGCCCGAATGATTGGGCCCCGTCAAGCANNTTGAAATAGCGCCCATACTCCTGCACCATCACGTCGGCCGCCACTTTCGATGCGCCAAACAACGAGTGCTTGGATTGATCAATCGAAAACGTTTCCTGAATACCATGCTCGTAGCGCGCGTCGTCGTAATCCCAGCGGGTCTCCAACTCCTTCATCGCAATCGTATTTGGCAAATCGCCATAGACTTTGTTGGTCGACATGTGGGCGAAGGGCGATTCTGGGCAAGCCTGCCGCGCGGCTTCCAACAAATTCAATGTCCCCACCGCGTTCGTATCGAAATCATCGAACGGAATGGCCGCCGCTCTGTCGTGTGAAGGCTGCGCCGCCGTATGCACAATCACGTCAGGCCGAACGTCCTTGAGCAATTGACCAATGCCGGCCCGATCCCGAATGTCTAAACTCGTATGAACATAGCCCGGAATGTTTTGCTTCAACCGCGAAAGCGACCAACTCGTATCGCCTTCAGGCCCAAAGAAAACGGCTCGCTCGTTATTGTCAATTCCGTGAATGCTGTAGCCGTTCTTAGCCAAATGGATACATACTTCCGATCCAATTAGTCCGCAAGACCCAGTGATGAGGGCTTTCTTACTCATCGTTACATTCTAGCGAAGAGGGCCGTTTTTCGATACCGTCTTACATGATTACAGTACGGTCTGTACCAGCTTCATCTCATGTCAGCGTAAGCCTTTAGCAATTCGGCCAAGTCTTTCTTATCAGCCTCTTTGCAATTCATCAGCGGCGGCCGCACTGGACCGGCAGGCATACCTAACATTTCCATCGCCTCTTTCATCACGGCCACCTCATACCCCTTAGATCTCTCGCGCAGTGCGTAAAGCGGATTCACATAGCGCTTCATTAGTTGGTTGAGCTTTCCGAAATCGCCCTTCATGCCGGCTTCCGCCAATGCCAGTGAGACCTTGGGCGCAATGTTAGAAATGCTCGAGGTATAACCCTGCACACCGATGGCAAAATAGCCTGGAACGCAATCGTCCCCCAACCCTCCAAACCACGCGAGCCGGTCGCCGTTTTTCTCCATGATGCGCTGATATTTACGCACATCACCTTGCCCATCTTTCCATCCAACCAGCGTCGGCACGCGCTCGGCGAGCCTCGCCAGCATCTCCGGAGTGAAGATGGCCCAGTCGCGGCTGTACACCATCAAGGGCAAATCAGTTGCTTTGCCGATAGCTTCGTAATAAGCAAACAAGCCTTCTTCCGGTGCTGATACGTAATAAGGCGGCAAAGCCAAGATGCAGCTCGCACCGGCCCTCGCTGCACGCTTTGCAATATCCACGCCCAGCGTCATGTTGAAGCCCGTCCCCGCCACCACCGGCATCCGATCTTTGGTCGCCTTCACAGATGTTGCCACCACCTGCTCAATCTCTTCGGGCGACATCGAATACATCTCACCCGTCCCTCCCGCCGCCACCAGCGCACAAAAGGGAAACGCTGCCATCTCATCCACGTTGCGAGCCAGTCCATCCAGATCGAGCGATAGATCATCGTGAAAAGGCGTCACCGGAAATCCGAACACGCCTGTGAGTTTCGAAACAAAAGTTCGTTGTGGGGTCATGACTTATGCATTCACCGCTTGCATCAAACCTCGAATATACCCGTACGCAAAAGCAAATGCCTGTTTACCGCCAGCATCGCCCTGAATCACCGGCACATGGTCAGGCATCAGCATGCCGTCATAACCAACCTCTTTGTACACCTTCAGAATCGCCAGCATGTCTACGTCCCCGCAATCCGGAAACGTCTCTTGAAAATTCAGAAAGCCGCCGTGAATGTTGCGAAAATGCACGTTGAAAATCTTTTTGCGCTGGCCGAAATATCGAATGACGTCTGCAACTT
>PMQB01000439.1 GCA_003169195.1 Bryobacterales bacterium
AGCGAGCGATGGTAAATATTCACGGTTTTTGGGCTGCGTTGGGGTGAATTTTTACCTATCGAGTGGAGGGAAAAATTGGTTGGATTTGAGGCGGGTTTGCGCGGGCTGAGAGGGGATGAAGGGGAGGCAAAGGTGGGTTGGGGATTTGGGTTGAGAGTGGGATGGAATGAGGGTTGAGTTGGGCGGTGGTTTGCGGGAGTGAGGCACTGGGCTGAATGGGGGCGAAGTGACGGTTTTGGCAGACGGTTTTGGCGTAAGTTAGCTGTTTGCGTGCATGATTTTTTGCTGCGGTGAGTATGCATGTTCTTGTGCGCCCGCTTTGAAGATACGCGAGCGCAGTTGCGGATATGAGTTAGCGCGTGGCTGCAGAGGCGCGTAAGTGGTTGATGAGCTAGGAGTTAGAAATCTTGGGAAAAAGTTTAAGTTTTGTGATCGGATTTTGGCGTGAGTGAAAAATTCTGGGACGGGTAGATGATGTGAAGCTCCGGTGAGGATTTCGTTACCGCCGTAGGCAATGGATTGGACGTCGACGAGGAAACGGCCGGCGGCAGCGTGTTTCGAGATGGGTCAAGCACTCACGGAGCTGCCCAGCCTGTCCCAAGACCCGAGTCTCATCTCACAGCTGCTGAGAGTGTGGCGGGTGCAAATCAACACGCTGTCGAGGAGCTTCGGAACTCCTGAGGAGTTACCAACCTATACATGTGAAACTTGACCAAGTACGGTTAACTGGCCGCCAGGTCAACTTTTGGCGAGGGGTCATGCCGGAGGCGCGAAAGGGGACCATGTTCGATATGCCATCCAACGCGCTTTGAGATAGCCGCGTTGTTCGCCTATTGCGTTAGAGATCTCTAGAATGAGTTCGAGGAGTACAAGCGTTCCGGGTTCATTTCTAAACGATTAATGATAGTGTTGGCGAGAACTACCGATGATCCAACGGGGGGCAAAGCAACTGTGCAAGACGAAAGGTTGGCAATCGCTCGGCTAAGCATAACCGGCACTCCCGACTAGTTGAAAAGCGACGGAACTCTGGAACATGTGCGGGCCATGGCACATCATTTTCCACCGCGAACCACTAAACTTACGGCCTGCGCAACGACGAAATCTCGCTTGATGAATACGGAGGAGTAGGGATCTGAGCCGTGCCGATTGATGCTTGCACAAACACGTTTTCTGAATTAGCCGCAATCGTTCTGCCGGGCGATATGGCGCGGCTGCGCGCAGCCATGCTCACGCCTCATCCGATGGCCGACTTCTGTAGGGCAGGCCTAGGGGTCAGATCCATCCTCCTAAAACTCGGCCGAAACAAAGATTTTTCTGGTTGCTACGTCCTATTAGAGGATGGCCGACCATTCTACGTCGGAATATCACGCAGTGTGGTTCATCGGCTCCGGCAACACGGAATGAGCAATACACACTTTGGCGCGAGCCTCGCATATAGGATGGCCACTGCTAAGACTGGGCACGAGATGAAGCGCGCGGATGCTATGAAGGATTCAGCCTTTCGAGAAGCGTTTGTAGAGGCCAGAACGCTGCTTCGTGGTTCAAGCGTTTCATTCATCGAAATAGACAACCCGCTAGAGCTGTATCTGTTTGAAGCTTACTGCGCGATGGAGCTTCAAACCGGCGAGTGGAACACTTTTAAAACCCATTAGTGCGGGCCGCAGGGCCGCGGAAGGAACTTCGCCGGGGCGTTTGAATGAGAGTGGCGTTGGGTCGATCCACTAGCGGGAGCAATCAGTAGCGAGCGGATGGAACGAGTTTAAGCGGCATTGCCCTTGGCAAATGCAGCAAATTTGCGGAACAATAGGAAGTTGGTCGGACGCTAGAGATGGGAACAATCTTTGACTTCGATTCATTGTGAAATGAATTGTTCGACCCCGACCCAGCTTCTAAAGACTTCGCGATCGCGAATGAATTGGTTGAAACCGTCGCTGAGGAGTCTTTAGCATTGAACATGCTAGATGCTCCCGCACCAAGGTATCTCTGTCATTACACTGATTTTTCCGGGCTGAAAGGGATTTTAAGCTCGGGCCAATTGTGGTTCTCTGACACCAAAACGCTGAACGATTCTGTTGAACTAGAGTACGGACGCGGATTAGTCGCTGAATATCTAAAAGACAATATTACAGGGGTCGAGGAAGATCTGGTCATGCAATCCGGTCTTAACCATCCATATCGACTCTTCGTTAGTTGCTTCTGCGAATCGAGTAGCGTCCTGAGTATGTGGCGGAACTATGCCCGCCGCGGCGGTGGATATTGTCTCGAGTTTGACGGTTTTTCTTTACAGCAGTGCCGATTCCCTCCCCAGGCTAACCGGTTGCCCTTCAAAATGACATACACTAACAAATTGTCAAAAGAAGCCCGCGCGCTCATCGACAAACTGATGGCTTGGGGCCGAGCAGACGCTGATCGTGCAAAATTAGTCGGCGTCGTGCTGAATTACTTGCCGGTCAAATTCAAACATCCGGCGTTTAGCGAAGAGAGAGAATGGTGATTTATTCTATGAAATCCAGATATTTCTTCGATCGAGTTTCGAGAGGGACATTCGGACATCAAACCGTATGTCGCAGTATCGCCCCTGATGCCAGATGGCTCTCTAGCCAAGCTGCCGTTGAAGCGCATAATTTTTGGGCCAATGTTACGGGATGATGGGACCGTGGCCGAAGTGCTCGACCTGATGTTGGAAAAATATCAATTTAGTGGCGTTGAAGTTGAGTCAGCAAACATTCCTTACAGATTGTGATGTCGGCTGGTTTTGGGTGGCGCTTGATGCTGTAACAATTCAGCGACGAGAAGCGAACTCGGGCATGAGTGACGACGGAAACGCACGGATACGCGCGTCGGCGCTGCAGACGAGAATATCAGATGAATGCTGCGCCAAGGCTGCTGGTTCGACGGATTTCTCTCGCTTGTCGGGGTGACGTTCTGCATTCGTTTCGGAAAGATTCGCGAGTCCTGGGTTTCAGCATGATTGATTTTTAGATCGTTTAGGGTTACCATTTAAGTGTCAGCGCATGAACGGAGCGGCTTGTCCGCGCGCTGATCCCGCCCAAGCAGTTCGTTGGCCCTTACCCAAGTGTGAGGATATCTAAGAGGTCCGATTAGTTTGAAGAGGCTCCTTTTTTGGGAGCCTTTTTTCTTTTAGATCGGCGGCATTTTAATGGGCTTGTCGTGAAGGAGGTTGAACAAGATGACGTAGAATCCGATTGGTTTCTTGTGTGGCCGATTGCTTCCGTGCAGTGCATCGCGTACATAAGCGCTCTGCACGAATAGATTCAGCCGACCTTTCTTAGAAGAACGCGAGGCGGTGAAGAAAACGTCGTATTCCGTAACGGTGCCGTTTTCGTTTTTGATATCCACAGAGAAGAAATTGCCCTTGCCGGTGTGATAGCACTTCCGCTGCGGAAGAGTTTCCAGGATGGCCGGGAGCCGTTTGGATAGTTCGTACCGTTGGAAATCGAAGATACGTGTTTCACGGTTGTCGCCGTAAAGCATGGCGGCAGGCGGCGTTTCGCTCGGGTCGATTGCGCGCGTGAAGCAGTGAAGGGGAAAAATGATATCGACGTCGTAAGAACGTGCGGGCTTTCCTGCTTTCGCTGGCTGCTGGTAGCGGCCAGCGCGAGGATACAGGTGGGTTTAGCTCATAGGTGGTCCCGTCGAATGTGAAGGGTTTCCAATGCACTTAGCAATTTCCTTTACCGGGCAAGGGCATACCAGAGTTGTTCTTCGGCGGCCCTTCATTTCTCCAGGAGAGTCAAATTGCGAGGAGGGGTTATGTTTGCAAGTGGTGCTGGCAAATTGATTCGCCGGCCACGCTTCCTCGAAAGCCTAGCTGGGTGACCGCAAAGGCAGATGGAGTTTAAGCGTCACCGGCAACCGCCGCTTGACATTCTGGATAGATGACGAGCCTGCGACCTGAATTTAGAAGGATTATCACTAGCTCCAGGGAGTAACGCGGACGGCTATGAAGAAGCCGCGGCATCCCGGCGATTTCATCCGAACCGAGATCATTGAACAGGCTGGCCTTACCGTGCAAGCCGCGGCCGCCGTTTTGCACGTGTCGCGTCCTGCCTTGTCGAGCGTGTTAAACGCCAAGGCCGAGTTGTCCGGCGAAATGGCGCTACGAATTGAGAAGGCTTTCGGGGTGAAGATGGAAACGCTTATGCCGATGCAGTCGAATTAAGACATTGCGAAGACCCCCAGCCGCGAGAAGGAAATTCGATGGATCGGGCGCTTTCGGCGGTGGAAGTGCACCCGGGCTAGGGACCCACAGTGTCCACAAGATCAGTGCCAATGCCATCGCGTCGTACGGTTTTCGGTACGCTAAATCCCGGCGGCTAAAAGGCTACGATGAAAGGAGGGTCTAAGCATGAACATTGAAATCCATAAGCCGGAGCTGGTACAGCGCGTCGACGCGCACATCCAGACTGGCCAGTTCCGTAATGCCGACGATCTGATCGAGAAAGCCCTCGATGCCCTCGACGAACAGGCAGCCGCGGCCGCCGAGTCCACGGCTACCGGCGCAGTCGTGCTGGCTGCTTTGCAGGCGCGACCTTATCCGGATGTTGATCTAACCCCGCCGCGGGTGCGTCTCGCCAATGTGCGGGATGTCGAACTCTGATGGCTTGGTTGCTGGATACCAACGTCCTGTCCGAACGACGAAAGCCAAGGCCGGAACCGAAGGTGACAGCGTTCTATGAGGCGCAACCGCTTAAGTCGCTGTACATTAGCGTGGTGAACATCGCTGAAATTCGCTTCGGCATCGAACTACAGCCGGATGTGGCGCGCCGGGCTGAGTTGCATGACTGGTTGACGGTGAAATTGCGGCCTGCCTTCGCGGGACGGACTTTACCGGTAACCGAAGACATACTGCTGAAATGGCGGACATTGATGGAGGACGGGCGAAAGACTGGGCACACTTATTCACATCCCGACCTCCTGCTTGCGGCGACTGCTCTTCAGCATGGACTCACGGTGGTCACACGTGACCGGACCGATTTCGATAAGGCAGGCGTGCCCGTGTTCAACCCGTGGTAGCCGTAAGGCGGCGCCGCCCGATCTCATTGGCCTCTCCCCACTCTGGTACGCCCTTGGCTCCTTGTGGTCCACCCAACTGGCGGCAGAACGGAAGTAACTGGTTGCTTGGCCATGCGCCGGACCTCTGCGACAAGCGTGGCGGGTATGGTGACGCTTTGCCGAACAAACGATCCCACCCGCAAGAACGACGCAGGCAAAGACCTCATCCGCGCAATCTTCGGGAAGGACGCGATTGCCGAAGAGCGCGTAGGAGAAGGCATGTCCCAGTTTTGATACACTCTGAGTTATGCGGCCGGTTATCTCTTATTCCAAGGCTCGCAATGCAATTCGAGAGATTCGCGATCGGCTTGGTAAGACCCTCTTTTTGCTTCCGATGGGTGAGATGCCGGGCAGCCAATCTCCAGACCGATGTCTTCGGTAGCGCCTGGCGTTTCGGAACTGAGGCTACGCAGCGAAGACGGTCAGTTTCGAGTTTTCTATTTCACGGCGAATGAAGAAGACATTCTCGTCCCTCATGCATTCGTTAAAAAACCCAACAAACGTCGCCATCGGATATTCAATTGGCGCGGAAGCGATGCAAGATGAAGGCTAAGACGATCACGGCAAGAACTCCGGACGCATTGGCGCAAGCGCTGGGGCTCAGCGGCGTTGAGGCTCAGGAATGGCAAGTGCGGCATGCGCTTTTGAAACGGCTGAGGCAGATCGTAGTAGAAGGGGGGCTGACCCATGCAGAAGTGGCACGAAGGGGCGGTTCTTCCCGAACCAGGGTCACCTCCATTTTGAATGGGAACCTGGACAATGTATCGAGCGACCTGTTGATTCGGCTCTTGGCGGCGCTTGGGTATCGGGTGAGGGTCACGGTATCGCGAGTGGACTCTGCGGCGTGAGTTTTGGAGGATTCGATATCTCGAGGAACGGCGCCCCGCCGACGTGCGGGAAGTCGAGGCCGGGCATCGTCAAGTAGAATTTCAATCATGCCGCAGCTACTCAGGAGAAAGGAGTAAACTGAAGCCATGAGCAGCTTACAGGCTCCAATCGTAACGAGTCCCGAGCAATTGGAACAGCAATTGCAACATCCAACTGCGGAGGCCATTTGGGCTCGTGCTGTCGAAGTGTTCGGCGACGAAACAAAAGCCCGAAGTTGGCTAACTTCTAGTCGGGAAATTTTTGGCGGACATTCTCCTGAGGAACTTGTCTCCATGGCCGACCCTGCGAAGTTGCGTCGCGTACTTGAGGTCCTGATCCGGATCGATTACGGAGTGTTTTCTTAGATTCCTCAAATGCTTATCTACCGATTGCACCGCGCTGTGCGGGCAGCCGGAGACTACACAGGTGCACTCCTGGCTGGCGGACGCTGGAATCCCGCTGGCACCGGTATGCTTTACACTGCTCAGCATCTGTCTTTGGCTTGCCTGGAAATTCTCGTTCATCTCGAGAAAGGGCAATTGCCGCCAGAATACGTTTGGTCGAACACCCGACTACGCAACGATCCTGCCGAGCTTGAAACCGGAAACGGTCGTGAGTTAACGGCTTGTCAAACGGCTGGCCAAGTGTGGGCAGAGACGGCGAATGAACTTGCCGTGCGGGTGCGGTCGGTTGTGATCCCCGAAGAGTTCAACGTGTTGCTCAATCCGAAACATCGCCGCTATGGCGAGCTTGTGTGGAGTGATCCGCGCCCGTTTTATTTCGACCAGCGTTTATTTACCTTCGCGCCTGAGCCGGAGTGGGACTGATAAGTGATGGCCAATAGAGACGAAAAAGGCAAACGAGGGTTACATCGTTGACGCGTGATACCGCTTGCGTGTGGTAGTGAAGACTCTCCCGGTAACGGTGGTTCGGGAACTAGGGCAACTGAAAGATTGCGGATAGAGGCATTGCTTTGCCGTTCCACTGCAAAACAGATTGCAGACGCAAGCTAGCATCCTGAACAGACTCGCCGCGCCGATGCACTTTCAATTCCTGTTTCTTTGGCTCGACCACCCAAGTCTCGATGCCGTGGTCCACATAAATAGCCACTTTCTCAGCTAATGGAGTTGGCCGATTGCTGGGAGAGATCACTTCCACGGCGAGCAGCACCTTTGCACCATCTGGATAGGTTTCGGCAGATCGCGCCCGTTGCCACTCTGCCAATTCGATGAGAAAGACATCAGGGCTCGGCATACTATCTACATCCGGGAAACGCACATTCATCCGCTGGCTGACCCTGTGGATTTTACGGTTGCAGGCGTCCTTCAATAATTCGTAGAGATTGTCAGCGGTGTCAGAATGCAAAGGTTTCGCTTCCGGAGAGACGATGATCCTTCCGTTTATCAATTCGTCGCGGTAACCGTCAGGCGACTCGAAAGCAAGGTATTGCTCAATCGTGATTGGAGGCGCAGAAAGTGCGGATGCCATCGCACTTCGATTATAGAGCGGTTCCTACATTCTTGAAAGCAACGGCTTCACCGGCGCGCCCCGGAATTTGGTTTCTTGCGGCTTCAAGTGGCCTCTTGAAGAGACCGTACGTAGAGAGTGGGCGAGAGACCGGTCTCACGCTTGAATGCCGTGCTGAATGCACTTACCGACTGATAGCCGGCCATCTCGGCGATGTCAACCATAGGTACGTCTGCCGATGCCAAGGCGTTTTTCGCAAGCGTTATCCGCCAGTTTGCCAGGTATTCGATTGGGGGAATGCCGACAATCTGTGTGAAGCGCGAGGCGAGGGCGGATCGCGACATACCCACTTCGCGGGCGAGGGCAACGAGTGTCCATGGGCGCCTTGTGTGAGCGTGCATGATGCGAAGCGCGCGCCCAATTTTCGGGTCAGCAAGGCCAGCCAGCAAGCCATGGCCGCCGTCGCCGATGTCGGGCGGGCGATATCGTAGCGCCTCAATCAGCAGCACCTCCAGGAGACGATCCAGCACAAGCGAACGACCAGGCCGCTCGGCCAGCGCTTCCTCACCCACCGTTGCCAGGAGTGCGCCCAATCGACCCGCGGCAATTTCATGACCGCGGACCTGGACAATAGGCAGCATCAAAGTCGAGATCAGATGGCGATTGGCGGCTTCAAACTCAAAATTTCCAGCCATGAACCGCGTGACTCGAGCCGTCTGCGCAGGCGAGAGAAGTAAGCCAGGATCTGCGATAAGAGCTTCGAAATCGACGGGGATGCCGCCCTGGCGCGGTCGGAAGCGGCAGCTAAGGCATTGTCTGCAAAAGGGATACAGCCAATCCTCGGTAACCTCGATGATAGGGAGAGCCTACGCAAAGCAGCAGCAGCGGCGGACGGGGTGATCCACCTCGCCTTCATGCACAGCCTAGGCCAAGTCCCGTTTGCGCAGCGTCTGCGGATTTTCTTTGGCGGGCTGCCAACCGGTATCGTTTCTCGTTTCTTGGCGATATCCGCCGAGGCGGACCGGCGCGCGATTGATACGATTGGCGGCGCGTTGAAGGGATCGGGACGGCCGCTGGTGACTACGTTTGGCACAATCGGCCTCTCGCACGTTGGGTTTCGTCCCGGGAAACCGGCAACAGAAGAGGATGAGCCCGATCTCCTCTCGCCTGGCATCGCCCGCGCAAAGACTGAGGAGCAGGTGGAAGCGTGGGCATCGCTAGGCGTTCGCGCCACGATGGTTCGGCTTGCGCCGTCAGTTCATGGCGATGGAGATACCGGATTCGTACCGCAGCTTATTAGCATTGCGCGAAAGAAAGGCAAGTCCGCTTATATCGGCGATGGTCAAAATCGTTGGCCAGCCGTGCATCGGCGTGAGGCAGCGCGGCTGTTCAGGCTGGCGCTGGAAAAGGGTGTCGCCGGGACGCGCTATCACGGTGTAGGCGAGGAGGGAATCCCGTTCCGTTCCATCGCCGAAGTCATTGGCGGGAAGCTCAATATCCCAGTCAGCTCTATAGCTGCCAAAGAAGCGGCGAAACAATTCAGCTTTCTGGCGGGCTTTGCCGCAACGGACAATCCGTCGTCCAGCACTCTCACGCGTGAGCAACTCGGTTGGGAGCCGGCTGGACCGGGGTTGCTCACCGACCTCAATGCGCCAAGTTACTACGTAACCAAGTAGCCTGGAAGGCTGGATCAAAACACCCAAACGAGAGAAAAATGCCACTGGTCAGCATCACAAGATTTAGAGCTCGCGCATTTTGGTTCGTGCCGCTGTTTGCCTTTCATGCCCAGCGAAGCATCTCGCAGATACGCAACGCCAAGGGCTGTCTGGCCTTGGCGCTTCTGAAAGACAAAAAACGCACGTTCTGGACGATGACGATGTGGACCGACGAGCGCAGCAGGAAGTCATACATGACCAGCGCCTGCCATCGCAAAGCCATGCCCAGATTGGCGGATTGGGCGGACGAGGCCGGCGTGGTTCATTGGCATCAGAATCAACCGGAGCGTCCCGACTGGCTCGAAGCCGCTCGTCGCATGCGGGCCGAGGGACGCCCTTCGAAACTTCGTCACCCAGGCCCACGTCATGCCGATTTGAGTTTCCCTGAGCCTTGGACGACAGTCGACAATTTATTCGAGACGTTTCCGGCGGACTAGATTTCCCACTATTTATCGTGGATGCGCAACGTGTGGGTACGACGGCGACGCCATGAAACGCTGAAGCGATAATCCCCACTACTAAAAGTGATTGAGATTAGGAGACACGATGTCAGTTATACAATCCGATATCCATAATCGGCCGAAAGGCGACAAGCCCGTTAAGCCTACGAGTGGGCCAATGCATCAGCAGGAGATTGAGATTACATTTAACCCGAATCTTTCGAAGCTTCTTCGCGGTCGAAATTGCAAAAAAATCGCCTTCGCCCAGGTGCTCCGATTCGTCGTGGATGGAACAGTAATGACTCCTGAACAGTATAGAGGACAGTATGCTGGCGCGTCACTGACAAATTTTGTCGTAGACGATGGATATTTCCTTGACAGCGCTGATGTGCAACCAACCCCGGACTATCAACAGGCAGACAATCCAAATGTAAAGAACGAAGACAAGGCGGACTATGGCAAGATCGGAAACAAGTCCGGAAAGAACTTTGGACCTGCCATTCTAAGAGATTCTCCTGAAACGGACGGCCCAAGACAGAATGCAGATGGTTGGAAGGAGGTAGTCTTCGAGTTTGAGTCGGTCGCTTATTGTGAAGAGAGCGGAGACTTTTTTGAAGGAATTACGTGGGAATTTCGAAAGCCGCGTGCCGATACTTACGGCACTCTCAAAGTTATCAGCACCGACCGTCCCAAGCCATCTCAAGCGTTCCTCTGCGCGTTCAAAAAATTTACCGATGTAAGGAATTACAAGCCGGCATCCAAATAGTTCATCGAACGAAGGCCCCAATTAAAGTCGCTTACGCTCCCGCCTCCGTTTCGGTCTTGCTGATTTGATGTGTGCGCCGGCGCGCTCGGCCCAGCTTTGTGGACGAGAATGGCGGTCATTCGGCTGCCCTCTGCGCGAAGAAGGCTAAGGGGAGACCAACAAACAGCGCGTGGCCGATGACCCCGTTCAGGAACAGCGCGAGTGAGTGGAGCAGCGCGCCGAGTGTAGCATCGAAACCCCCGCTACCAAGCCGCCCCAGAGGATCGCTTTGGGAACGCTTAATGAGTGGCTTGGTCGAATCAATATTCATGGTTGTGGTCATTTGGCGGCCGCCTTTCTTTGCGTTGCGGCGCGACCGAGGAAGTCGCGCATTGATGCAGCAATGAATGTGTTGGCCTCTTCTAGGGCAAAGTGGCCGGTATCGAGTAAATGCAATTCCGCCTTGGGCAAGTCTTGCAAGAAGGCTTCAGCTCCTGCCACTGTGAAGAATGGGTCGTTCTGTCCCCAAACGATTAGCGTGGCGGGTTGGTGCTCGCGGAAGTAGCGGTGCCATTCGTCGTAGAGAGCGACGTTGGAAGGATAGTTGTGGAAGAGGTCAAGTTGGATGGCGTCGTTGCCGGGCCGATCAAGGAAGAGTTGATCAAAGGTCCAAGGGTCGGGGCTCACCGCCCCGATGTTTTTTACACCGTGCGTGTATTGGAACTTAGTGGTCTCGGCAGTGAGAAGACTGCGAACGGGTTTCTCAGTTTCGGCGTTGCGATTGGCCCAAAACGGCTTGAGCGGCTCGAACGCAGCGCTGATGCCTTCCACATAGGCGTTGCCGTTTTGTACGACGATGCCTTCGATTACCTGTGGATGACGAGAGGCGATGCGGAAGCCCACTGGCGCGCCGTAATCTTGCACGTAGATGCTGAACTTGGTCAGGCCAAGAGTGTTGAAGAGAAGTTTCTCAACTAACGCGGTGATGTTGTCGAACGTGTAGCTGAAGGCGGTGGCAGCCGGCGCATCGCTGAAGCCGAAGCCGAGATAGTCGGGAGCGATCACGTGGAAGCGATCGGCCAGTTGAGGGATCAGATCGCGGAACATGTGCGAAGAGGAAGGGAAGCCGTGCAGCAGAACGATAGCGGGTGCGTCGCTTGGACCTGCTTCACGGTAGAAAATCTTGTGGCCATCAATGCCGGCATTTCGGTAGCTCGTCATGGGATTCTCCTTGTTGGTTACTTGGCTACGAGGCTTGAGACTGGAACAACCGGGAAATCCACATCGGTGCGGGCCACGTGGTTGAAGTAGTTCGTGAAGATGTTGACGGCTACGTTTGCGACGATCTCCGCGATGTCGCCATCAGTGAAGCCGGCTGCTTTTACGCGCGCTAGGGCTTCGTCGGAAACTTCGCCGCGTTGCACCACCAGTGACTGGACAAATTGCAATCCGGCATTGCGCTTGGCATCGGTCGCGTGAGCTTCGCGACTGTGTGTGCTTTCTTCCGGTGTCAGACCAACCATCTTGCCAATGGCGGTATGTGCCGACAAGCAGTATTCGCATGAGTTGGCTTGCGCCACAGCCAACGCGATTTGTTCACGGAACTTGGCGTCGAGGCGGCCGGTGCCGAGAGCAGCGCCGAAGTGGAGATACGCTTCCAACGCGGCCGGTGCGGTGGCCAGCGTCTTCATTAGATTGGGGGTCATGCCGAGTTTGGCTTGCACGCCGTCAAGCAGTTGCTTGGTCTTGCCGGTGGCTTCGGCGGGGTTTACTGTGGCGAGTCTTTGCATTGTTTTGATTCCTTTTGCTGCCGCTTTCTCTGGGCGGCGCAGAAGTAAAAGCACGGGATTGGCCAATCGAAAAATGGAATGTAAGGCATTGAAAAATAAGGGCGTGATGACTTCGGAGGAGGTCATGAATCTTCACGAATATTGAGATTTCAAAAAGTGAGTCGCGAGAATTCACGTTATGATGCCCTTCTATGGACCTGGAACCGCTTCCTGGAATTATCTTGGCGATGGCCGAGCAGCGAGCTTTGCCGGCAGTGCTGAAAACAATCATTGATGCGGTAGCTCGGCAACCGGACGTGGCGCTGGCACGGCTTTGGCTTCGTGAACCGGAGGAGCAGTGTCCGGTGTGTTCGGCGGACAAGTCCACAGGGAATGCAGGACTTCACTTGCGCGCGAGCGCGGGCACATCGGTTTCGGTGGGCGCAGGCGACTGGTCTCGAATCGACGGAACGTTTCACAGCATCAGCCTGGGCAACAGCAAATTGAAAATCGCGCACATCGCGCTGACTGGCGAATCGATTCGTATCGAGCACCTATCCGACGACCATCAATGGGTTCGCCTGCCCGAGTGGGTGGAGAGAGAAAGGCTAGTGAGCTTTGTTGGCCACGCGCTGGTCTTTCGCGGCGAGCCGATGGGGGTGTTAGCGGTTTCTCGGCGCGCGCCGGTGGACGATGCCTGTTTTCAATGGGTCCGGACAATGGCAAGCGCAGCGGCCGTGGCTATTGCGAACGCCCGGGCGTTTGAAGAAAACGAAACCTTGCGCCGGCGGATTGAAGAAGAGCGTGACTATCTGCGCGAAGAAGTGGAAGCCAGCGGACAGTTCGGCGAGATTCTGGGCCGGAGCGCGGCGCTTCAGCGGTTGCTGCATCAAGTGGAGATGGTGGCACGAACGGACGCCAACGTATTGGTTTTGGGCGAGAGTGGAACGGGCAAGGAATTAGTGGCGCGGGCGATTCACCAGCGCAGCGCGCGATCTCACAAACCGTTGGTGAAGGTGAATTGCGGGTCAATTCCGCGGGAACTTTTCGAAAGTGAATTCTTCGGCCATGTGCGCGGATCGTTTACGGGGGCGGTGCGCGACCGAGTGGGCCGTTTTCAATTGGCCGATGGCGGCACGTTGTTTTTGGATGAAGTGGGCGAGATTCCGTTGGAGTTGCAGGCGAAGCTGTTGCGGGTATTGCAAGAAGGCGAGTTCGAGCGGGTAGGCGATGATGCCACGAGGCGGGTGAACGTGCGCGTGGTGGCGGCGACGAATCGGGATTTGCGGAAAGAAGTGAACGACGGGCGTTTTCGTTTGGACCTCTATTACCGGTTGGGCGTGTTTCCGATGGAGGTGCCGCCGCTGCGCGACCGCAAGGAAGATATTCCGGAGTTGATTGCCCATTTTGTGAGACAGGCGCGCATCCGTTTTCATTTGCCTGAGACGGTGGTGCCCGTTCGGGAAATGGAGCGGGCGCAGCAATACGATTGGCCTGGCAACGTGCGCGAATTGCAGAACGTAGTGGAACGGGCGGTGATTGTTTCCGATGGAAAGAAGCTGCGGCTGGAACTGCCGGATGGAGGCGAGGCGCCGCGGACACGCGCGAGGGAGAAAGCCCCGACAAATAGTCAGGCGGTGATTCCAGAAAAACAGTGGCGCGAAATGGAGCGCGCCAACATTCATGCGGCGCTAGAGGCTTCGAATTTTCGGATTTCCGGCAAGGGTGGGGCGGCGGAGTTGCTGGGGATCAATCCGGGAACCCTCGCGTCGCGGATCAAAGTGCTTGGGATAAAGAAGGAAGGCGGGGTGTGAAATGGGCGCGCGATATCGTCGGCTCGGTTTCGACATGCGTAACGAGGTCGACGATCCCGGCGCGTCGGGTCGTTAAGCGAGGGGACCTTCACGCACGACGTTCAATGGTGGTAAAAAATTCATCCTCGTTGCGTGTGACTCGCAGAAACACAGATGGGCAGTGTAGGCTGTTTCACGGTTGGATGTGACTAAGTCAAAAAGAAATTTATTTAGTAACAAAGATCTTTAAATTAGCCAATTGCTCGGATACAATACCAGCCTAACCTGGCTTTCAGCCGAAAGCTTGCGCTTAGTAAGGCCGGTTATTAGACAAGGAGAAAACATGTTATCGAGCAGACGAGTCAACACAGTTGGCTCATGGGTGGCGTTGGCTTGCGCCGGGGCGATGAGCTTGGGGGTGCAGCCGACCTTTGCCGCTGTCGGCATACAGGCCGTTTCGCCGGTGGTTCAGAAGGCGAGCGATCTGGGAGCCGTTGATCCGGCTTTGGAAATGAACCTGACTGTGTATGTGAATTCACACAACCAGGCCGCCTTTGATAAAGCAGTGGATGCGTTATATGACCCGGAATCGGCCACTTATCACCAGTGGATGACGGATCAAGATCTGGCGAAATACGCGCCGACGGCGGCGGATGTGACAGCGGTCGAGAAAGAATTGCAGAAGCACGGCTTGAGTGTGATTTCGACTGATCCGAATGGCTTTTTCGTGCGCGTGCATGGAACAGCGGCGCAGGTGCAGCAGGCGTTCCAGACGCAGATTCATAATCTTTCGGTGAATGGGAAGACGTTTTTTGCACATGTGCAAAATGCGCAGCTGACAGGCACGGCGGGCAGTTTGGTGGGGTCGGTTGTGGGTTTGACGCAGGGAGGGGTGAAACCGATGTATAAGCGCGCCACGAACCCGAGGACGGGCGCCGCGCCTGCTCCCATCTCTATGAGCAAAGCGCAGGCGGTTGGCTTGGGTGGAATCATCACGACCCGTTGTCTTCAACCACCTGCCGTTGAAGAATACACCACGGCGGGAGCATCCCTGCCCGTAGGTGTCTATTTCGGGACTCTTTACAACCCGCCGCTGAATGCGAATGGCATCCAACTCGTTTGTGACTTTACGGCCAGTCAGTTACAGGCGCATTACGGGTTGACGGCAGCGTATAAACAGGGTCTGAATGGTGCAGGGCAAACAATTGTTTTGCTGGAAGCGTATGGCTATCCGACGATGATGCAGGATGCCAACGCGTTTTCGACGTTGATGGGTTTACCGCTATTGAACAACACCAACTTTTCCGTGGTCTATCCGGAAGGAGTGCCAAATCCGACGGTTGGAGTGCTTCTGGGTTGGGATATAGAAATTGCCTTGGATATTCAGTGGGCGCACTCGATGGCGCCGGGAGCGAAGATTCTGGTTGTGGCAACGTATGGGCAGGATAGTGAAGATTTTCAGGCTTCGATGAACTACATCATTTCCAACAAATTGGGAACGGTTGTTTCGGATAGCTGGGAAGAGGATACCGATCTGTTTGCGGGGCCGGCTGAACAGGATTCGTTCAACACCATTCTGAAGAAGGCGGCGGCGAAGGGTATCTCGTTCCAGTTCTCGTCGGGAGACGGAGGCGATGATGGACTTGGCTCACCGGTGGGATCGAGTGAAGTGCCATCCAACTCGCCGTATGCGACAGGAGTGGGAGGAACCTCAATTCTGAATAATCCGAGCGGAACGGGACAGTGGGAAGTGGGTTGGGGCGATGATGTGACATACATTGCGCTGGGTGGCGTGGTTGACCCTCCGCTTCCCCTGGGCTTCCTGGGCGGCGCGGGCGGCGGGGAGAGTGTCTATTACGCGAAGCCGGCTTGGCAGAGCAAGTTGTCTGGAACGGGGAGGCAATCGCCTGATGTTTCGGCGTTGGCTGATCCTTATACGGGAGTACCTATCGTCATAACTGCGCAAGGGATTCAATATTTGGAAGCAGGATGGGGAGGAACAAGTCTTGCGTCTCCCATCGTAACGGCGATTTTGGCGATTGCCACGCAAAAGGCAGGGAAAGCGCTGGGACAGGCTGCACCGTTGGTGGCTTCGCTGGCTGGGGGGACGACGGGTGCGGTGACGGATATTCTGCCGTTGACGAGTCCGACGAACTTGGCGGGGACGATTTTTGATAGCAATGGGCCGACGTATTACTCGCCGGCTTCGTTTTTTGCGCCGTTCCTTTATACGACACAGGGGTTCATTAGCGTGGACTATCCGTTGTCGCCGGGACCGTTAGGGGTGGCTGGAGCCTTTGCTTTTGGTATTGACAGCTCACTGACGGTAACTACGGGTTGGGACAATGTTACCGGCTACGGGGTGCCAAACGGGCTGACCTTTATTAACGCGATCAGTAAGTAGTGTTGCATTCGGATGGGGACAGCTTTTGCCGGCTGCCCCCATTTTTTCTGCTGATAAGCTGACGGGATGCTGCGGGTGCCGGATCTGTTTGTGCAGTTCGAGCACTTTGCGATTTCGGCGCACTTTGTTTTTGAGTCGCTGGCCTATGCGGTGGGCTTTGCGCTGTATCGTTGGGACCGGCGGCGTTTCGGTGATGCGCTGGATCAATCGAACCGCAATTCTGTGATTGTGGCGGCTGTTCTGGGAGCGGCTTGCGGCAGTAAACTGCTAGCGGCTTTAGAAGAACCTATGGCGTTTGCGAATGCTCCCTTGGCTGTGTCGCTCGGCGGCAAGACAATGGTTGGTGCTTTGTTGGGAGGCACGCTGGCCGTGGAGTGGATCAAACGCCGGCTCGGCGTGACGCAACGTACGGGCGATCTGTTTGCCATTCCGATGTGCATGGCGATTGCGATTGGACGGGTGGGCTGTTTCTTTTCCGGGCTGAGCGATCACACATTTGGTTCGCCTACGAATCTGCCGTGGGGCGTGGATTTTGGCGACGGGATTGCGCGGCATCCGGCACAGCTTTATGAAGTCGTCTTTTTGTTCTTGTTGGGGTTGATGCTTTCCTGGCTGCGCCGGCGGTTGCCGCCGAACGGTGAACTTTTCAGGGTATTTCTCGTTAGTTATCTTGGTTGGCGGCTGGTTATTGATTTTCTGAAGCCGGAGCCGACGTTTGCCGGACTGTCCGCTATACAGTGGGCGTGTTTGTTGGCGCTGCTGTTCTATGCGCGCGGTACGGTAACCATGTTCATGCCCAGGAGGCAGATGGAAGCTGATGGCTGACCGCGAACGGCCGTACCTGTTTTACGATGTGGCGCTGTCGATTTGTTCGACGTGCTTTCGCAAGATTGAGGCGAAGATCGTCTTCGAAGACGGCAACGTCTTTATGCTCAAGCGCTGTCCGCAGCATGGCAACGAACGTGTGCTGATGGCGGATGATGTGGCATATTACCGGCGCTGCCGCGAAGTGTTTCTGAAGCCGCCGGAGATGCCGAACCGTTACAACACGCCGGTAAAATGGGGCTGTCCCTATGATTGCGGACTCTGCACGGATCATGAGCAGCATTCTTGTTTGACGCTGATTGAGATTACGGATTTTTGTAATCTGCGGTGTCCGATTTGTTATGCGGGCAGTGGGCCGGAGCGCGCACAGCACCGTGATTTCGCCACCATTGAAAAGATGCTGGATGCGGTGGTGGCGAATGAGCGGCGGCCGGATGTGGTGCAGATTTCGGGCGGTGAGCCGACGCTGCACCCGGAGTTTTTTCGCATTCTGGATGCGGCGCGAGCGAGGCCGATTCAGCACTTGATGTTGAACACGAACGGTGTGCGGATTGCGTCGGACCCGGAGTTCGCCAAACGATTGGCGGACTATATGCCGGGGTTCGAACTGTATCTGCAATTCGATTCGTTCGAGGAAGGACCGCTGCGTGAACTGCGCGGGGTAGATTTGCGGAGTGTGCGGCAGAATGCGCTGGAGCGGTTGAATGAGTTAGGCATTTCGACCACGCTGGTGGTGACGGTGAAGCGCGGATCGAATGATCATGAATTGGGGAAGATCGTTGAATATGCAGTGAAGCAGCCTTGTGTGCGTGGCGTGGTGTTTCAGCCGGTGCAGGTGGCGGGGCGGGTGCAAGGGTTCGATCCGGCGCGCGACCGGCTGACGTTGACGGAAGTGCGACGGAGAATTCTCGAACAGACGCAACTGTTTCGCGCGGAAGATATTATTCCGGTTCCATGTCACCCAGATTCGCTGGCGATGGGCTATGCGTTGAAAATCGCGGGCGAGATTACGCCGCTGACGGGATTGATTGATCCACAGTTGCTGATCAATGGCGGGCGCAATACGATTGTGTTCGAGTCGGATGAAGCTCTGCAGAAGGCGGTGTTTAGGACGTTTTCGACGAATCATTCGCCGGAGTCGGCGAGTACCACGCTGCGCGATTTACTGTGTTGTTTGCCGAAGGTAGATGCGCCGGAGGGGATTGGATATCAGAATGTGTTTCGCGTGCTGATTATGCAGTTTATCGATGCGTATTCGTTTGATGTGCGGTCGGTGAAGAAGACTTGCGTGCATATTGCGCATCCGGACGGGAAGCGGCTAATTCCGTTTGACACTTACAATTTGTTTTATCGGGATGATTTGGAGGAGACGAGGTTAGGGCCGTTGCGGGAAGAGGTTCGGCGGTGAGTGACGTGGATGGAGAGGAGAATGGGCGTGGATGAGCAGGAAATCGACAAGGGTTCCTTAGGCAAAGGCCTGTTGATTGCGGGCGGCGTGAATATTGTTGCGCTGGGGATTTCGGCCGTGACCATTATGGTCGGGATCGGCATTGTTCTCTTGATGGGATTTGGGCTGTTGCAGTTCTTGTGGCTGCTGCCGTTTTACCTGAATTATCGGCGAAAAGGGGAAGGCGATACGTGCAAAGGCATACTGTTGGGTGGCGGACTGACGGTGTTGTTGAGCGCAGCTTGCTGGAACTCTTTTAAATCAACTGGTTTCCACTAGGTTGTATGGAAGGTTTGACTGGGGCTTGTTAGGTGTTACGGGGGATAGAGGCCAGCGTTCTGGAGAATCATCCGCTCCAACTTTCGTTGGGGTTCATTGAACCGCAAGAGTCGTTCGGGTTGCTTCGCCCTCCCGCGATAGTGATGTGATCCTATTGCCGCAATGCGAAAGTGATCGGTCCATTTGTGCAAACGAGGATGGAACAGTCGTACCGCTTCTCTGCAGTGCCACCATGTTTGCGGCTGAGGATGTGGTCTATTTGGGGAGAAAAGGCGGCCCGTCCGTCAGGGTAGAGGCAGTATTCGCAACGGAACTGGGCTCGGATGATTACTTGTCGTCGCAAGTCGTCGGGCAGGTCACGAGGCACATGTGAGTATTTGTTGGGCTCGACCTTTGGCTATCCAGAAAATATGTTCCAATTGAAAGAAATAATCAAGTTCTGATTTTTCATCGGGTGAAAGATGATCTTCTTTTTCCTCGGCGATCAGGTCTTCCACTCGTTGTTGAGCGTTTGCTGAGGGACGGAACGCGATGATTTTCTCAGGAGTCGTGCCGGCCGCGGTGAAAGTCGATGAATTCCAGGCGGCGGTCATACTGTGCCCGCGCATAACGCCTTTGTACCAGGCAACTGTGACACCTGATTCCTGCAACCCTGCAACGGCGCCACCATCCAAGACACTAGAGCTTACAGAAAGGATCAAATTCGACTAGAATTCGCCGATCTGTTACACTGACAGGATTGTAATCTGTGGTGTGGAGCCGCGAAAAGCGGGTTGAATTAATACTTTGAAGTTAAGAAGCATAGCTGTTAGTGCCATTCTTCTAGGCGTCTCGGCCTTTGGTTTACGGGCAGACGTTGCGGATTCGTCTGAGGATTCGAGCGGCCCCTCTAAAACCATTATTAACAAGTATTTACAGGCCACCAACCAGCAACCTGCCGCGCCGCATTCGATGCAGGTGGAAATTAACGCTTCGGTGCCGCGTTTGCAGCAGCATGGCAAGCTTCGCGCCCTACGCAACATCTCTAAAGTAGGCCTAATCACCTACCGTGTCCTTGGCTTCCAGGGCGACAATACTGTCAAAAAAGAAGTCATTGCACGCTACTTGCAGGCGGAGCAACAGTCGCAGAGTGACCCGGGATTGTTGCTGACTCCCGCCAATTACAAGTTCAAGCTGAAGGGCGAGCGAGCCGTGCAGGGGACAGAGACTGTCTATATGTTCCAAGTCTCGCCACGAAAGAAGCGAGTGGGCTTATTTAAGGGTGAAGTCTGGCTCGATGCTGGTTCCTATTTGCCCGTGCTGGAAAAAGGCAGACTGGTAAAAAACCCTAGCATCTTTTTTAAGAAGGTCGATTTTGAACGCGCCTTTGCGATCAAGAATGGTGTTTCGGTGCCCGCGCACATGACGAGCACTATTGACACGCGAGTAGTAGGAAAAGTGGAGTTGGACATCAACTACACGAGCGTGGCCGAGGGTGCCGATGACGATGCTGCATCGGGTACCGAGGCCGAAACTGCCTCTATTGCCACTTCCACCATTCTGCCCTAAGGCAGGCTTCGCCATTGAATGCGCTTAATTCCCGCTACACTGCGAGTGATACCCGATTGGGCTGAAGCGGTTGAGAATCTCGCGAATAACCAAGTATCCTGGAAGTTGACGTCTTAAGTGAGCCCTATGCGAACTCTTTTTCTAAATCCCCCTTCTTTTGAAGGTTTTGACGGTGGAGCAAGCTCGCGTTGGCCGGCTTCGCGTGAAATTGAATCTTACTGGTATCCGGTCTGGCTGTGTTATCCGGCTGGACTGATTCCCGATAGCAAAGTGGTAGATGCGCCGCCGCACAAGATTTCCATCGATCAGACGGTGGCGATGGCGTCGGATTACGAATTGCTGGTGCTGTTTACCTCGACACCGGGCTTCAACGTCGACGTGAAGATTGCGGAGATGATGAAGGACAACAACCCGAAACTGAAGGTTGCGTTCGTTGGTCCGCCCGTCACGACCGAGCCCGAAAAGAGTTTGCGGGCGACTACTGCGATTGATTTCGTGGTGAAGCGCGAGTTCGATTACGCCATTCGCGATTTTGCGATGGGCAAACCGCTGGAAGAGATTCCGAGCGTGGCCTTCCGCAAGAATGGCGGCATTCAAAATAATCCGGAAGCTCCGGTGATTGAAAATCTGGATGAGCTGCCTTGGGCGAGCAAGATTTATAAGCGTGATTTGGATTTCAAGAACTACAACGTTCCGTTCCTGCTGAACCCTTACATTTCGTTTTATACGAGCCGCGGTTGTCCGGCGCAGTGTACGTTCTGTTTGTGGCCTCAAACACATTCGGGCCACCGTTGGCGTTTGCGTTCGTCTGACGATATTGTGAACGAGTGCCGCTGGGCGTTGGAGAATTTTCCCGGCTTGCGGGAAATCTTCTTTGACGACGATACCTTCAACTACCAGAAGGCCCGCACGATTGAACTGTGTTCGAAGCTGAAGCCCTTGAAGTTTACCTGGAGCTGCACTTCGCGCGTTACCACCGATTACGACACGCTGAAGGCGATGAAAGACGCGGGCTGCCGCTTGTTGATTGTTGGTTATGAATCGGGCGATCAACAGATTCTGAAGAACATCAAGAAGGGCGCGACGATTGATATGGCGCGCCGCTTTACCGCCAATTGCAAGAAATTGGGGTTAACGGTGCACGGCGATTTCATTGTGGGCTTACCTGGTGAAACGCGCGACACCATTCGCACCAGCATCAACTTTGCCAAGGAACTGGATGTGGAAACGATCCAGGTTTCGATTGCGCACCCATATCCGGGTACCGAGTTCTACG
>PMQB01000336.1 GCA_003169195.1 Bryobacterales bacterium
TCCAGTTCATGGATCGCGGAAATCGTCACGCCGCCGGGTGTAATCACTTGATCGCGCAGGACCGCCGGATGCAATCCCGTGTCCCGCACTAATTTCGCCGCGCCCAGAACCGTTTGCTCCGCCAGCTTTGTGGAAACCTCTCGTGACAAGCCCATCTTCACCCCGCCGGAAATGAGCGCCTCAATCACCATGTAGATGTAAGCCGGTCCGCTGCCCGAGAGCGCCGTTACCGCGTCCATCATGTCTTCCTCTACGAAGCACACAATCCCTACCGAACGGAAAATCTGCTCCACTACATCTTTATCCGCCTGCGTGGCGACCGCATTGCAGGAGATGCCGGTAGCTCCTTCTTCCACCACCACTGGGATATTAGGCATCGCCCGGAACACCGCCATTGGACTGCCCGCGTGCTTCTCAATCACCGGTAAGGGCAGAGATGCCGCTAGCGATACCAGGATCTGACCGGGCCGCAACGCCGGCCGTATCTCTTCAATTAACCCCAAGACGGCGGTCGGCTTCACTGAGACTATAATGACGTCGCTATCCTGCACCGCTGCCAGATTGCCTCCGGCAGTTACGGGAATCATGAACCGTTGCGCCAGTTGCTCGGCGTGTTCGTTCGTTTTCGTGGTGGCGCGCACGCGTCCCGTGGTCGTAAGCCCCGCTTTGAGTATCCCGCCGATCAACGATGCGCCCATGTTCCCAGCGCCTAACACCGCAATTCTTTGTCTGAGTTCGGCCATATAGCTATTGTTGCGGAACCATTTGATAACTGACGAATACCAACCTCTTGCCGTCAGGCGACCACGGCGTCGCCCCTAGCGTTCCCTGGGCGCCCATCAAGTGAGCCAGCACTTTGATTTTTCCGTCGCTCACTGTCTTCATACTCAGCGTCGTGTCCATTGGCTTCTTGCCGGTATAGGACAGCGACGCGACATGCAGTCCATCCGGCGAAGTCCATTCGCTCTTCTGCATCGGCGCGTCGCTCGGGGCGGGCTCAATCTCGCCACCCGAGGCTGCAATTTGCATCAACTGCTTGCCCTTCTGGAAGACTAAATGCGTTCCATCGGCCGTCCAATTGGGTGTCTTGATGAATCCATCGAAAACCGCCACGATCCGTCGGTCTGTGGACGAAACCGAAATCGTCTCAAGCGTGCTGTGCAGCCTCGCCTTGCCTCTCGCGGGCGTGCCGATACGCACATTTGAGAAGATCGCCGTCTCCACCGCATCTTTATCGTGGGCGCAAACCCCCAGACCGATATAGAACGGCTCTTTCAGTTCGAGCCGCAACGACCCGCCCGCTAGATGTAATTCTTCTCCAGTTCGCGCGACATACATGTAGAAGTCCGAACCACGCTTCACTAGCCGCAGGCGGCTTGCACCTTCGCCATCAATGCCCACTTCGTGCGTCGCCCCGCCATTCTCCGCGCGCGATTGGAGCGACGTTAATCCCACTACATGCAGCGCCGCATCCACGTACGGCGAATCCGCATCAAGCGATTGCCGGATCATCAACACCGCCTTCTTATGTGGATTTCCCTCCTTCGTCGCAAACGTGATATCAGCGGTGAGTTCCACATCGCCGGATCCCTTCTTCCATACGAAATGAAACGCATCTGCCGTGGCCCACATGTTTTCGCCGCTACCGCTAATCGTATAACTGCCGGTGTTCGTCTGGAAGCTAGCCGTGCCGGGATGCGGAGTAGCCCCGATGTCGCCCTGTTCCTCAAACTGCCCTAGCGTCGCACTGGCTGCTGCCTGGCAATCTGCGGTTCGCACGCTCAACGTGCAGAAAAGGGCGCACAAACACGCGAGGGGATGAAGGGCAATCGAACGTTTCATCGTTCGATTATCATGTCACACGCGCAGCCTTCTTAATCCGGATTATCCCGGTAATAAGTCTTGTCGATCATTCGCAGGGCCTGTGCTTTCACAAATAAACCGCCCAAGCTTCGAAAGCCTAATCTCTCTTTCTCTTTAAACCGATATCTTCCCTGTGGACGCACAAAGCCCCTTACTTATCTCAAACTCGGGAGTTGGCGTGACGCCTGTTGTTCTATCCGGTGCGCTGGACCAATATAATGCCGATTCGCTCAAGGAGCAGCTCCTGTGTGCCATACGTTCCTTGGAAAGTAGTTCTCCGGAACTGCTTCTCGATCTAACGGCGGTTGATCACATCGACGGTTGCGGATTGCAGGTCTTACTAGCCTGCAAAGCCGGACTGAAGCAGGGCAAGCTCCCCCTAAAGGGTGTTGATCCATCAGTCAGACAATGGCTGAAAATTGCCGGGGCGGACGCCCTCTTTGAATTTTTGGAAGCAAACGGTTAGACGAGTTGGTCAACCCGAACGGTTAAAGATGCATCAACAAGTAAAAATCGATCCGCTCTCCTCGGAAGACTTCAAGTCACATGTGGCGCAGGCGCTTCCTGTTCTTGACGTAATGGGTACCCAACTAAAAGAGACGGCGAGCCAAATTGAGCATGCAGTCATCGAAGTCTGCGGAAAGTTCCAAAGCATGGCCGATCGGTCTCGTGCCGGTGTTAGCGGTGCTGCTGAGCTTCTTTCGGGAAGTTCAGACTCGCGGACTGCCTCTTCGGTGGAATCGCTCATTGCAGAAGCCGCCCGCACGATTGAAACCTTGCTGGGCCATACTCAAGACTCAGCGGCGGTTTCAACCTCCGCCATCGAGCGCATCAAAAGAGTTCAGGAAGCCACTGATCACATCGCCAAATCCTTGGCGCAGTTAGACGATATTACGATTGGCAACCGACTTTTGGCCGTCAATGCTCGCATCCAGGCGGTTTATGCCGGTGATAAAGCCGCTGGTTTTGGCGGCGTCGCAAACGAGATTGGTGTGCAGGCGAAGCGCTCTGCCGAAATTGTGGAATTGATCCGCTCCGTATCGAGCGAACTCCGTCATATTGCCAGCTCTGCGTTATCTGACCTCCAGAGTATGGTCGTCGAAGACCAGAAGGCTTACCACAAAAGCAAAATCGAGGTGGATCGCGTGTTGGAGGATTTCCGATTCATGCACAATTCAACACGCGAATTCATCAGCAAAATGCAGGAAGAAAGCCGCAGCGTTGCCAAGGAGATAGCGGGTGCGGTTCGCAGCCTACAGTTTCAGGATCGTATCAATCAACGAATCGGCCACGTTGTGGCTGAATTGGATCGAATTAAAGCGGATTTTCGTATTCATTGTGCGGATGTGACGTTGGATGCCAAACCCATCTTGGAGCATTTATCGAACTCGTACACGATGCATGAGGAAAGGAATGTACTCGGCGGCGCCCAGGGTGAAGTTGCCTCGGGCGAAGTTGAGCTCTTTTAAGAGTTCGTTGGCGGAAATCGCCAGCGACAGCGCGCGGAAGAGAGTGAAAGAAGTGAAATGGTCAAAACTGCACTTATAGTCGATGATTCTACGACGATGCGCCAGATGGTCGCATTTACCTTGCGGGAAGCCGGATTCGAAGTGGTCGAAGCCGAACACGGTCAAGACGCACTCGACAAGATCGCGGGGCGTCGAATTAATGTCGTAATTACCGATCTCAACATGCCCGTTATGGATGGATTCACTTTCATCAAGAATGTGCGCGCTATGGCTGCCCTCAAATTTGTTCCAATCCTGATGCTGACCACAGAATCCCAACTTTCCAAGAAAGAACAAGGTAAGGCGGCGGGTGCTACCGGTTGGATTGTAAAACCATTCGATCCGGAAAAGCTTCTTCAAACCATTGCCAAGGTGCTTCCATAGCCATGAAAATCGACGTCTCACATTTTCTGGATACCTTTCTGCAGGAGAGTGCCGAACACCTGAGCACCATTGAATCGGGCTTGCTCAAGCTGAATACTGCACCCGGAGATTCAGAATTGTTGAACGGCATTTTTCGCGCTGCTCACTCTATCAAGGGTGGTGCCGGCGCTTTTGGTCTGAGTCATGTCGTCAAACTCACGCATGCCCTTGAAAGTCTGTTGGACCTGATGCGCAACGGCGAGGCCAAGGCAACGCCTGAATCCACAGCGCTCATGTTGCAGGCTGCGGATTTTCTCAAAGTATTAACCGCCAGTCGCGATGCCGAGTGTCCTGCCGGCATGGACGAAACGATCGCTGCTTTGGAAGCATTAGCGGCTCACACCACTCAATCACCCGCTAAAGCCGTTTCCGGTGCGCCGGCAAATTCCTCCGCTCCGCCCAAAAAGGCTCCTGAAGCAGACTACAGAGTTATTTTCGCGCCGGAGCAGGACTTGTTCGCCAGCGGTTGCAATCCGCTTCTCCTGCTTCGCAACCTAGCGCAGGTGGCCACAGTTCTTTCTACAAAATTAGAAGCGAAAAATCTTCCTGCTCTCGATAGACTGGACACTTCCTGCTGTCACCTCGCTTGGGAAGTGACCGTTCGCACGGCAAATCCGGTCAGTGATTTGCGTGAGGTCTTCGAGTTCGTCGAAGATCAGGCTCGCGTCGAAATTACCCCGTTGGTGGAGCTTCCGGTGGCCGTATCTGCTGGACCTGTCAGAGTGGAAACCGCAGCCGTGCCGGACAAAGCTGCGCGTGGTGAATCTTCCATTCGCGTCGCTACCGAAAAGATCGATAAAGTTATCGATCTAGTGGGAGAGATGGTCATCGCTCAGGCCATGACCTCCGAGTTGGTGGAAAAATTCTCCGCTGATAACCACGACCGTTTGAAGGAATGCGTCTCCACACTGGAACGCTGCATTCGTGAGTTACACGAACGCACTATGTCCGTCCGCATGCTGCCGGTCGGCACAATATTCTCGCGGTTCCAGCGCCTCGTCCACGATTTGGCCCAAAAAACCGGCAAGAAGATTGCGCTTGTGACGGCTGGCGAGGACACGGAGGTGGATCGCGGAGTTCTCGAAATGCTGGGCGATCCACTCACCCATCTCATTCGCAACTCGGCCGACCACGGTGTGGAAACGCCCGCCGAACGAGTTGCGTTAGGAAAATGTGAGACTGGAACTATCGCGCTCTCCGCCTCCAACCTTGGCGGCAATATCCTGGTGGAAATTGAAGATGATGGCGGTGGCTTGGATCTTGAAAGAATTCGTGAAAAAGCGATTGCCAAAGGTCTCATTTCCGCTTCATCCGAGATCTCCGATGACCAGATCCGCCTGCTGATCTTTGAGCCCGGCTTCTCGACTCGGAATGAAGTCAGTGATATCTCAGGCCGCGGTGTTGGTATGGATGTCGTCCGGCGCAATGTCGCTGCCCTCAACGGTTCTATCAACGTGTTCAGCCAGCAAGGGCAGGGAACCACCGTAAGAATCCTGTTGCCTCTCACCTTGGCTATTATGGACGGGCTGATCGTCCGCGTTTCCACGCATCGCTTTGTTCTTCCTCTTACGTCGATCATCGAAACGATTGCCATCCGTGAAGATCAAGTCATCAATATTGCAGGCAAAGGCGAGGCTGTGCGCGTACGCGACGAAGCCATTCCTTTCCTGCGTCTCCAGCAGATGTTTCATTTGGAGAAAGTCTCGCGCGAAGGCGATGAGGAAGACCTCCCGCAGTTGGCCGTCGTAGTGGAGCGCGGTTCTTTAAAAGCGGCTTTACTAGTCGATGAACTCCTCGGGCAACAGCAACTTGTCGTTAAGAACCTCGAGAAGAATTTTCGTCGAATTGAGGGTACACTGGGCGCCACGATTCTCGGTGACGGCTCCGCTGGACTGATCCTCGACGTCGGCACCCTAATCGAATCCCTTTCCAAGGCCGATAGAACGAGCAAGGAAATCAGACCGATCAGCTTAGTCGCCTAGGTCTCTTAAAATTACAGGCATTCATCATGAAATGGTATAAGAATCTGAACGCCGTGCCGAAGATCATGGCCGCCTTTGGCTCCGTCCTCTTCTTCCTTCTCCCGATTGGCTATCTCGCCGTCACACAGATCTCTCGACTCAGTGACGTGAACGCACAAATATTCAATCGCGATGTCGGCGGCATTGATGCGATCAAGCAGGCCGAGGTGGATCAAGCCACGCTGGCACGCGTGCTCGCCCTCGCAGCCCTTTCCCGCGGCGACAACGCTGGTGTCGGACGCGCCGAGCAGGACTTCCAATCGCTGTTGGTCGACATGCGAGCCTCAATGGCCGACGCCTATTCCCGCTCTATTCGTGCCAACTTGCGCAACCAGTTGCAGTCCGCCAGTTCTGTAGTTCCCGACTTCGAGCATGCCGCACAAGATCTCTTCGCACGGGCAAAAGCCGGCGATCAAGCCGGTACGACCGCATCTCTTAAATCCGCCCTTTCGAGTGCCGATCAGTTGCGCGAGATTCTGCACCAAGCCAGTGTCATGAAAAAGGCCAACGTCGAATCATCCAGAGTCAATGAAAAGGAAACGATTCAGAAAACCCGTACCCAACTAGTCTGGCTGATCGTTCTTGCCGTCGCCTTCGGGCTCTTCGTCAACCTTAGCATCGCTCGCAGCTTCTCGGTTCCTTTGAAAGAAGCGGTAAGCATGTTGGGTTTCGTCGAACGCGGTGACTTGACGCAAAGGCTCGAGATCGATTCGCAGGATGAGATAGGCCGCTTGGCCAAGGCGCTCAACGCTGCTCTCGATAATGTTCGCGACGTCATGACGAAGGTCGGTGAGGCGTCAAGGGGTTTGACCACGGCCTCCACCCAATTAGCTAAATCTGCCGACGTTATGGCCGGCGGTGCGCATGAACAAGCGGCTAGTCTCGAACAAACCTCCGCCAGTCTGGAGCAGATCACGGCTACCGTTCGGCAGAATTCCGACAATGCTCGCCAAGCCAGTCAGTTCGCCATGTCCTCTCGCGATGCCGCTGAGAAAGGGGGCACGGTCGTTCATAACGCCATGGATGCCATGAACGAGATCAATGATGCCTCTGCCAAAATTGCCGCCATCATTCGCGTGATTGACGAAATCGCCTTTCAAACCAATCTTCTCGCGGTCAACGCTTCTGTTGAAGCGGCTCGCGCACGCGAACATGGCAAAGGTTTCGCGGTGGTCGCCACGGAGGTTCGTACTTTGGCGCAGCGCAGCGGCACAGCAGCGAAGGAAATTAAGGCGCTTATTGGTGATTCGCGCCGCAAGGTCGAAAACGGTTCCACGCTCGTCAATCGCTCCGGCCAAACGCTCACCACCATCGTCGCTTCCGTCAAACGCGTTACCGATATCGTCAGCGAAATCGCTGCTGCTTCTCGCGAACAATCAACAGGTATCGAACAAGTCAACACAGCCATGATGCAAATGGATCGCGTCATGCAATCCAACTCTTCTCAAACAGAAGAACTTTCGGCTACGGCCAACATGTTGGCTGCGAACGCCGTACAACTGGAACAACTCATTGCGCGCTTCGTCGTGAATACCGATTCCCCTGCGCCCCGCGAAACCGAACGCAAGCATCGCTCGTCTGTCCACGTTCCAAGCCATCCGATTCCCCAGCCAGCGCCGGTGGATCCCGCCCCGGCCACCAGAGCCTCACTCGATGGTCTGGCCGCCAATCTCGGCCAATCCGTCTCCACGGCTGCGCTGGATGAAGAGTTTGAAGAATTCTGATCGCCAAGGAAATGCGTCTATGCTCTCTACCTCAACAGCCTCTCAAAGCCAGACTCCGCAAACGAAAGAAGAAATCAAGCAATATTTGACTTTCTGGCTAAACGAACAGGAATATGGTCTGGATCTTCTGCGCGTGCGCGAGATCCGTGGCTTCACCGCAATTACCGCCATCCCCAACATGCCTTCGCATATTAAGGGTGTGATGAATCTTCGCGGAACCGTCTTGCCAGTTGTCGACCTCCGGCTCAAATTTGGCATGCCCGAAAAACCATACACGAAGTTCACAGTCATCATCATTGCCAAATCCGGCGAGAAGAACATCGGTCTTGTGGTCGACTCTGTTTCCGACGTACTATCCCTTCCGGCGCACCAAATCAGTCCTCCGCCAGACTTCGGAATCGCCGTTGACCGTAATTTCATACTCGGCTTACTTAAGGCTTCCGACCGGCTATCGATTCTCTTAGATCTCGACAAGCTCCTCTCAGAGAGTGAAGTAACCGTCGACGCTGCTGCGGACAAAACTGTTCACTAATGTTCAACACTCTTACGCATCCGGAACTGTCGGAACGCGAATTCCTAATTTTTCGCGATCTGATCTCCGCCAAAACCGGCATTTCTCTGCGCGACACCAAATGTCCGATGTTGAGTGCCCGCCTTCAGCGGCGTCTTCGCGCGCTTAATCTGCCTAACTTCGATGCCTACTATCAATTCCTCCTGAATCAGGATCCAACCGGCGAAGAGCGACGCGAGTTGATTAACTGCATCACCACCAACAAAACCTCGTTTTTTCGCGAGCCACATCATTTCACTTTCCTCGCCCAGCTCTTCCAGGACACCCTTGCTGCTTCATCTAACCCACGGCCCTTCAGTGTTTGGAGCGCCGCTTGCTCCACCGGCGAAGAGCCTTATTCAATGGCGATGACTTTGCGCGACGTACTCGATCGCGCCTCGGTGAATCGCGAATTCAATATTCTCGCCACCGATATTGATACCCAAGTTCTACAGCACGCCCAAGCCGCCATCTACACCGAAGGCGACCTGGAATCCATCCCCGCTCATTTCAAACAACGATTCTTCCTGCGCGGTTCCGGTTCCCAAGCCGGACGCTTTCGCATTAAGCCCGAACTCCGCGACCAAGTCGACCACCGTCAACTGAATCTCATAGATCCAGCTTGGGACGTCAACGCAACGTTCGATGCCATTTTTTGCCGCAACGCTCTCATCTATTTCGAACATGAAACACAGAACCGCATCCTTCGTCGCCTGATCAGCTACCTCAAGCCGCGCGGGTATCTGATCGTGGGTCACTCTGAACATCTCCATTGGATGACGGACATCCTCGAACCTGTTGCTACAACCACGTATCGGGTGAAACATGGCGCATAGTGTTTCTCTCAGGGCAAATCTATCTCGCTTCTGCATCAGAGGATCATTCCATGCCTAAATGTCGCGTTTTGATTGTTGACGATTCCGCGCTCATGCGAGAACTGCTCACCGAGATTCTCAATTCCGATCCGGACATTGAAGTGGTTGGTGCCGCGGCCGATCCGTTCATCGCCCGCGATCTCATCAAAGCGCATCAACCCAATGTGCTGACGCTCGATGTTGAAATGCCTCGCATGGATGGTCTGACCTTCCTCGAAAAATTGATGCGGGCCTATCCCATCCCCGTAGTTATGATTTCCTCGCTCACCGAAAAAGGCTGCGAAACCACTCTGCGTGCACTCAGCTTAGGCGCCATCGATTACATCCCGAAACCAAAACTCTCTATCGCGAGCGGCACCCTCGATCTTTCCGAAGAAATCATCGCCCGAGTCAAGGCTGCTGCCACCGCACGCGTCATTCCGCGCGCCTCGCTCAACGGCAACAACGCGCCCGCTCTCTCATCGGCCCATCTTTCCCAGATTAAAGGCTCGCACAAAATCGTCGCCGTTGGCGCTTCCACCGGCGGTACTGAGGCCCTGCGCGATTTCCTCGAACCGCTGCCGGCCGATTTCCCCGCAATCGCCATTGTGCAGCACATGCCCGAAAAATTCACCGGCCAATTCGCCAAGCGCCTCGACTCTCTCTGCAAAATCAGCGTCAAAGAAGCCGCCGATGGTGACCGTCTTCTCGTTGGTCACGCCCTCATCGCGCCCGGCAATCACCATATGGAACTGGTGCGCCACGGCGCGGAATACTCCGTAAAAATCACGCAAACCGATCCCGTAAATCGCCACCGCCCATCGGTCGATGTTCTCTTTAATTCATGCGCCACCCATGCCGGTGCAAACGCCATCGGCGTCATCCTGACTGGCATGGGTGCCGACGGTGCTCGCGGTCTCTTGGCCATGCGTAAAGCCGGAGCTTTCACCGTCGCTCAGGACGAAGCTACATCTATCGTTTTCGGCATGCCGAAAGAAGCGATCGCTTGCGGTGCCGCTCAGGAAGTTCATCCACTGCAAAAGATCGCGAGCGCCGTCGCCAACCGCTTGTAGCAATATCGGCGAACCGAACGGCGTACATTGGAATGAGCCAATGCTTTACGAAATCGATTCGCCGCCCACTCCCGACAACTCCGCCATTCTTCTCCACCCCTCTGATTCCGTCGCCATCGCGCGCGTCCCCATTCCTGCTGGGCAAACCCTCTACATTAACGGTCAGCCTGTAACCGCACGTGCCCTCATTCCCGCCGGTCACAAAATGGCCATCCGCGCCATCGCCCCAGGCGAAGCCGTTCACCGATACGGCAACATCATCGGTTTTGCCACCGCGCCCATTGCCATCGGCGATCACATCCACACTCACAACCTTGGCTACCAAGAACTCAACGCTAACGAAATCCACCCCGAATTCGTCGCACCCCGCTCCACCAAACATGCCACCGCAAACTTCCACGGCTATGCTCGCCCCGATGGCCGCGCCGGCACCCGCAACTACATTGCCGTCGTCGCCGCCAGCAACTGCGCCGCTCATACCTCCGAACTAATCGCCGAAAGCTTCGCCAATGAAACCCTCCCGCCCAATGTCGACGGCATCGTCGCCTTCCCCCATGGCGAAGGTTGCGGTCAAGCCATGGGCCCTGACACCGAACAACTCCAGCGCACTCTCGAAGGCGTTCTCGATCACCCCAATATTTCTGCCGCCCTCATCCTCGGCCTCGGCTGCGAAGTCAATCAGATCGATCACTACCTCGGCCGCAGTTCCAACGGCGCGAAAGGTGCCCCAGCTGGCCTTCAAGGCATGACGCTCCAGCAATCAGGCGGAACCCTAGGCACCCTCGAAGCCGCTCGCAAGAACATCCGCCAGTACATCGAACGCGCCGCCTCTGAAAAACGAACCGAAATCCCACTCTCGAAAATCGTTCTAGGCCTCAACTGCGGCGGTTCCGATTCCTTCTCCGGTATCACTGCCAACCCCGCCCTCGGCTACTGCTGCGACCTCCTCGTTGCCCAGGGCGGCACCGCCGTCCTCGCCGAAACCACCGAAATCTTCGGTGCCGAACATCTCCTTCTCCGCCGCGCTCGCAATCCCCAAGTCGCCCAAAAACTTCTCGCCTGTATCGAAAACTATAAGCGCTATCTCCGTCAATTCGGCGGCAGCTTCAACGACAATCCATCGCCCGGCAACAAAGAAGGCGGCCTCACCAACATCCTTGAAAAATCTCTTGGCGCCGTCGCCAAGGCTGGCACCACTCCGCTCGAAGACGTCTATTTCTACTCCGAGCGCGTCATCTCTCCCGGCTTCGTCTTCATGGACACACCCGGCTACGATCCCGTCTCCCTCACCGGCCTCGCCGCTGGCGGCTGCAATCTCATCGCCTTCACTACCGGCCGCGGTTCCGCCATTGGCTTCCCCAGCATCCCCGTCCTCAAAATCGCCAGCAACACCAACACCTACAAACGCATGACCGGCAATATGGATATCAACGCTGGCCGCATCGCCGACGGCGCCGCCACCATCGAACAAATCGGCCAGGAAATTTTCGACTCCCTCACTCGCATTGCCTCCGGTGAACGCACCCTCGCCGAAAAGCTTGGCCATCACGAATTCGCCCCCTGGCGCATCGGCCCCGTGCTCTAGCTCACGTAATGCGTGTATTCACCCACACTCCACCGCTCCCTCTCCGCCAACCTTCTGAAAACAGTACGCGACTAACCACCTCCCGGATCGGCTGCAAATCTGTCTCAGTAAATTGCTTGAGGTGCGTTTGTCCATGCCCCAATCTGCAGATACCTTTGACGCAGTCGTAGTCGGCTCCGGTGCCACCGGCGGCTGGGCCGCTAAGAAACTCACCGAAGCCAGCAAGAAGAGCACGCCTGAAGATTTCACCGAACACAAACCGCCATGGGCGGTTCCCTTCCTCAACCTCTCTCGCGATGAAATGCTTAGAGACCGCCCCGTCCAGGCACGCTGCTCCGGCTGCAACGAATTCAATCAGCAGTGGTTCGTCAACGATCACGAAATCTATACACTACCCCCGACGACAAACCGTTCTGGTGGATACGTCAGCGCGTCTTCGGCGGTCGCAGCATGAGTTGGGGCCGTCAATGCTATCGCATGGCGCCCATCGATTTCAAAGCCGCCTCCCATGATGGTTAAGGCGACGATTGGCTTCTCACCTATGAAGAAATGATGCCCTACTACGAAGAAGTCGAAAGCAATGTCGGCATCAGCGGTGCTCATGAAAACCTGAGTCAGCTCCCCGACAGCGTCTTCCTCCCTGCCATGCCCATGAGCTGCGGCGAACTCCTTCTCCGCGACTCCGCCATGACCAAAATGAAACGAACCATCACCATCGGTCGCGTCGCCGTCCTCACCAAGCCGCTCAACTGCCGTCAATCCTGTCATTACTGCGGACCCTGCAATCGCGGCTGCATCACGTCTTCGTATTTCAACAGCGTCACCACCACCATTCCCGACGCCCTCAAAACCGGTCGCCTCACTCTTCTCACCACACTANNCAACATCTTCGAAGGCGGCGCACAGGGCACTCTTCCCATTTCCGAAGGCAGACCGTGGGCCGGCATGCCGCGTCGCCCCAACTGCATCTACCGCCAGCAGCCAGCCGCCGAAATCCTCCAGGCCGCCGGTGCCAAAGACGTGCAGATCACCGGAAAATATCCCGTCCCCGGCTTCTGCATCCACGAACTCGGCACCGCACGAGTGGGCAGTGATTCAAAAAACAGCGTGCTGAATCGCTACGCTCAAGCCTGGGATGTCGACAACATTTTTGTCACCGACGGTGCCGCCTGGGTCTCCAGCGGTTGTGCCAATCCAACGCTCACCATGATGGCCCTCACCGTCCGCGCCTGTGACTACATTGTGAAGGAATATTCCAAGAAGCTCGCTTAGAGGACACCCATGACTCAATTTATCGATCGCCGCAAATTACTCAAAATCGCCTCCGCCACTCTTCTGGGCTGGAACTTCGCAAAAGCCGCCGATTGGAACCCGTCCTTTTTCAACCCGCATGAAGACAAAACTCTCATGGCTCTGACTGAACTCATCATTCCCAGAACAGACACGCCTGGCGCCTATGACGCCAACGTCCACCGCTATCTCGGTCTATTTCTCTCCGTTGCCGCCCCGATCGACCAAAAGCAGTTTGTCGATGGCTTGTCGTGGCTCGATCGAATGAGCCAACAACACTACAAACGCGACTTTGCCGATTGCACCCAAGACGAACAAACCGGACTGCTGCGCCCAATCGCGAACGCTAATTTGTTTTTCAATCAAGCCATGACCATGACCTCCTTGATCTACCTCTCGACGCCGGAAGGCTACAAGGAACTCAACAAATTGGGGCCGCCTCCCGCCACGCTCGCTTGCCAACACTAGTGGCGGCTACGGCCGGATCTTAAAAAAGTACCCTGTCATCACCACGCCAACAACAATTACAACCCACCGAATCACCGCCGGCTTCAACTTCCGTGCCACCTTCGGCCCCACATACCCGCCCGCAATCGATGCCGCCATCATCACCAGCGTTGGCCTCCAAGCCACCTGTCCGTTCACAATGAAAATCAACGCCGCCAGTGCATTCAAGG
>PMQB01000525.1 GCA_003169195.1 Bryobacterales bacterium
GTGACTTTCACGTGCCTTATTGGGTCATCATACTTTCGGCTTCTGCCATGGGATTAGGAACGTTGAGCGGCGGTTGGCGGGTGGTAAGAACCATGGGCATCCGACTTACGCGCCTCAAGCCCCGAAGTGGTTTTGCCGCGGAAACAGGAGCAGCCATTTCTATCTTGTTGGCTACGCATCTGGGCCTGCCTGTGTCGACAACGCATGTGGTGGCCGGATCAATTGCGGGAGTAGGATCAATTCAGCGCGTGCGCGCCGTGCGTTGGACAATGGCTGCCAACATTGTGATGGCTCGGGTTCTAACCATTCCTTCAGCCGCTGCCGTCGCCGCTGCTTCGTTCTTTGTGCTGAAGCTGTTTGTCGCTGCGCCTTGACAAGAGGCGCAGTCCCATGACCGCTAAGATGTGGCCGCACGNNCAATGCCAATCGCCAAAGGTGTCCTTGTAACAGTTACCGGTCATCGGGACCGCAGCGTTCCTGGCGCAGTTTTTACCAGCAGGAGCGCCAATGCTTCCCACCACGGCGCACTGCCACGCGGTATATGTGCCCCGGATCGGGTACACGGGCTGCGACGGGTCGACCGAATTGTAGGAATCTGTGAGCACATTGAACGGGTGTCCCTTACCGATCTCAACGGAGACATCCGTCACAAGATAGAGAAGGTCGCCTACCGCCCCAGAGCGCTGGAGGCTTTCTGCCTGGCAAGACAAAATCTGCTTCACCTGCGTCGCTGAAGGTGCGCCTCGAGTCGGCTCTTTCAACGACGGACAGCCCCTCGGATCGCGGGCTCCGAACCTCTTACCGTCGCCGGTTGCGGCCAACGCAATCACGGCCAGCGCCAAAGCCATCAGCGGAAATACGATTCTCTTCATTTTTTCTGCTCCTCGTTAATTCGCGGCCGCCTCGAATGGGAGCCGCTCTTGAAACAAGTAGGCGTAAAGGCCGGCTAGCGCCCTTCAAAAGTTTTCCGGTCTCGAACGTTACCAGCGATCCCAGCACGCCGTTGAACGGCCGCAACCGGCGTTGGGTTCCATGAGCAGACGCCATGATCTCGCGAAATAAATTTTGCTAGAGTTTGGGGCAGGCAGAGTGCCTGGAGGATTGATGGAGAAGGTCCCACTGATTTTTACGTATTACATTGCCGCTCCCGTGGAGAAGGTATGGGATGGGTTTGTTTCAAAGGAGGCGAATCAGAAAATCTTTATGGGTGCCGACTTTGAGGTCGACTTGAAACCTGGCGGGGCGATGACTTGGTCTGGTCCGGGTAAGGATGGCAAGCCTATGCGGTATGTGACGGGTGAGATACTGCGGGCGGATCCGCCGAAGCTGTTAGAGTACAAGTTCGGCATGGGCGAGGGAGCCGTGATGTCAAAAGTGAAAGTGGAGCTAACACCGGAGACCGAAGCCGTGAAGGTTGTAGTAACCAACGATGAATGGGCCGATGACGATCCAACATATGCTCAGAATGCGGATGGATGGCCTCGGATTCTTTCGCGATTGAAGACTTTGCTAGAAACGGGAAAGACGTTCCGGCCGCATTAGAGGAGTGTTCAACTGAGCACTGCAAACGTCTACGGGGCAGTAGATGCGTCATATTCGTCAACAATGGCCCACCTCTGAAGAACTGATTGGATTGCCTGAGGATCAAGTAAGGGCAGCGTGTTTAGCATCCGCCGGTCCGTGTTGTCGGTTATCGTGACATTGCCGCGAAACGGCGATAAGGGAAACGTCAAAGGTAGACGGGTGCAACCCGGATACTGCGCACGCTTTCCTCGATACGAACTGAGGACAACCAGGCCTTTATCCGCGATAAAAGCGTCAAACGGCGAAGTTGTGACTGAGGCTCAACGTTCGGTGTTCAATGACGTGAGCCACCGTTTGCTCAGGGACCAGGGCGCCGAGGCGGTCTTGCTTGGGGGTACCGACCTCGCGTTGGCCTTCAACGAAAAGACCGCCGAGTTCCCGCTGGTCGATTGTGCGGGCATTCATGCCGATGCGATCGCGCGGTTGGCGATCACCCGAAGGCAGATCAGCCCGATATAAAAGCACTTAGGGCCTGAGTTACGTGCCACTCTATTAGCCATCTCACGTTCACAGCTTCCTCCAAATGACTTCACCGGCACATGCATGGATAGTTTCCGAATGCCCCGTAAACTGGGAGTTAAGCGGAATGACCAAATGTGTCACTTGTCCGACATGCCGACAACACGCCCTCCACCGGGCACTCATCTGGATTTCGATGCGAGCAGAATTGTGTCGGTTTCCAGCAGTGTCAGGGACTTGACCATCAGCCGGGTCTGCTCTTTATACTTTTTGAAGTGCGGTGACTGCAGGTGCGCATGATAAGCAGAGCTATCGCGGTATGCCTCGAAAAGGCGAATCTGTTCGGGATGATCCTTGACGGAAACGGCATACAAGGTCAAGACTCCTGGTTCCACCCGAACTGACGTGGCAATCTCTTCTTTGAGAGCTGCCGTATAAGCGCCTAACTGATCTGTAAAAATCTCAAGTTCAGCGAGTCTCACAAGCGGTTCCTGCACCCCTTCAGGGTATCCGCGTTGGCTAGCCAGGAAAAAGCAACACGCTGTCAACAGCAGCGCAAGCCTTAGCATTTGCTTCGTTTTCATATTTGCTCTACAGGGCGCTGACAACAACCGAGGTGTTGCTGGCTTTCAAAGCTTTGACGTCGCGAACCGGGGGCTGACCGAAGAAGCGGCTATATTCGCGAGTAAACTGGCTCACACTCTCGTAGCCAACTTCATACGCCGCGCTTGTGGCATCAAGTCCGTCCATTAACATTCGCTGCCGCGCTGTCTCCAACCGCAGTTGTTTCTGATACTGCAGCGGACTCATCGCCGTTAGAGCGCGGAATTGATGATGCAGAGTGGAAACGCCCATTCGCGCGGTCGATGCCAGCTCTTCCATGTGCAAGGGCTTGGCATAATTGGCTCTCAGCCAGGAGATGGCCCGCGCGGTTCGTTGTCCCAGATCCCCGCTGGTGGAGAGAGCGCGCAACCGCCCGGCTTGCGGCGTCTGAAGGATGCGATAAAGAATTTCGCGATGAACCAACGGAGCCAGGAATGGTATGTCCTGCGGCGTGTCAAGAAGTTCAAGCAAACGCAAAGCAGCCTTCAGGAGACCGACCGTCGTCTGGCCGACAGCAAGTCCCTGTCGATGGCTTGAGGCGGGTGTCTCCGGCAAGTCGTCGAGGCTCACCACTTCGCGGACAGTTGGCATATTCAGGCGCAGGAACATACACAGCAACGGTACACTCTTCGAAGCTTCGATGATCTGGCTTTGCGCCGGCACGTCGATTGACGAGAGCAGGAACGACGAGCTGTCGCAGAGATACTCGGTTCCTCCCAGCAGAATCCGCTTCCGTCCCTGCACGAAGATGCTCAAGCCTGGTTCATAGGAAGCGCGGAAGCAGGGAGTGGGCGCAGTTCTGTGATAAAGCGATAACTCCGGTATGGCAGTCGGATACTCTCCCGGCTGCACCGCGAAATGCCTAATGCGTTGAGCGAGTGTGCGCCGCATCTCCATGACAACTGGATCTGGCACGGCCAGATGTGGCGACCCTGCGCCGCCGCTGCGTTTGAGCAACATGAACCTCCCACTTCAGGGTAAACCCAAACGCCAAAGCTATATGCACAAAATTCAAAGGGCGAACAGGATTGTGCAACAAATTGACAGGATCAGGAAAGCAAGGAACCGCTGCGATTTATAGGCTTAAAGAGTGAAGGGCAAGGCCTGGACATGAGAAACCCAATAGCCATTTTAGTGTTTTTGCTAATGATTGCTGACGTTGGCGGAGGTGGCCAAATGAAAACTCCGCAGATTACAATCACGCCAACAGCAGCGCAAACAACGATAACGGGGGCAGCAGAGCGCTTTACTGGTTCTGTTCGTGTTCAAACGCTCTTCAGCGCGAATCAACCGAGCCGGTCAAGCGGCGGACATGTCACGTTTGAACCGGGAGCCCGGTCGGCGTGGCATACTCATCCGCTGGGTCAAATGCTTATTGTGACGGAGGGAGTGGGCTGGATACAAGAATCGGGCTGCCCCGTGCAGGTGATGCACCAAGGTGATGTTATTTGGATTCCGCCCGGTGTGAAGCATTGGCACGGAGCAACGCCCACCAGCGCAGTGACGCACATCGCCGTGCAGGAACAGGTTGATGGCGTCGCGGTGAACTGGCTTGAAAAAGTGACGGACGAACAGTACCGGCTTGCCAAAAATCAGCTCAACAAACAAGACAAGGAGAAATGAAGAAGTGAATATCTCATTTGAAAACAGAGTGGCTCTGGTGACGGGAGCGGCGTCTGGATTAGGCCTGGCCACGGCTAAAGCGTTCGCAGAGTCGGGGGCAGCGGTGGCCTTAGCTGATTGGAATGAAAAAGCAGTGCAGCTTGCGGCGAAAGAACTCGCTGATAAAGGACACAAGACGCTGGCCATCCGCTGCGACGTCTCTGATGACGCACAAGTGGAATTGATGGTGAAACAGACGGTTGCCGCCTTCGGACGCCTGGATGCCGCATATAACAATGCCGGGGTTCAAAATGTGCTGGCGGAGACGGCCGACACAACCGGGCAAGATTACGACCGTGTGATGAGCATTAACCTGCGTGGCGTTTGGAACTCAATGAAGTTCGAACTGCAACAAATGCGCCAGCAAGGAAGCGGAGCCATTGTGAACTGTTCTTCGCTGGGCGGGCTTGTAGGAGGCGCTGAGCGTGGCATTTACCATGCGGCCAAGCACGGCGTGATTGGATTCACAAAAAGCGCCGCGCTTGAATATGCTGCGCGCGGCATTCGCGTCAACGCGGTCTGTCCAGGCCTTATCTGGACGCCAATGGCCGAGCAGATGGTGGCGGGCGGCCAGGGGGAAGCCTTGAAGGCGATGGAGAAGAGCGTGCCGATGGCCCGCATGGGCAAACCCGAGGAGATTGCCGACGCCGTCCTGTGGCTTTGCAGTTCGGCCGCGAGCTATGTCACCGGACAATCCATCTCCGTCGATGGCGGCTTCATTATGCGTTAACAAATCGGAGGAGTTGGCTTTATGCACGGAACGCGGCGGGATTTGATCATAGCTGCTTTATGGGCAGCAAGTCCCGCCTTTACTGAAGAGAGTAAGGTGATGGGAACAAAGAGCATGAACAACGAAGACATTGGCGCGGTTTCACCGGCACTGGAGCACTACACGAAGGAGGCGCTTATGCACGGCTTGTGGAAACGGGCCGAGCTTTCGCCGCGCGACCGCAGTATCGTGACGGTAGCCGCTCTGATTGCACGAATGCAAAGCAATGAGATGCCGTATTACTTCGCTCTGGCGCTGGACAACGGTGTCAAGCCGGGTGAACTTTCGGAGATCATTACTCACCTGGCCTTCTACTCCGGCTGGCCGAATGCGATGGCAGCCGTTTCCGTGGCAAGAGAGATTTTCCGGCAGCGCGGCATTGGCAGCGATCATCTTCCTCCGGCAAAGTAGCAGTTGCTTCCGCTAAACGAGGAAGCCGAAAAACAAAGGTCGACGCAAGTCAGCGCCAACTATGGGGCTATTGCGCCGGGGCTGGTGAAGAACACGACTGATCTGCTCTTCCGCGATCTTTGGATTCGGCCCGCTCTTGCCCCGCGCGAACGAAGCCTGGTCACGGTGAGCGCTTTGATTGCCTCCGCTCAGGTTGCCCAAATCACCTATCATCTGGGCCGCGCCATGGACAACGGGTTGACTCAAGTCCAGGCATCCGAAGTGCTGACGCATCTCGCTTTCTATGCGGGATGGCCCAATGCATTTTCCGCGTTGCCGGTTGTCAAAGACGTATTCGATAAGCGGCAGACGGCACAGCAGTGATATTGATTCGGAGCGAAGAACGATGAATTTCTGGTCTAAAGATGATTTGGAAAAGATCAGCAAGACGGACGATTTGCACATTGCGCCGTTGCGCGAGGATGGCGTAACGTTCGGCACACCGACTTGGATTTGGTCTGTAGTGGTGGGCGATACGCTTTATGTGCGAGCTTACAGCGGCACATCTTCCAGTTGGTATAAAGCCGCGATACGGCAACAACGCGGCCGCATCCACGCCGCAGGGATCACGAAAGAAGTTACGTTCGAAGCGGTTATGGATAAATCAAGGAATGAACAAATTGACAACGCCTACCGGGCAAGGTACAAAACAAGCCCATATCTTGAGCCTATGATCAGCGAACGCTCTCGTTCTGCAACAGTGAAGATCATACCGGAGACACCATGCAAAAGCGGAAATTAGGGAGGAGCGGGCCGGAGGTATCGGCCATCGGGCTCGGTTGCATGAGGATGAGCCCTGGCCCCGGAGAAGTGGGGGCGTCCAAAGCGGAGATGATCAAGCTCATCTGTGATGCAGTTTCACGCGGCATTTGTTCAGGTGCGAACCGCACAGTTCTTAAAGGTGTACCCTATAGTCTAGTTCATTGCGGTTCAAAGTGAACCGATTGCGACGGCGATCTTAAACGCGTCATTGACGGTGCCATGCCGATATTAAAAAGCCGGTCCAATGACCACGTGCATTGGGCGTCCAGGTAAATAGATGTCACCCGACTGGCCGTTCCAGGGTCGCTAGTCGCATGGCCCGTATAATTGCGAATTGCAGCCCATCCGGGTGACTTACCTCCCGTTCCGATCTCACCGGAACTAGCAGTCGCGATGGTCTTCCCACTTGCATCTTTCAGGGCGGAAACAACTCTTCCCTTCGGCCCCGCAGAAGTTGAATCGGTTTCTAGTTGCACCGTCAGACTCAAGAACCCAGAACTCGGGTCGAGGGTTGCGCTACCGCGCACCCAGCTCTCAGGAGAGTTGCCGCAATACATTGTTGTTCGCCATACCCCGGCCCCATTGCCCTTTGGGGCTGTTGTGCTTGTATGAGCCGTCTAGAGTGATGGCGGTCGAGGATGCAATTGCTGCAGAAGCTTTTTCAATCTCCGGTTGCTTGCAGGGTGTGTTGGCTCCTAAAACTCTAATCCCGTTCGAATCCATAGAGACACACGGCTGGTTAGGGTTCGGAGTACTCTGTCCCGATAAAGCGAAGTTGTCCTTATCATTAGGGTTGGCCCACGCATCACCCCGGAGAGGTTCCAGACAGGCCTCAACTCCCGCTCGACTTAGTCCAACGGGCATATTCACGACTTCGTAGTTATCTTTCTGCTCTGGGTGCGCCCAGAACTTACCGAAGTTGGGATGCACCATGCCACTTCGGCCTTTCTTACCCGCGACTAGCCGCCTTAGGGTTGATCTATCCGCATCCTCCATTTTGCCGCAAAACGCGCTAGTCGTTGAAGTGAACACCCAGATTATTTCCGAATCGGCAATCCGGAAGTTGGGCGACTGCGGGCGTCGGCGGCAGATTCAGACGAACTCGGCCATGGGCTGAACGGAGGTTGTCAGCAATCGCCTCGCGCACGGCTAATGGGTCGGATGATTGCGCCTGCAGCGCGGATGATGTTGCCCTATCCGGCGGCCGGTCAAAAAAATATGTTTTTGGATGCTCGCTGACACACTTCGACGATCCCGTTTTATTCAACACCACCGCCGACAAATTCTTCCGCAACCCATGGTTGAAAAAAGATCGAATCCAGGACTTCCTCAAGTCCTACGAAAAACTGAAGGCGGCAGAAAAGAATCAAGCGCTTCCGCGAGTTGCCGCACCTGCTGCGCACTTGCCACCAAACAGGAAAGGGGACAGTAGGAATTTCACGGGGCCTCCGCGTTTCATCAGCGCCGAACGGTTATTCTATACCGGTGAATCCAACCCGATCTCTCGAAGTGCAAGCACCACCCAGGAGTCGATTGGTTCGGTCGTAGTTTGGTCTGCCCTCGCAGCTTTCGGTGGGGCCGCCATCTACTTCCTATTCGCAGCTGTGACTGGAAGGGCAGAGTTTCAGTCCTGTCATTCCTGTTCTTTATTTTCATGACCGCCGTTTCTCCCACAATCGACCCGCACAAGGGTTTAGATCCAAGGGAGGGAAGAAAGTGCCCAATCAAACCCTCCCCTCGACCTCTACTGCGCCGGCGAATCTATATAAAGGCCAACGGTTGCCGTCGCCTTTACGCCGCTCGTGTCCGTCCCGGTAATCGTCACGTTATAAGACCCGGGCGGCGTCGCTGTCGTCGAGTTGAACGTCACTGTCGCCGTGCTCGTTGGCGTCGTCGGATTCGGACTGAATTGCGCCGTCGCGCCAGCCGGCAATCCCGACGCGCTCAATTGAACGGACTGCGGAGTTCCGCTCACCGCCGTCAACGACAGATTCACGGTCCCGTTCCCGCCGGGCAGCACCCTCGTTCCCGGCTGCAGCGCGCTGATCTGAAATACAAATTTCCCTTGCGGCTGGTTCACCACGTTTACTACAATATGCGTCTGCCCAACCACGCCGGCCTTGTTCTTCGCGTTCAGCGCAATGGTTGCTTGTCCCAACGTGTTGAACTGTGCTGATGCATCACAGTAGCCTGTCTGTTGGTAGCTCGCGTCCTGGGTGGGCGTCAACGTCTGCGTGTGTCCGGCCGCGTCGTTGATCACGAACGACATGCTGTTGCACGCCTCAAAGCCAATCAACTGCGGCTGGTCTGTCTCTTTCGCCCAGCCAGTCAGCGTATACGTGCCGCCGAGGTTCAAGTCCGCTCCACTTTGCGGCGACACGATCACAGGGCTTGGCCCAACCGAAGACCCAATCGTGAGCGCGTACTGGGCACCCGCCGCGGTAGCCGCACTCGCCCCTTCTGCCCATACCGTCAACGTATAGGTTCCAGTCGGATCAGTAGACACCGTGCTGATCTGCAACGGAAAGAAACACGTGCTGCCCACATGAGCAGGCGTCGGAAAGGTACAGGTTCGTCCGGTCAGATTCTCAGTGCCTAATTGGATCGCCCCGTCGGTCAGCCCCGCAACTCGCATTGTGATCGGCACTGTTTGAATTCCGTTGAGCGAAGTGACGGTAACCCCGGTGGCGGCAATTCCTCCCGCGCTCACAGATCCAGTCGTTGGTTCAATCGAAACGGTGAAGTTCGTATCGGTATTGCAGGAAACTTGATAATAGTTAAACTGATCACCGCCGGTCGTTGCCGGGTAGAAGTAAGAGGCGATGCTCCATGCCCGGGCACTCCCGCCAGGCCCGGCGTAATAAGGCCGGACACGTAAATAGTCGCCCCAGCGGTTCGTTGTTTTCGTCCCGCTCGCTTTCCCGCTGTCCAGTTGCACGTAATTCAGCCCTTCCGTCGGCATCCACACAATCGGCGTAGGCGAAGTAGTGCCGCCAGCGATGAATGCAGTAGCCGCCGGCCTTCCTTGCGTGTCAACGCCGCCCGCGCCCACCAGGAAAGCAAAGTTCGGACTCCACAGATCGGCTTCATTCTGCATACCGATATGACCCGGGAACGCATTCACGGTCACCATATGCAGATAAGGGAACTTTTGCGACGGAGGATTCGCCCCTGCATTCCACATGAATGTCGCCGTGCCATTTGCGCGATCCGACCATCCTGTGATGTACCACGTTTGCAAGCTATTGCACGGGTTGCCTCCATCCGGCACAACGCATTGCTCCTTATTCGGTGGATTGTACGCAGTATGAGTAATGTCAGTCGAAGTGACACCAGTATGGGATGCCGACTCAGGCCAGGAGTAGATCCGTAACTGGTTGTTACTCAAGTGCGCAGCGAATAGCATCGTTTGCAATACATCCGCTGAACCGTTGGCCGCTCCAAGTCCCAGTCCAACGTTCGATGTGGAGCTCAAATACCAATCAATGTTCGCTTTGCCATTGTTAAAGCAGGCGTTATTCAATGCGGTCAAGTTGAACCGTACAATCACCGAGCCAACATCACCCCCGCCTTGGTTGTCGATCAGGTTGGTTGTGAGGTAGACAAAGTTCGGCCCCAGCGCGAGCGCCGGATAGTCGAACCAATAGGGCGCGCCCCAGCTGGCATTCACCGTGCTCGGATACAGCGTGAACGAACAGGCCTCGGCAGTCTCCGGGTTGCTGCCGTCAATCAGCGTTATCGAGTTCGGCTCCTGCTGACCCTTTGTCCAGTCATTGCCGCCGCCCTGGCGATACCAGATGAACTTATTGATTTGCGGCGCATACACCACATCCTGATCGCAGCCGCATTGTAGGTCGCCATTCAGATCGACCCATTGCCCTTTGCTGTTAGAACCGGTGAACTTCCAGGTGCTGCCCCCATCCATGGACTCCGCCCCGCCCATGAAATTGCCTGTGTAGAAAACGACATTACCATTATTCGCGGCCACGGGCTCAAGAATCGAACTCGACGCGGTAGTCACCTTCACGTCCTTGAAGGCAACTGGCGGGTCTTTTTCTGGCACAACCATTCTCGGCGGCGCAATCTTCAGAACCACCGGTGTCGCCGGGGGCGTCTTAGGCCGTGGAATCGTGGTCGTTTTCACCGGAATCTTGCCATGTGGCCCGCTCTCATGGTCCGACTCGGTAGGAATTGCCGCCGGAGGCGTCGTCTGCCACACAAGCTTTGCCTTTTTCGGCGCCGGCAATTGCGAACTCCCATTCGCATCGTCCGCCAATGCCGATTGTGACGTGCCAGGCAACGCCACTAAACCTATTATGAAAGCAACTCCTATTCTGAACATATCTGGGTTCCTCCGTTGCAGAATGTCAGGATTCTATCAAAAAAAAGCTCCTTTGAAGTGATGCTAAGCGACAGAAAGGATTTACGCTCCAAGTCCGCAAGCCTTCGGCATTATTTCCCCGGTAACTGGTCGCAATACGGAAGGTCGCATTCTTATAGGAACTTTAGAAGCGATGACGGTCTCGATCTCAAGTTCCATGGGGCCGCCGCTCCGCTTCTCTTCGAAGGACGAGACAGCGATCACCTACTTGAATGAAAACCTGAAAGACATTACCCGCGCTGTTGAGTTTCGGACTCTCACCAGCCTACTTGCTGGATACGACACCCGCGCGGTGAATGCTGACTGGTTCGGCCCACAATTGGGTATGTTCTTTTAGAGGTTGTTGGGATCACAGCGATCTTCGGCGCAAATAACAAAAACGCTTGTCCCTAACATCCGTATGCGTAAACGCGCACGTACGGATCTGTGCGGTAGGCAATCAGTGATGATTGTCCCTACCGCGACAACTGGTCGGAAACGGCGATAGGGAAGGAAGCTTCGAGATTCACTTCATCGCGGTCCGACACCCGGACAAGCGTGACCAAACCCATCAGGAAACAACCAACCGAAGCAAGCAACCGATTGGGCGTT
>PMQB01000696.1 GCA_003169195.1 Bryobacterales bacterium
CCTCCCGAAACACCGGTACCGACAAACAGAATTCCTTTATCCGCCAGGTCTTTCGTGCGGCGGTTTGTATCGGTGAAGAGTGAGTTACCGCCGTCGATGATGATGTCGCCTTTAGAGAGCAGCGGCAGCACGTGGTCAATCATCTGATCAACGGTGTCGCCGGCTTTCACCATGAACATCACACGGCGGGGCGATTTCAACGCGCCCACAAATTCTTCAATGGTGTGGGCGCCCACTACCTGGGTCCCTTTCGCTTCGTTTGCTAGAAAGTCATCGACCTTCGAAACAGTACGATTGAACACCGCGACTTTGAAGCCGTGGTCGTTCATATTCAACACTAGGTTCTGGCCCATTACTGCCAAACCGATCAATCCGATATCACAGGTTGCGTTTGCCATAGTTCAACGTAGAATTTCGATGATATCGTGAGTCGGGTTCAAAAGTTACATGGCTTGCACCTACGGATGCGCCATGACTTCCTTTAGCTTGAGATATCCAGCCCGGCTGACGGGAATTTTCGAGCCGTCGTCCAGGATGGCCAAGCGCGCGTCTTTCGTGTATGCCTCTATCTTGCGAATGCGCTCCAGGTTAACAATGAACGACCGGTGGACACGGATGAATTGGCTTGGGTCGAGTGATTCTTCCAAGCTCGAGATGGTTTGCTGCTTGAGATACGATTTGCCAGTGCTGTGGAAGGCCAGATAGTCGTCCTGCGCTTCCACGTAATCAATTTGGGCGACGGGCAGAATGTGGACCTTGGCCCCATCGCGAATGACAATGCGTTCTGTGTGACGCCCGGGAGGAAGTGCAGCATTGCGCAACTCGGCGGGCGCCAAAGTGGGAGGCTGAGGAAGTGCGAGCCTCTGACGCACGCGATCCAGCGCACTTTGGAAGCGAGCCAGATCGAACGGCTTGAGCAAATAGTCAACCGCCGCCGCATCAAAGGCTTTGGTGGCGTATTGGTCATACGCGGTCACAAAGACAACCGCTAACTTGGCGTCCACCAGTTCCAGCACTTCAAACCCGTCTAACTTGGGCATCTGCACATCTAGGAAGAGCAGGTCTGGCTTGAGTTCAGAAATCGCCTTTACAGTGGCGAACCCGTTATCGCATTCGCCCACAATCTGAATATCCGGCTGGTTCGCGAGGTACTCACGAAGAATGTGGCGAGCCAGTTCTTCGTCGTCGGCGATGAGGGCGCGAATGCTCATTTCCTAATCTCCTTCGTGAACGGAACCGATAGCTGCACGCGATAGGTGCCGTCATGAACATCCACATCCAGACGAGCCGCATTGCCATAGCGCGCCTTCAACCGGTTACGCACATTTACTAAGCCGAACCCGCTTTTTCTCTGCGAAGGAGCATCTGGATCGAAGTGATTTTCCACGCTGAAGCAGAGCCGGCCGTCGGCAACATGCGCATGCAGGCTGATCTCCCCGCCTTCCGTCAGGCTAGCCACACCATGCTTCACGGCGTTTTCCACCAGCGGTTGAACGAGCAGCGGAGGCACTTCGCACTCCTGGCATGCCGAGTCAAAATCCTGCACCACTCTTAAACGTTTCCCAAAGCGAACTTGTTCCACGTCGAGATAAGTGTTCGCCAGTGCCAGTTCTTCGCCGAACGGAATGGAGGTTCGTTCGCCCATACGCAAACTGTTGCGCAGGAAATCAGAGAGCCGTACGCACATCTCGCGCGCTCTGGCTGGATCTACGGTAGTCAATGCGCTGATGGAGTTGAGACTGTTGAATAAGAAGTGCGGATTGACTTGGGCTTTAAGCGCTTTGAGTTCGGCTTCGCGCGAAAGCACCTCGGCTTGACGGGAGTTTTCGACGGCTTGCAACATATAGTGCAGCGCCACTGAAAGCATATAGAAAAGGAAGCACATCCCAGCCAGTGCACGCATGGCAGGCTCAAATTGCTGCTCGATCTTTGGACGAAAACGCGTCAGCAACTGAAGCAAAAACGGCACCATCAAGAGAACCAGCGAACTGGCCAACATGGCGGCAATGGAGTGATAAGCCAGGATTCTCCATTGCGCCGTACTATTCAACGGCAGCGAACGGCAGAGAAACCAAGGAGATAAACAGACAAACGAAAGAAGCAATGTCACCGGCGCAATGACAGCGAGCGTGGCACGCGCGTCCAAGTGCCCCGCCCCAGACACAACTACACCCAACATGACGCCCAACGGCACCCAAGCGAAGAAATAGGCGAACAGCGAATTGCGATTTTGCAGCAGCGGATGCATGACGAATGTCTTGGCCTAATCTTCAATCTCAACAGTGCTCATAAACGAAAAGCCGCTGATGACGAGCGTAGGCGCAGTGCCGGCAGAGGTCGGCGGAATCGTCTTGTCTTCATAGGTACCTAAAATGCTAGCGCCGCGAATCTCAACACGCCAATTTTCCGGCACCCTGATTTTCGCGGAACCGAGGATGGCAGAAACGTCTAGTTGCACCACTTGCCCCGGCTCTTGGATGCGTGCGTGACGCAGATCAAGCTCGATGCTGCCTAGAATACTGAGAGAAGTGCCGCCGCGGTAATCGGCGGTGTCCACACGGCGTTTCACGGAACCCATCACCGTGAAATCGTTTAAGCCATTCGGCACGGCCATCCGCAGCGCTTCAAACCCCTTCCATCTCTGTTGCGTCGAACCGGGCCGTTCCAAAACCCTGACAAGCATGGCCAAACCGAAGGCGATCAGCAACAGCGAAACGGGCCAGCTATGATCGCGCGCGCGAATTTGAATAAGATCCAGACTAATCAGCAAGAAGAACACGCCAAAGAAGCTAAGCAAGAATCCCAGCAATCGGTTCCCGGAATCGCTCGAGTTGAAGATTTTCGAAATACCCAACGCAATGATAATCAGCGGCCAAAACGACCAGATATAGAAATGCGGTATCAGGCCGAGGTTGCCGAGAAACAGCACCGTGCCTACCACGATCAGAACTGAGGCCAAGATGAGCCGCGAGCCAGGACTTCTATTGAACAGTCGCGGGCGGTCTTCATTCATGTTGGCCTCGCTGCGCTGAGGAATCTTCAGACAATAGCTCAACTAAGCCAACCAAGATCAACGCCGCCGGCCAGAGGTTTTGTACGCGATCTAACGACACGAGCCCGAAGTCGGCGCTCGCCAGCACAATGGCGCCGGTGGCCATCAAAACAACAGGAAGGAGCAGATTCTTCCAAGTAACGCGCATTTCATTCATCCTCGATTCGATACTAAAGCGGATAGGCCCCGGAATCATCCACTAATCGGCCAATGCCGGGTGTTTACCGACGAACGGCGGTAGCCGACCGTTAAGCTTGACGGATATGCTTCTGTTTCAGTTAGCCGCTATCGCCGCGCTGTCTTGGAATGCGCAAGTTTCGAACACCACCGCCAGCCTGCGGGGTTTGTGTGTGGTGTCGCCAAAAGTGGTTTGGGCCAGCGGCACCAAGGGAACCTTTATGCGAACCACGGATGGCGGAGAGCACTGGCAGAGCGGTTCGGTAGCGGGCGCGGAGGCCCTCGATTTTCGCGACGTGGAAGCCTTTGATGCGGACAACGCCTATTTGCTCGCCAGCGGTGAAGGTGCCAGTTCGCGCGTTTACAAAACGACGGACGCGGGCGCGCATTGGGAACTCTTGTTTGCGAATCCAGACGCTAAAGGCTTTTTCGATGACTTGTCCTTCTGGGATGCAAAGCACGCGGTTCTATTGGGAGATCCGGTGAACGGACAGTTTACGATTTTCACGACGGCGGACGCTGGCAAAACATGGCAGCGGCAGCGGGCTCCGGCAGCTTTGGAAGACGAAGGAGCCTTTGCTGCCAGCGGCACGAGTTTAGTAACAAAAGGTAAAAAGCAGGCGTGGTTCGCCACAGGAGGTCCGGGTGGTGCGCGCGTGTTTCAAACGCAGGATGGTGGGAAAACGTGGCGCGTTTATACGACGCCACTCGGCGGAGCGAAGACAGCGGGGATTTTCTCGTTAGTTTTCACCGACGGCAAACATGGCGTGGCCGCTGGCGGCGATTATAAGAATGACAAGGCAGCGGAACATACAGTGGCAGTGACTCGCGATGGCGGCAAGACATGGCAGGCGGCGGTGGGTTTGGGTTACCGGTCAGGCGTTGCTGTTATTGGGAAGAACACGTTCATCTCTGTAGGCACCAAAGGCTCCGATGTTTCGCGCGATGGCGGCGTGAGCTGGACCCACTTTTCAGATATGAATCTGAATGCAGTGGCGAGCCGGGCGGGCGCAGTTTGGGCGGCCGGGCCAAAGGGCGTCATTGTGAAACTAGAAAGCAGGTAAGCATGAAAGTCATTTTGTTTGGCGCCACAGGCATGGTGGGACAGGGCGTGCTGCGTGAATGTCTATTGAGTCCTGACGTGGAAAGTGTGCTGACGATTGGCCGCACCGTGACCGGCCAAGCATCGCCGAAGCTGCAAGAGATTGCGCAGAAGGATCTCGCGAACTTATCTGCGGTGGAGAACCAGTTGACCGGGTACGATGCCTGCTTCTT